>CAZYRM010000061.1:0-33642 GCA_964649705.1 uncultured Planctomycetia bacterium
AGGAAAGGTCCTCTACCAGCGTGGCAAGCGTCGCTGACTGGGTCGACAAGGCCGAGGACGACTGGAAGGCCGCCATCGACCTTGGCCGGCGACGTCGCGATCCGCTGCCCGATCCGGTGTGCTTCCACTGCCAGCAGTGCGCCGAGAAGTACCTCAAGGCATTGCTTGTCTCGAAGCGCATCTCCCCACCTCGCGTCCATGGCCTCCTTGAGCTCCTCGATCTTTGCATCCAGCAGGACGGCAGCCTCGCCGTTCAAGCCCCACGGGTTGACACCCTGAATTCGTACGCAGTCTCCATCCGGTACCCGGGAGCGGCCGCAACTCGTGCGGAGGCGAAGGATGCAGTCGCCACGATGAGGCGGCTGCGTCGGGTGATGCGAAAGAAGCTGGGACTCTGATCGCCAAGAGGAGTGCCTGCGCACGGCGCCCGACTGCGCTCCCCTCTGAACCAGGCTCTTCAGTTGTTCGCCGAACCCTTCCGAATGCGAGTCCTCTCTACTCCGGCGTTGCCGCGTTGACGGGTGGGATTCCACCGTGGTAGCGTGACCGCGGTCGTCGAGCCTCGCTAGGAGCCAATGCCCGATCCGAACGCCGAAGAATTCCTGACGATCGGCACCGACGCGGATGCCCCATCGCCGCAGGCGCCCCAGGTGCCGCCCGCACCGGGGGCGGCGAAGAGTCCCGTTGTCGGCACCGAGGGGCCGTCTCCCGCGTCCCACACTCCCGGAACGCAGGACCCACCGTCGGGCCCGCCCTGGCGTCCCAACATCCCGCGGAGGCTGGGTCCCTACGATCTCCTCGAAGAGATGTCGCAAGGCGGAATGGGCATCGTTTACCGTGCACGGCATCGAACGCTCGGGACGCTTTGCGCGGTCAAGATCCTGATCGCGGGAGAGAACGCATCCCCCACGTCAGTCGCCCGCCTTCATCGAGAGGCCGCGGCGGTCGCGAAGATGGGGAAGCACCCGAACATCGTCGCGGTCTATGACCTCGGCCAGGAAGGCGCGCTCTTCTACTACGCGATGGAGCTGATCGAGGGGAAGGACCTGGAGCACGTCCCGAGGGAGAGGCCCTTCGCATTCGAGGAGGCGGCGAGGCTCGTCGAGCGTCTGGCGAAGGCGTTGCAGCATGCCCACGAGCACCAGATTATCCACCGCGACCTCAAGCCTGCAAACGTGCTGATTCGGACGGACGGGGAGCCGCAGGTCATCGACTTCGGCATTGCGAGGGACATGAGCTCCGAGGCAAACCTGAGCGTGACTGGCTACGCGATGGGCTCGCCGAACTTCATGGCCCCGGAGCAGGCCCACGGGCAGCACGACCAGTGCGACGCTCGAACCGACGTGTATGGACTTGGCGGCATCCTCTACCACGTGCTGACGGGCTACTCGCCGCACCCGGGGCCCGACCGCGATGAGGTCGTGGGCGACATTCGATCAGGGAAGGAAATCATCCCCCCGCACTTTCTCCGCTCGAACCTGCCCCGCGACCTCGACACCATCTGTCTCAAGTGCCTGGAGGCGGAACAGGGAAGGCGCTACGCATCCGCTGAGGATCTCGCGGAGGACCTCGCGAGATTCCAGCGAGGCGAGCCGGTGGTCGCACGGCCGGTGTCCTTGGCGTCGCGGACATGGCGTAGAGCGGTGCGACACTGGCGGGTCGTCGTCCCCAGCGCTGTGGCGGTCGGCGTGGCTGTCGCCTTTGGGCTCTACGCGATCGTGAGCCAGCTACGACACATTCGGGTCCTCGGCGCGGAGCAGGGGAAGACGCAAGCGGCGCTGCGAAGGACGGAAGGTGCACTCGTGATCGCCGAGGAGGCGAAGGCAGCGGCGCAGGCCTCGGAGGATCGAGAGAGGAAGCTCAAGCGGAGGTCCCGTGCAGAGGCCGAGCGCCTCAAGGCCGAGCGCGAGGAGAACGCCGGAAACCGGATGAGCGCCCTCGCCCATGCAATCGCAGGGATGCGAGTCAATCGTCTCGGGTTCGGTAGCGCTGAGAAAGCCTGGCATCTTCGCAGCGTTGCACCGTCCGTTGAGTGGTGCACGCCAAGGCCGGTGGATGGCGGGCGGATCGGTTCCGTCTCCTTCAGCCCGGACGGGACCCTGGTCGCGTCAGGATGTGGAGACTATGTCATCAGGTTGTACGGCGTGTTGACAGGGGAGGAATCGGGGTCTCTGCGCGGGCACCGCGGCGCGGTTGCCTCCCTGTGCTTCAGCTCGGACGGGAAACGGCTTGTCTCCGGCTCATGTGACAGGACTGTCCGCCTTTGGGATGTAGGCACCGGAAGGGAACTCGCCTGCCTAAGGGGACACAGCCAGGCTCCAGGAAAAAGTGGATTCGGCTGGGTGAGTGACGTCGCGTTCAGCCCGGACGGGACGCGTATCGTCTCCGGCGGGGACGACTATACCGTGCGGCTCTGGGAGACGGCGACGGGCAGGGAGGAACGGTGCCTGCAGGGCCACACGGAACGCGTCACCTCGGTTGCCTTCGGCCCAGAGGGAACGCGCGTTGCATCGGGGTCCTGGGACAAGACGGTTCGCCTGTGGGAGGTTGCCACGGGGAAAGAGGTTGCCTGCCTACGGGGACACGACGCAGTCGAGTCCGTCGCCTTCAGCCCGGAAGGCGACCTGGTCGTTGCGGGCGAGTATTCCGCGATTCGGCTCTGGGATCTAATAACTCGTAGAGAAGTGGCTCGCTTCGTAGTGGATCCTGAAGCCGTCTCCTTTGCGTTCAGCACAGACGGAAAGCGGGTCGTCTCGGGGCACAGGGACAACACCGTTCGCACCTGGGATATTGGGTCGAGAACGGAGGTAATGCGACTTTTCGATGCCCTTCAGGCGCGTCGGGACCCACCGGTCTGGGACATTGGGTCGGGAACGGAGGTGATGCGACTGGAGGGGCATGCGCGTAGCGTCAATTCGGTTGCGGTGAGCAAAGATGGGACCCGAGTCGCCTCGAGTTCCGATGACGGAACTGTCCGTCTCTGGGGCGCACCCAAGGGGAGGGTGCTGGTAGCCCTCGATAGCCCGGAGTTGGAAGTGTGCTCTGTTGCCTTCAGCATTGACGGCAGGCGGGTCGTCTCCGGGGAGAACAGCAAAGACAACGCCGTGCGCGTCTGGGACGCAGTCTCTGGGAAGCAGCTAGTCTACCTACAGGGGCAGACGACCTTGATGATGTCGGTTGCCTTTAGTTCGGACGGCGGCCGGGTCGTTTCTCGGGGCATCGATTCGGTCCGCCTCTGGGATGTGGCCACGGGCATGGAACTTGCTTGCCTGCGGGAGCATGACTCGAATCCGGGTGTGGAAGACCTCGCCGATGTGAACGACGTCGCCTTCAGCCCGGACGGGACGCGTATCGTCTCCGGCGGGGACGACTGTACCGTGCGGCTCTGGGATTCGGCGACGGGAAAGGAGGTTTGCTGCCTGCAGGGCCATACGAAAGCCGTCAGCTCGGTGGGCTTTAGCCCAGATGGAACGCGCATCGCCTCTGGATCCTCGGACGGGACCGTTCGCCTATGGGACTTGGCCGCGAGCAAGGAACTCATCAGGCTCCAGGCGAATACGGATGATACGGTCTTCCGCGTCGTCTTCAGTCCGGAAGGCCTCATGCTCGCATCGGAAGGCCCCGACGGAGTCCTACTCTGGGACACCACCACGGGCACGCGGGTTCTTGGTCGGGGCGCTGCGGAGGCGGAGGCTCTCCTGGACGAATGGTGGCCACCAGAGCGCTCGCGTCCGCCGACCTACCTACCAGAGGTCGGTGCGGTCATCCTGGAGGGCGAAGCCGAGTGGCGTACGGCATGGTGTGACCCCGAGCGGGACGAGAACGGCCTCCCGCGGAAGGTGGCGCGAATCCTTGATCGCTGGGAGCGGGACATCGGCATCCGAGTCGACCTCGAAACAGGCGAGGTCGTTCGCATTCCATGCCCCGGCCCCGCCTACGCCAATGACGCGCGAATTGCGCCCTCGTGCAAATAGTGCCGCGGAGTTGATCTGACTGGGTCGGGATCTCGGGCGCTCAGCGACGGGCCGCGCCGGACCGCACTGCGGGCGACCCGTCACCCCTCACTCCGCACGCCGACAACGCCTGTCTCGCCGCCTATCGTCCGGCGCAGGCGCCGTGGCAGGCGCCGCGGCGCTTGGCGAAGACGTGGAACGGCATGGTGCCCGGGGCGACCGGGGCCCAGCGGCGGCCGAGCGCCTGCCACAGGCGGTGCGTACGCGCCGAGGAGGCCGTGCGCCCGTGCCCCTCCTGGCGCGCGCGGAAGCGCTCGCGGACCTCGTAGGCGAACGAGTCCAGGATCTCGGGGTCGACCGGGTCGCCGTTCAGGGATACCGTGAGCGAGAGGAGCCCCTCCTTCTCCGCGACGTGGAAGAACTGGGCCTCCGCGATCTTGTTCGGCATGCACTCGAGCGGCCCTACGCTCACCACCGCGTCGATGTGCCCCTCCCTCCACTCGTGGGCCGCCGCCCCCACGGTCAGGACCGACTCCACCTCCAGGTTCGACCTGAGGTAGGGAGAGGCCGCCGAGAGCGCCTCCACGACGCCCGACCGCTCTGGCCAGCCGAGCCGCGACGCGACCGTCGCGTAGGCGACCGCCTGGATCCGCCTCTGGACGAAGCTCTTCAGCCGCTCGCCGAACCCCTGCCGCGCCGGCTTCCCGAGGTTCACGTGGTCGATGTACTCGATCCACTCGCTGAACGGGGCGAACTTGACGCGGATCCCGCGCTCCTCCAGCCGGTCCACGACGAAGTCGTTCGCGAACGGGTCGCAGCGGACGTAGATCTCCCCGACGACGAGCACGGTCGGCAGGTCCAGCGGCTCCCTCGCCGCGGCGAACTCGGCCGCCGCCCGCGCCAGGAGGTCCGCCACGCCGAAGAGCCGCCCCGTGCCGACCTCCCAGAGCGCCGAGGGCGCCGAGATGTCTCCCGCAGCGGCGCCCTCCAGCCGATGGTGCAGCTCCGCGACGTACTTGTCGTGGATGCGCTGCGCGAGGCCCGGCTCCCGCTCCGCGGGACGGACGTCGTGGAGCCCCGCGAGCAGCAGGTCGGTCGCCATCACCCCCGAGAAGACGAGCGACGCGAATCCCTGAGGCACGCCGTCGAAGTACCCCTCGCTCGTGGGGGACCAGGTCCGCACCCTGTCCTTCCAGTCCAGCCGCTCGAGGACGATCTTGTGAAGGAGCTGGTACGTCCCGAAGCGGCACGGGCCCGGCGAGGTCGGCATGAAGAACGTGAACCGCTCGTTGCTCCCGCGGTCGCGCTCGATCCGCTGGAGGAGCGACCCGAGCGTGATGCACATCGGCACGCACTCCTTCCCCGAGGTGTACCGCCGCCCGAGGCGGACGCTCTCGCGGTCGGGGAGGGGAAGCGTCTCCGCGGGGATCCCGAGGCCGCGCAGGCACGACGCGAGCGCCTCCGCCGCGGGGCCCATCCGCGGGATCAGCACCCGGTCGCGGTCCCTCCGCATCTCGGGGAGGTAGGTCCGAGCGCGCTCGATCGCCTGGAAGTCGTTCGGCTCCGCATCCTTCCCGGCGCGGAGGTCCTCTCGGACGCAGTGGAGGAAGGCCTCGACGCGCGTCCGCGTCCCCGCGTCGCCCGAGTGGCCGTCGGTCTCGAGCATCGCGAACGGCTTCCCCTCCATCATGTAGGCGTAGAAGTGGACGCTGAAGCTGTCCGGGCCGCACGAGTAGTTGCTCGCGAACAGGCTGTACACGCCGGGCGTCCGTCGGATCTGGTGCGCCGCGCGCAGGATCCTCTGCCCCTGCGCCCAGAACATGTCCTGGAAGATCGGGACGTCGTCGTCCACCGGGTAGCTGTCGACGGGGATCGCGATCGCCCCCTGCGAGCGGAGGATCGAGGGCACGTTTGAATTCAGCACGTCGTTGTGGATCGTGTACGGCCGCCCGAGCACGACGACGGGGACGATCCCGTGCCCCTGGCAGAACGCCAGGGCGCGCCGGCCCGACTCCAGGTTCGCTCGGTCGAACTCCTCCTGCGCCGCGAGGCCCCCCTCGAAGGCGGCCTGGAACGCCTCCCCGAGCCCGAGCCCCTCCGCGAGGTCCCGGCAGGCGCGCACGAATTCGGGGGAGCGCAGGTTCCCCTGGCCGATGTCGAAGACCGGCGAGAGGAGCCGATCGCCGAGGCGGGGACCCAGGTCCCAGCGAAGGAGGTCGGCGCTCGCCTGGACGATCGGGCAGAGGGTGGAGTTCCTCTCGTCCCTGACGCGCGGCAGGCCGCGGAGCATGGGGAGGAACAGGTAGTCGGCGTCCCCGTCGTTCATCTCCCCGACCAGGCCGTGGAAGAGCTGCATCGGCGCGCAGAAGGGGACGTTCGCCTCGCCGATCCCGCGCTTGAGGACCCTCTGGTCGGCCCCGGTCCGGATGTCGAGGTCGAGGCCGAGCCCGTGGAGGAGGGTCGCGAAGAAGGGGAAGAGCCCCTTCATCTGGAACTCGTCGGTGATGGCCGCGCGCGGGCCTCCGCGGCGGACCGAGAGGCGCTCGGCGAGGACGCGGATGCGCTCGCGGCGCTCGCGGAACGGGTCGGGCGCGAGGTCGGGGAGCTTCCGCGTGCGGGTTCCCTTGTCGTGGAGCGAGCAGCCGCCTCCCCAGGTGAACGTGCGGCGCTGGCCCTCGACCGTCGTCGCGATCCGATCGATGCGGCACTTGTTCCCGGCCCCTCCGCACCCCTTCGTCGAGAGGCAGACGAACGTGTCGCGCCGGTCGACGCGCGCCTCGAGGAAGCGCGCGAGGGCGACGGGGGTGCGCCCCTCGATGGAGCCCTCCTGGAGCGCCAGCAGGGCGATCCCGAGGGCCCCCACGGTGCCCGGGTTCGGCGGGACGATGACGCTCGCCCCGGTCTGGCGCGCCACCGCGGCCGCGAGGGCGTCGGAGGCGAACGGCATCCCCTGGCAGAAGATCACCTGCCCCACGGAGCGGGCCCCCTTCACGCGGTTCAGGTAGTTCTGCACGATGCTGTCGTGGATCCCCGCGAGGATGGACCGGCGATCGACTCCGGCCGCCACCGCCCCGTCGATGATCTCGGCCATGAACACCGAGCAGTGCTGGCCGAGGGAGACTCCGCACGAGGCGCTGAGGGCCTCTTCGCCCATCTGGGCGACGTGCGTGATCCCCTCGAAGCGCCGTCCCTGCTCCTCGATGAAGGAGCCGGTCCCCGCGCTGCAGGCCTCGTTCATCGCGGAGTCGACCACGCGCCCCGCGGAGAGGCGGATGTACTTCGCGTCCTGCCCGCCGATCTCGAAGATCGTGTCGACGCGCGGGTCGTAGTGGAGGGCCCCAGCGGCATGGGCGGCGATCTCGTTGAGGACGAAGACGGCCTGGGCGCCGAAGCAGACGGAGAGGAGGGAGCCGACGATCTCGCGGCCGCTGCCGGTGGCCGCCAGGGAGGCCACGGGGCGGGTCCCGGCGGGCCCCTCCAGGAAGGCGCGCGCGAGGGCCTGCGCGGCGCCGACGGGGTCGCCGTTCGTGCGGAGGTACCCCTCCCACGCGACCGACCTCGTGCGCGTCTCGAGGGCGACGAGCTTGGAGCCCGTGGACCCGATGTCGAAGCCGAGGACGAGGGGGGACGCCGGGTCCGAGGCCGCCTCGTCCCGCGTCATTCGGGTCACGCCCGGGAGGCTCGCGGCGAGGGAGGGGATCGTCTCGATGCGCGCCTCCTCCTTCGGGGAGAAGAGGGCCTCGATCGGCGGCACGGGCGCGGGTCGCGCCGCGGCGGCCATCGCGGCGCCGGCGGCGTCGAGGTAGAGGGCCTCCTCGGCGTCGACGTCGAGCATCTCCATCGAGTGGCCGGCGAGGTACCGTCGGACCTTCTCGCGGACGCGGGCCGACCGGGCGACGCCCCCGGCGAGGAGGACTCGCGGCGGGCAGACGCCGGGCTTCACGAGGACGAGGACGTTCTCGCAGACGGCGTCGAAGAGCCCGGCGAGGATCCGCGCGCGGTCCTCGCCCTTGTTGGCGAGGTGCGTCATGTCGGTCTTGAGGATCACGGGGCAGCGGCCCGAGAGGGGCGCGGGGTCGGCGACCGGGGCGCAGAGGGCGCTGGCCTCCTCGACGGAGAGGCTGAACCGCTCGACGAGCTGGCGCAGGAAGTTCCCGGTCCCCTGGGAGCAGCGGTTGTTTTCGCGGAGGACCTCGACTCCGCCGTCCCGCAGCTCGAGCACGGAGAATCCGTGGGCTCCGATGGAGACCACGGTGAGCGGGGCGTCTCCGTGGGAGAGGCGCACTCCTGCGGCGAGGGCGGCCTTCGCGGGGACGCGCGGGAGCGCGATGAGGCGCCCGAGGCGGCCCGTGACGGCGGCGGAGGCGACACCGGGCCAGTCCCAGCCGAGGAGCAGCTCGGTGACGGCGCGGCGGGGGTCCTTGTGGTGCTCGAGGAGGGCCTTGCGCACGACTCGGGGCGAATCGCCGCAGGCGAGCTCGACGACCTTGACGGTCTCGGCCCCGACATCGATTCCGACAAAGCGGTCCCGCGGCATAGACACCTCTCCCGGGCGGGCACTTTAGTTTCTGGCAATCGTCCGGGTCAAGCGGTCAAGGCGGCGAACGGGACCCCGGGGCTCCCATTCGCCTTCTGGAAGGGCCCACGCTCGTCGTGGTATCTTCTCGGGCCCATCGAGGAGGAGAACATGATCGTACGCAATGACCGCGGCGGAGTGGCGGTGCTCAGGATGGAGCACGGGAAGGCGAACGCGCTCGACATCGAGCTGTCGACGGGGCTGGTGCAGGCCCTCGACGACGCGAGCGACGCGAAGGCGGTCGTCTTGACCGGGACGGGGGGGATCTTCTGCGCGGGGGTCGACCTGGTGAGGCTGACCTCGGGCGGGGCGGACTACGTGAAGACGTTCCTTCCGGCGCTCGACGGGGCGCTCCGCGCGCTCTTCCACTTTCCGCGCCCGATGATCGCCGCGATGAACGGCCACGCGATCGCTGGGGGGTGCATCCTCGCCGCGGCCTGCGACCACCGCGTGATGGCGCGCGGGGAGGGGCGCGTGGGCGTGGCCGAGCTGCTCGTCGGCGTGCCGTTCCCCCCGCTGGCGCTTGAGCTGATGAGGGCGCGGCTGCCGTTCTCGGCGTTCCAGGAGGCGGTCCTCACGGGAAGGGTCTACGGCACGGAGGCGGCCCTCGCGCGGGGCTTCGTGGACGAGCTGGTCGACGCGCCGAAGCTCCTCGACCGCGCGGTGGAGGTCGCCACGCAGATGGGCTCGGTCCCCGCGAAGACGTTCGACGTGACGAAGCGGATGATCGCGCACCCGATCCTCGACGCCGTGGAGGCTACGGAGGGGGCGTTCGGCGACGAGGTCTCGGGGATCTGGACCTCGGGAGACGCGCTCGGCGCCGTGAAGGCGTACGTCGCCAAGACGCTCAAGAAGTAGGCCGCCTAGGAGCCCGTGTCGCGGGGCGCGTCCTCGGCCTTGAGGCGGTCGAGGCGGCGGAGGGCCCACTTCAGGCGCCGCACGTCGCGCACCGTCACCAGCGACCGCTGGAGGCAGTCCAGCGCCTCCTGCTTGGTCACCAGCGTGCCGGTCGGTTTGCGGAAGTAGAGGTTCGCCAGGTTCTGGAGCGCGATCCCGTCGTTCGCGTCGATGGAGAGCGCCTTCCGATACGCCAGGGCCGCCTCGTCCCAGCGCTCCAGCTCCTCGAAGACGCACCCCATGTCGTTGAGCGTCGGCGCAAACGAGGCGTCCAGCTCCGCCGCCCGCTTGTACGCCGCCAGGGCGTGCTCGTGCTGCTTCGCCCTGAGGTGCGCCAGCCCGAGGTTGTGCCACGCCACCGAGAGCATCGGGTCGAGCTTGACCGCCTTCTCGAGGAGCTTGAGCGCCGAGGTGACCTTCCCCTGGTCCAGGAGGTCGATCCCCATGTACGACCTGACGCTCGCCGACTTCGGCTCCAGGCGCAGAGCCCGCGAGAAGGCCTTCTGGGCCTCGCGGTGCCGCCCGCGGCGCGAGAGGAAGATCCCGTACTCCTGGTAGTTCGCCGGGTGGTCCGGATTCAGCTCGATCGCCTTCTTGTACGACTCCTCCGCCTTGGTGTCCTCCCCCTTCTCGTCGTACACGTTCGCCAGGTTCACGTACGCCGCGTCGTCGTCCTCCTCCTCCAGGATGCGGAGGCACTCCCGCTCGCATTCGTCGAACCGTCGCAGGCGGAGGAGCGCCACGGCGAGCGTGTTCCGTGCGGAGACGTAGTGCGGGTTCGCCTCCAGCGCCATCCGCGCCTCGCGGACGGCCGGCTCGTTGTCGCCCCGCTCCAGGTGGATGAGCGAGAGGTTGTGGTGGGGCCAGTCGAACGACGGGTTGAGCGTCAGCGCCTTCCGGTACGCCTGTCGCGCCTCCTCGTGCTTGCCCAGGCGGAAGTAGGCGTTCCCCAGGCTGTTCAGGAAGTCGGCGTTCTCGTTGTCCAGGGAAAGGGCCCGCTGATACGCCGCGAGGGACTCCTCGCCCTTCCCCATGGCGTCGAGCGTGTCTCCGAGCAGCTTGTGCAGGTCGCCGTTGTCCTTCCAGCGGATGAGCGCCTGCTCGAGGACGGCCTTCGTCTCCTCGAACTTGGGCTCGCGGTACAGGGCGAGGGCGAGGTTGAGGAACCGCCAGACCTCGGGCTGTCCCTTGGCGAGGCGCCGCTTGTACTCCGCGGAGCGCTCCTCGACCGTCCCGGCGCGCCGCTCCACGCGCTGGAGGAGCTCGTCCAGCCAGTACTCCTTGGGCTCCCAGTGGCTGGCGCGCTGGAACTCCTCGATCGACTCCTCGTACCGCTCCAGCTCGAAAAGGACCCTGCTCCGGAGCTCGGCGAGCCGCGCGTCGTTCGGGTGCCGCCCGGCCGCCTTGGTCACCGTGTCGAGGGCGCCCTCCATGTCGCCGCACCGCACCTGCTGGATGCAGAGCTGCATCGGCAGCTCCTTGTCGGCGGGCTTCTCCGCGACCTGGGCCTGCATCTGCTCGAGCATGGAGCGCGACTCCTCGACCTCCTCGCGGGCGCGCTCGTGGAGGGGATTCAGGTCCTCGAAGGGGCCGCCGAGGTCGATCGCCTTCTGGTACTCGTCCGCGGCGTCGGAAACCCTTCCGCGTTCCAGGAACTGGTCGGCGAGGAGGCGGTGGGGCTCCCACTGCTTCGGCTTGTTCCTGAGGGCGAAGTGGGCGAACCGCTCGGCGGCGGCGCCGTTTCCGACGGAGGCGTACGTCGTCGCGAGCTCCGCGGCGGCGTCTCCGGCGTGATATCCGAGGTCCCAGGCTTTCTGGTAGGCCTCGAGGGCGCGGTAAGGCCTGCCCTGCTCCTTTTCGACCTGGCCGAGGAGCTTCCAGCACTCGCCGTCCTCCGGGGCGCGCTTGAGGATGCGTTCGAGGGCATCTTCGGCGAGGGCGTGGTTTTCCATCCGGACGTAGACGTGGGCGATGGCGAGGAGGAGGTCGCGATCGGCCGGCGTGACGCGGTGGGCGCGGTGGAGCAGGCGCAGGGCGGAAATGAGGTCCCCTGCCGCGACGGCCTGCGTCGCCTGCTCGATCCACTGCCCGATCTTTTCTTTTTCGCGCATCGACGAACTCACACGCCGGCCGGATCGGCGTTCGGATGAGGATAGAGGCGCTCCGGAGAGGAGTCAACCAAACTCACTCCACGAAGCCGGAATTCGAGCGAGCCCGGATGAAATTTCCGGGCCAAGATGCCGATGTATATCCTTGGCCGCGGGACGGAAGTCGTAAGGGGAGCTGCGATGGGAGTCGCAGTCGCGGCCAGGATGAGCGGAGGGCGTAAAGCTGGCGTCGCCGGCCGGTCCAGCTTTCCGTCCCCTCCCTTTGCCCCAGGGGAGGCAGACCTGGAAACGGGTTTGCCTCCCCTTCCCCTTTAAGGACCTCCCTCCAGCTCGCCCCCGCGATTCGTTGGCGAGGCCGCGGGAGCAGGGCTTCGATATCAGATATCTGATATCAGATATCTGATATCGCGTCCGTCGTGGTCTCCGTCCACGCCTCATCCCCGCGATTGGACGTCTGGGGCCCCTCGTCACTCCCCCACGATCCTCCTGAACTCCTCCCTCCCCCTCAGTCTCTCGAAGTCCGGGTCCCCCTTCGTGTACTCAGGGTGCCCCCACCCCGCCGCGAACGCCTTCGCGAGCGCATCCATCGCCCCTTCGTCGTCCCCCGTGACCGCGCGCAGCGTCGCGAGCCCGTACAGCGCCTCCGGGTCGGACGGCGCCCTGCGCACCGCCTCTTCCAGGTCCGCCAGCGCCTTCGCCGGCTCCCCCCGACGGTACCAGGCCGACCCCCGCTGCAGGTACTCCTTCGAATTCGAGAGGTTCCTCCTCCAGATGAGCATCTCCTCCGCCACCAGCCTCGCGATGAGCCTCCCGTCCTTGCCGAGCACGAACCCGCTCTTCATCCCGATCCCCTTGACCAGGAACTCCGTCGCTCCCGCCAGCTCCGGCCGCTCCTCCGACAGCCTCGAGAAGTCCAGCATCAGCCCGAGGGAGTCCGGCGAGTTCCTCACCCCGAGGACGACCTGGTGGATCATCTTGTCGACCCACTTCAGGCCCTGGGCCAGGCGGTGCACGTTCCGGAGCTGCTTCTTCCGCTCCGGCGGGAGGAAGAGGATCCGCTCCATGTCGCGGAGCTGCGCCTCGAGGACACGGACCATCCCCGCGTTCTTCGACATCTCAGCGTCCGTCTCGCGGATGTCGGCCAGCACGTTGGGCGCCTTCTCGCAGTAGGTCGCCAGGTCGCTCGCCGCCCCCTCCTTGTCCCCCAGCGCATACCGCACCAGGGCGCGGATCGGGTAGCTCTCCGGCTCGTGAGGGGAGGTCCGGATCGAGATGTCGAGGTCGTTGCGCGACTCCTCGTACTTCCCGCGCAGGAAGTCGAGGAAGGCGCGGAACCGGCGGAGCCCCGACTGCCCGCCCCGCTCGATCGACTCCCCGGCCCACTCCCGCGCCCCGTCGAAGTCCCCCTGCATGTAGGCGACGCGCGCGGCGAAGTACGCCGCGTCGACGTCGGGCTGGAATCGGTAGGCATCCGTCAGGTCGGCGCGGGCCCCCTCGAGGTCCCCGAGGTCGAACCGGGCCAGGCCGCGCGCCCCCTTCGCCCAGGGGTTGACGGGGTCGAGCTCGAGGGTCTCGTCGAGGTCGGCGACGGCCGCCTCGAGGTCGATGAAGGGCTCCGGGACGGGCGTCCGCCGCACGCCGCGCGCGTTGATGCGGTACCCGCGGCACCCCGCCCGCATCAGGAAGACCTCTGCGTTGCGGTCGGGGGAGGTCGCGAGCGGTCCGAGCGTCTCGATCGCCGCGCGGTACTCCCCGAAGAGCATCGCGAGGCCCGCCTCGGAGAGGGAGGCCCAGATCGTGCCTGGCGCCCCCTTTCGCGCGGCCTCGTACGACTCTACGGCGAGACGGCGGTCCTCCTCTTCGGGCTCCATCTCGCGGTTCGCGTGGAGGAACCCCATCCGGAAGCGCGCCTCCGCCAGGCCCGGGTCGCGGCGGAGGGCCTCCTCGAGGTCGGCAATCGCCTTCCGGAAGTCCCCCAGCTTCTGGTGCGCGTGGGCGCGTCTCATGCACGGGGCCGCGAAGGTCGGGTCGGCGTCGATGGCCTGGGCGAGGACCGGCAGCGTCGCCTTCAGGGCCGCGGCGTCCTGCACGTCGCGCGCCTTCGGGAGCGAGTCGAGCAGGTCCTGGGCCCGTGCCCGCCGCTCATGGACCCCGAGGAGCCGCTCGGTCTCCCCGCCGTGCCGCTCCAGGGCCTGCGCTCCGAACCAGCCCCCGGCGGCGAGGGCCGCGGCGAGGATGAGCCACGGCCAGTGCCGACGGATGAGCCGCGAGACGCCCCGGAAGGGCGACGGGGGCCGCGCGTGGACGGGCGCCCCCGAGACGAACCTGGCCAGGTCCTCGGCCATCTCCAGCGCGCCGGCGTAGCGGTGGGAGGACTCCTTCTCCATCGCCTTGAGGCAGATCGCCTCGAGCTCCCTGGGCGCCTCGGGAGTGAGACGGGAGGGCGGCATGGGGTCCTCGTGCCCGATCGCCCAGACGAGCTGCGGCAGGGACTGCGCCCGGAACGGCTCCTGGCCGGCGAGGCAGAGGTAGAGGACGCTGCCGAGGGAGAACACGTCGGACCTGGGGCCGATCTTGGAGAGCTCGCCGAGGCCCTGCTCCGGGGACATGTAGGCGGGCGTGCCGATCAGCTCTCCCGAGACGGTGAGCTGGCCGGTCCCGGCGATGTCGACGGCCTTGGCGAGGCCGAAGTCGCCGAGGTGGGGCTCGTCGCGCGGGTCGACGAGGATGTTGCCGGGCTTCACGTCGCGGTGGACGATCCCCTCCTGGTGGGCGGCGTGGAGGGCCCGGGCGGTCTTCTCGACCACGCGGGCCACGTCGAGGGGGGAGGGGCGCGCGGCCCCGGTGCGGCCATCGCCCTGGAGCCAGCGATCGAGGCGGACGCCGTCGATGAGCTCCATGGTGAAGTACGGGGTCCCCTGCTCGTCGCCGACGTCGTAGACGGCGATGACGTTGGGGTGCCGGAGCCGACCCGCGCTCTGGGCCTCTCGTCGGAAGCGGAGGAGGTCGGAGGCGCGCGACGGGGTCTCGCCGTCCAGGGGGGCGAGGAGGGTCTTCAGCGCGACGACGCGGCCGAGCGCGGAGTCCCAGGCGCGGAAGACGGTCCCCATGCCCCCGCGACCGATGGCGCGCTCGATCACGTAGCGGCCGAAGCGGACGCCCTCGGGGATGGCGGGCGCGTCGTTGGGCGGGGAGGGGCCAATCGTGGCGTCGGTCGGCCGGGCGGGGATGGGGGACGGGTCCGACATGGCGTCATCTTGCCAGATGCAGGCGTGGATCCCAAGCCGGATCGAGGCGTGAGCCCGGTGGTGCGGGGCCGATCAGGATGCGGGATGGTGGTCTTTAACACAAAGACACAAGGACACGAAGGAACACGAAGGCGTGTATCGACGGAAGGAGGTCGCTCGCGCGGGGGGGACGGGCAGCTTCGCATCGTTGACGGGGCTGAGCTTGGGCGTCCTCCGCGACATCGTCCTGCGTTGTGGGCCCCCCTCGCACGAGCGACTCGCTTCCTTCCAAACACGCCTTCGTGTCGCTTCGTGTCCTTGTGTCTTTGTGTTAAAAACCACCATCCCGCATCCTGATCGGCCCCTACCGATCGCTGCCCACGAGCCGCTGGAACTCGTCCCGCTCCGCGATCGACACGAAGTCGGGGTCCTCGCGCGTGTACTCGGGGTGCCCCCAGCCCGCGCCCAGGGCGAGCCGGAGCGCATCGAGCGCGTCGTCGGGCCGCCCCGAAAGCGCCCGGAGCGTCGCCAGTCCGTACAGCGCGTCCGCATCCGACGGCGCGAGCCGCACGGCCTCCTCCAGGTCCGAGAGCGCCTCCAGGTTCTGCCCGCGTCGATACCTCACCGAGGCCCGCCGCAGGTACTGCCCCGCGTCCTCCAGCCGCTTCCGCCAGAGCAGCGTCCGTTCCTCCACCATCCTCGCCAGCAGCCTCCCCTCCGTCCCGAAGAGGAAGTCGCTCTCCATCCCCATCCCCTTCACCAGGAACGCGGGCGCCCCCTCGAGCTCAGGCCGCTCCTGCGAGAGGCGCGAGAAGGCCAGCATCAGGCCGATCCAGTCCGGCGAGTTCTTGACCGCCTCCTCCAGCGGCTCCAGCGCCTGCGCGAACCACGGGAAGCCGTCCAGCGTCCTCTGCAGCGCCCTAAGCGACCGCTTCCGCTCCGGCGGCAGGAACAGGATCCGGTCCATGTCCTTCATCCCCGCGGCGAGGGCCAGGATCATCGCCCGGTTCTTCGCCAGCTCCGTGTCGAGCTCCGCGAACCTCTTCAGGCGGTGGGGGTCCGCGGAGCGGTAGACCGTCAAGTCCGCCTCCGCGCCCGCCTTGTCCCCCGCCGCGTAGCGCAGGATGCCCCTGAGCGCCAGCGTCTCAGCGTCGTCCGGGTCGCCGACGACCACGATGTCGAGGTCCACGAGTCCCCGTGCGTACTCCCCCTCCAGGAAGTCGAGGAAGGCGCGGAACCGGCGGAACCCCGGGTTCCTGGCTAGCTCCACGGCGCGGTCGATCCACCTCCTCGCCCCAGCGCGGTCCCCCGCCAGGTACGCCACGCGCGCCGCGAACGAGGCCACCTCGGCCGAGGGGGAGAGCTCGAACGACTCCTCCAGGTCCTCCCTCGCTCCATCGAGGTATCCGAGGTCGAAGCGGATCATCCCGCGCGCCGCGCGCCCCCACGGGTTGATCGGGTCCAGCTCGTTCGCAACGTCCAGGTCGGCGAGGGCCGCCTCGAGGTCCCACAACGCCTCGGGGACGCGCCACCTCCGCACGCCGCGCGCCTGGAACATGTAGCTCCGGAGGGAGGCTCGCAGGAGGAACACGTCCGCGTGCCGGTCGCGAGCCCCCGCCAGCCGATCGAGCGTCGCGAGGGCCTGTCCGTACGACTCTCCGAGGATGGCGAGGTACGCCTCGCCGAGCTGCGCGTAGGTCGACCCCGGCGCGGCCCGCTCCGCCTCCGCGAACGCCTCCCGTGCCTGCTTCGTCGCCCATGGCCCGGGTTCGACTTCGCGCGCGAGGAGGAGGAAGCCCGTGCGGTAGCGGGCCTCGGCGAGCGTCGGGTCGAGCCTCGCGGCGTCGCCGAAGTCGGCGAGGGCCCCCTCGAAGTCGCCCAGCCGCTGCCGCGCGATCCCGCGCCGCAGGAACGGCAGGCCGAACGTCGGGTCCGCGAAGATCACCGACGACAGGGCCGGGAGGAGCCCGAGGAGGGCCTCTCGCCCCCTGACCTCGTGCTCGCGCGGCACGGCGGCGAGGAGGTCCTGGGCCCGCGCGCGGCGGTCCCCGGCCTCGCGCGCGGCCGCGGCCTCCTCGTGCGAGCGCAGCAGCCCCCGCGCGACGGGGACCGCGGCGGCGATCAGGACCAGGGCGACGAGGATCGACGCGCGGTGACGCCTCACGCCGCGCCCGAGGCGCGACCAGGCGGACGGCGTGCGCGCGTGGACGGGCTCGCCGGCGAGGAACCGCGCCAGGTCGTCGGCCATCTCCGCGGCGGAGCCGTAGCGGCGGTGAGGCTCCTTCTCGAGGGCCTTGAGGCAGACGGCGTCGAGCTCCCTGGGGAGGCCCGGCCGTTCGCGCGAGGGCGGATCGGGGTCGTCGCGGATGACCCGCTCGACGGTCCGCGCGATCCCCTGGGCCGCGAACGCCTCCTTCCCCGCGAGGGCGAGGTAGAGCACGCTTCCGAGCGAGAAGACGTCGCTGCGGGGGCCGACCTCCTCCCCCTCCGCTCGGGCCTGCTCGGGCGACATGTAGGCGGGCGTGCCGAGGATCTCGCCGGAGAGCGTGATCCGCGATCCGACCGCGAGGTCGACGGTGCGCGCGAGGCCGAAGTCGCCGAGGTGGGGCTCCCCCCGGGCATCGACGAGGATGTTCCCGGGCTTCACGTCGCGGTGGATGATCCCCTCCAGGTGGGCGGCGTGGAGGGCTCTGGCGGCCTTCTCGATGGCGCGCAGCACGGCCGCGAAGGGCGGTGATGTCTTGAGCCAGCGATCGAGGCCGACGCCGTCGATCAGCTCCATCGCGAGGAAGTGGACGCCGTCGGCCTGGCCGACGTCGTAGACGGCGATGGCGTTCGGGTGGGAGAGGCGCGCGGCGGCCTGCGCCTCCCTCTGGAACCGGACGAGGTCCGTCGGGTCGGGCGCCGCCTCGCCCTCCATCGTCGTGAGGGTCTTCACGGCGACCTCTCGCCCGAGGACCGGGTCGAAGGCGCGGAAGACGGCGCCCATGCCTCCGCGGCCGATGGGCGCGCGCAGGAGGTAGCGACCGAGCGAGGTCGGGAGCGGCATGGGCGTGATCATGCCATCGCGGCGGGTCGGACGGAAGGGGATCTGGCGTGGTTCAAGTTCCCTCGTCTTTGCGTCGCACGACGTGACGGAGACGAGTGATGCGCCCCCCCCACAAGGCTCAAGGCCCAATGACCATCTTTCAAGGAAGCGCCAAGTTGCAAGGCTCGAAATCGGCAGTCCTTCGGCCTTTCACGTTGGACCTTGCGTGAGAGTTGGTCATTGAGTCTTGGGACTTGTCGGCGAGACGCGGTCCCGACCTGGAGGATGCCGCGAGTGTTGCCCACGCTTGAACCATGCCGGGGTCCCGGCTATTCCCCCACGAGGCGGCGGAACTCGGGCCGCTGCGCGATCGAGGCGAAGTCTGGGTCCTTCCGGGTGAACTCGGGGTGCCCCCAGCCCGCCGCGAAGGCCTGCGTGAGGGCCTGGATCGCCTCGTCGGCCTTTCCGGAGATCGCCCGGAGCGTCGCCGCCGCGTAGAGGGCGTCGGCGTCCCCCGGGGCGAGCCTCGCCGCCTCCTCCGCGTCCAGGAGGGCCTCCGCCGTCTCGCCACGACGATACCGCGCCGCCGCGCGGACGACGTACTCCCGGGCCGTCGAGAGCCGCTTCCGCCACAGGAGCGTCGCCTCCTTCGTCAACCCCGCGATGAACCGCCCCTCGCTCCCGAAGATGAACTGGTTCTTGATCCCCAGCTCCTTCGTCAGGAAGGCCGGCAACTCCGCCAGCTCCTCCCGATCCTCCACGAACTCGCAGACCGAGAGAAGCAGCCCCGCCGTCTCCGGGTCGCTCCGCGCCGCCTCCCTCAGCCTCTGCATCCCCTCCTGGAACCACGGGAAGGCGCCGATCACCCTCTGCATGTCGCGGAGCGCCTTCTTCTTCTCCGGCGGGAGGAACAGGATCCGGTCCACCTCCCGGAACGCGTTCGATACGGTCGTCAGGACCAGCCGGTTCTTCGCGATCTGCTTGTCCATCTCGAGGAACTTGTCGAAGTGGTCCGGGCGGCTCCCACGGTAGGTCCGCACGTCGCTCGCAGCCCCCTCCCTGTTCCCCATCGCGAACCGCAGCACCCCACGCACGAAGAGCGTGCCCGAGTCGCTGGGGTCCTCGTCGACCGCGGAGTCCACGTCGTCGAGCCCCTTCTGGTACTCGCGATCGTAGAACTCGAGCAGCGCCCGGAAGCGGCGGTAGCGGTTCTTCGGGGCCCTTGTCACCGCGCGGTCGATGCAGGCGCGCGACGACCCGATGTCGCCCTGCAGGTAGGCGACCCTCGACGAGGCGTAATCGATATCCGGGTTCGGGCGGAGGCGGGCCGACTCCTCGAGGTCCTCTCTCGCCCCCTCGAGGTCCCCGAGCGAGAACTTCGAGAGCCCCCTCGTCGCCCTCCCCCACGCGGAGAGCGGGTCGAGCTCGAGGCCCACGTCGAGGTCGGCGAGGGCCGCCTCGAGGTCCAGCCGTTCCGGCGCGACCGTGCGGTCCCTGACCTCCCGCGCGTTCCAGCCGAAGCTGTGGATCGACGCCCGGAGGAAGAACACGTCGGCGTGGCGGTCCGGCAGGGCCGCCAGCCGGTCGAGGACCCCTTGCGCACGCGCCCAGTCCTCCACGAGCATCGCGAGGTGCACATCGCCGAGATCCGCGTAGAGCGACCCAGGGCTCGCCCGTCCTGCCGCGCGGAAGGCCTCCCGCGCCCCCTCCGAGTCGTGCCGGCCCGCCTCCGTCATCGCTAGGAGCATGCACCCGCGGCGGTAGTGCGCCTCGGCCATCGTCGGGTCGAGCTCGGCGGCTCGCGTGTAGTCGGCGAGGGCCTCGTCGAAGCGGCCGAGCTTCTCCTGCACGTAGCCGCGCTCTCGGTAGGGCACGGCGAACGTCGGGTCGGCCTGGCAGGCCTCCGTGAGCCTCGGGAGGGCCGCCTCGATCGCGCTGCGCGAGCGGATCGACGACTTCGCGGGGACGGAGGCGAGGAGGTCCTGGGCCCGCGTCCTGCGCACCTGGGCCTCCTGCACGGTCCGGGCGGCGGCCGATCGCCCGCTCGCCTCGTGGACGACGACTCCGGCGATGACCGCCGAGGCGAGTACGAGGCCCCCGACGCCCGCGGCCCACCGGTGGCGGCGGGCGAGGCGGAGGAGCCGCCCGAGCGTCCCGGGGGCGTGCGCGAGGACGGGCGTCCCCGCGACGTAGCGCGCCAGGTCCTCGGCCAGCTCGAGCGCGGAGGCGTACCGGCGGGCGGGTTCCTTCTCGAGGGCCTTGAGGCAGATCGCCTCGATGTCGCGAGGGACCCTCGGATTCCGCTTCGAGGGGGGCGAGGGGTCGACCTCGAGGACGCAGCGCAGCAGGGCGGCGAGGTTCGGCTGTTCGAACGGCGGCGTCCCGGTCAGGGCGAAGTAGAGGACGCTGCCGAGGGAGTAGACGTCGCTCGCGGGGCCGATTTCGGAGGCCTCTCCGCCGGCCTGCTCGGGGCTCATGTACTGCGGAGTCCCGAGGAGGGCCCCGGCGACGGTCAGGTCGGCGTCCGTGGAGAGGTCGACGGCCTTGGCGAGGCCGAAGTCGCCGAGGTGGGGCTCGTCCTGGGCGTCGATGAGGAGGTTGGAGGGTTTCACGTCGCGGTGGACGATCCCCCCCTCGTGGGCGGCGCGGAGGGCGCGGGCGGCCTTTTCGAGGAGGCGGGCGATCTCGACGAAGCCGGGCTTCGCGCCGCCGGGGCGGCCGGTGCCGGCGATCCACTTGTCGAGCGGGACGCCCTCGACGAGCTCCATCGTGAAGAAGTGGCGCCCCTCGTGCTGGCCGACGTCGAAGACGGCGATCACGTTGGGGTGCTTGAGGCGGCCGGCGGAGCGGGCCTCACGGAGGAAGCGTGCGGTCTGGCTGTCCTGGTCCTCGCGTCCCTGGCCGGGGAGGAGGGTCTTGAGGGCGACGGTGCGGCAGAGGGAGGTGTCCCAGGCGCGGTAGACGACGCCCATGCCTCCGTGGCCGATGACGCGCTCGATGACATAGCGGCCGAAGGGCGTGCCCTGGGGGGCCGCGGGGGTCGGCATGGGGCGGGGCGGGCCCGCGTAGGCCGGCTGGGTGGGCGTGTCGGTGATCGTGGCGTCCTCCGAGCCAGGACGGGGCGTGTCCTGATCGTCGTGAGGCGGAGACGGCAGAGGCGAACCCACGCGACCATCATGCCATCCCGCAGGTCGGTCGGGTAGACTCTCTCTACGCCAGCGAAAGGACCGCATGAGCCCGCCTGTCGACGACACCGGCCGGATACCGACCGTCCCGGCCCGGACGGGGAGCACGCCCACGCGGCCGCGCACGCCGACCCGCGATGCCTCGTCGCCGACCCTGATCAAGAGCGAGCCCGCGCCGCGGCGTCACGAGGCGAATGACCCCATGGAGCTCTCTCAATCGGCCGGTAGGAGCCCGGAGCGGATGGGCCGTCACTCGCCTCGCCGGGGCCGGGGACAGGCGGGTAGAGGTGGAGTGCGACTTCGCGCCTCCGCGGCCCGAGGGTTGTCGATAGAATCGCACTTTAGAAATGGGCGAGCTTTCTAAAGTCCACTTTGGATCCGTCGAGAGCTACGCCCAGATTTCGAGTCGTGGCCAGGCGCTACCTCACCATGTCCTCGAGGGGGCCCGCGCGGACGAGGCCGTCGCGGACCTGGAAGAATAGCCCCGCGGAGCCCAGGACCCGATCGAGCACGTCCGAGACGCGCCCCTCCACGGCCGCGTGCTTGAAGTCCCCCGCAGACAGGAACTTCAGCCCGAGGTCGCGATCGAGCCGTGACGTCAGCTCCCCCAGCGTGCCCGCGGGGAATCTGCCCCGCTGAGACAGCCTCCAGCGGACGAGATCGTCCCCCGTGGGCGCCTTCGACCCGAACGCCTCGATCACGCCGTCCACCGTGACCGCGCGGAACGCCGCCACGTCCACCAGCGCCGTTCCGCGCAGGCGCTGCGCCGCCGCCAGCAGCACGACCCGCATCTCGCGGTCCTCCACCGCCCAGAGCAGCGCCGAATCGACCTGTGCGGGTTCGACGATCGTCGCGTAGTCGAACACCAGACGCGCCAGCGCGCCGCTCCCCAGCGCCTCGTCGATCGCGGGGAGCCAGTCGGCGCGATCGGCCGGCAACGCCTCCGCGCAGAGGCGCCTCGTCACGATGTCCCGGCGCGCGGCCTCGATCCGGTCGTGCAGCGCCGCCCCCGCGGTCCGCGTCGCCGCGTCCGTCGAGAGCCACACACGAAGCTGCCGCTCGCCGACGACGCCCATCAGGAGGTCGCCGATCCGCGGCCCGGAGGGAATCAGGCCGAAGAGCTTGTCGGCGTCCACTTCATCCAGCGCCCCGATCACGTCGAGCAGCCCCTCCATGCCGGGAGGCGCGGCGAACCGAGGCCCCGACGAGAGGATCAGCACTCCGTCCGAGACGCGGATCCGCGCCGCGACGCCCATCCCGTGGAGCTCCGGCTCGTACATCGGAACCACCTGGGGCGGCAGGATGCGCACCACGCCCGGATGCTCGGCGCGGACCATGTAGTAGAACCGGCTCGTCCCCGCCGGGAGCGCCGCCACGAAGAAGATCGTCCGATCGTCGCGGTGCTCGAACGACGCCACCTGCGTCCCCGGGGCCGCGGGGATCGCCTCGTCGCGCGCGCGCGGCGTGAATCGACGGCGTTCCACGATCTCCCGCAGCAAGGCGATCGCCCAGGCCGACTCCCGCCCGACATCGCCCTCGGTCCCGCGGCGGAACTCCGCCAGTCGTGCCTCCCACCCGTCGGACAACTCCACGCGGTCCGTCAGCCCCTCCACGATCCGCTTCCGGAGCCTGAGGTCCGTCACCGGCGCGTCGACGGGCTCGAACCCGTCGCCCCGGGGATCGGTCACCATCACGTACTCGCGGGGGGAGGACGTCTGCACCTGGAGTCGCACGAGGATCGCCGCACCGACCGGGGCCTCCCCGTCGAGCAGCGTCCAACCGTCCTTGTCCCTGACGTAGTACTCGCGCGAGACCTCGATTCCGCCTTCCGTCTCGGGCGCGGTCTCCGCCTTCCGCATCCCCTCGAACGACGCGGCGTAGAACGCGGAGTCCTCGCCATCGTACGAGAGGCGCACGACGAGCTTCCGCTCCCACCCTCCGGGCGGCTCCGGAATGGAGACGCGCCCGTCGAACGACGGACTGAGCTCGCCTGGGAAGACGATCTCCCCGGCAGGCGCCCCGTTCACCTCGATCCGGACCGTCCCACGGGCCGCCCGCGTCGCCGCGCCTCCGTGGATCGAGGCGAGGCCCAGGATCGCGTAGGCACTCTCGATCGTGGTTCGCCAACCCGTCCCGACGCGTTCGAGGAGCACGAAGCGCACCACGTCCGCGGCCTCGCCTCCTCGTGCCGCGCGGAGCTGGAGGAGGAGGGAGGCCGTCACGACGTCGGCCGGCTTCCGGGCCTCTATGCGGGCCACCAGCCGATCGGCCTCCTCCCGCATGCCGAGCCGCTCGCAGGCCAGCGCGAGCATGACCTCCTCGGCGTGCGTGAGCGTCGCGATCCGCGCCAGCAGCCTCTCGGCGGGAGGCCTCGTCGAGACCCCGCCGTCCGCCCACGCCGTCTCATACTCCGCCAGCGCCATCAGCGCGTACACGCGCGGGTCCACCGTTACGGCGAGCGGGGCGCGCGCCCACAGCGGGATGCCGTCCGCCAACAGGGCCTTCTCGAGGCGCTCGCGCAGGAACGCCGCCGCCCGCCGAGCGACGTCGGGGTCGACCTCGACGCCAGCCTCCGCGCAGATGGAGAGCCCATAGAGGACGTAGGCGGTCATCCCCTCGTTCGTGGGATCAGTCTCCCACCAGCCCCAGCCGCCGTCGGCGTGCTGGAAGTGGTACAGGCGCTTGAGCCCTGCCTCCAGGACCGCGGGGAGCTTCTCGCTCAATGGATGTGCGCTCCCGCCGAGCATGCGGCGGGCCGAAACGGCCGGAAAGAACCGGCTCATCGTCTGCTCCACGCAGCCGTAGGGGTACTCGATCAGCGGCGCGAGCGCATCCACAATGGCGCTGTCGAGGCCGGGGCTCGCATGGAGCACGAGCCTCGCCGCGCCCTGGATCGAGTCCTCCGGAACCAGGAAGACCTCGACCCCAGGCGTCGGCCCCTCGATCGAGCCGGACCGCCCCTCCTGGAAGGGGACGCCGTTGCGCCTCCCCGGGACCGTGACGGTGACCGCATCGGAGGGTCCGTCGTCGCAGGAGGCGCGGAAGGTCAGCTCGACCTCCGGGAGGTGCCGATCGACCGAGAGGAGGTACTGCACCTGTGCGACCTCCCCCGGGCCGAGCGCGAGTGCCGGCGGAGCCGTGGCCAGCAGGACGCGGAACGGGGCCTCGAACGAGCACCGCACGACCTGCGCCTCTCCCGTGTCGTTGTGGATCAGGCCCGCGACGGCGATCGTGTTCCCCTCCTGCAGGACGCGCGGCGCCGCCAGGCGGACGTAGAACGGCAGGCGCACCACGGCGCGCTGTCGGACGGCTCCGACCTTGTGGTCGCGCGTGATCCCCCGCGCCGTGAAGCGGAGGCGCGTCAGGTCGTCCGGAAGCCTGAATTCGACCGAGGCCTTCCCATCGGCGTCGGTCCTCAGGTGCGCGTTCCAGTACGCGGTGTCGCGGAAGTCCGAGCGCGGCGGACGGTGCGCCAGACCGCCTCGCGCGACGAGGTTCTCCTTGCCGCCGAACCGACCGCCGTACCGGCCGCCGCCGCCGCCCACGCCCAGCGACTCGAACAGGTTGATCATCCCCTTCACGAACGTCGGGGCCTTCCAGACGATGAACGTGCGCGGCCCCTCGCCGACGTCGAAGACCTGCTCCACAGCCAGGGGGCGGAGCTGCCGGTGGAAGAACTCCCGCAGGTCGGGTGTGGCGTCTTCGTGGAGGGCATAGATCGCCTCGTTCACGACGCCGAGAGAGATCTCGCAATCGGGGACCGGTCGGCCCTTCGAGTCGGTCACGCGGATCGTGGCGCGGCACCCCTGGCCCGGACGGTACTCGGCGCGATCGGTCTCCACGTCCACGGTGAGGAAGCGGTCCTCGGGGGAGACGAGCAGCCGCGCGGTCGCCCTCTCCAGGGCGTCGTTCCGCACGTCTACGGCGACGATCTCCACGTTCGGCACGTCGTCCTCGCCCACCTGGATGGTGACCTCGGCGGCGCCGTCCTGCAGCAGGACGACCTCGCGGTGTCGGATCCGCCCCGTGGCGAGAGTCACCAGGACGTGACCCGCGGGACCCTCCACATGGAGCCTCGCCGTGTCGCCCACGTGGTAGAAAGGGCGGTCGGGGGCGATTCGCAGCCCGCTCGTCGGGGTCTCACCGCCCCCGCCCGCGGCCACCGGCGGCGCGGGCGCCTCTCCCGCGGCCTCGACCGTGGTCCACATCCTGACCTCCCTGCCGGAGGCCTCGACGGCCCGCGCCTCGACCACGTAGCGGGCCGCCGCGCCCTGCTCCGCCTGGAAGCGATAGACGCAGCGTCCCGTGCGGTCCGTCGTCAGCGTCCGCGACTCGATCTGCCTCCCCCCGGCCCGTCCGTGGCTGGAGAACCAGGCGGCCGTCGGGTCGGCCACCTTCGGCGCAGCGGGGAGCGCCTCGAGCGTGACCGTCACCTGGGTGTTCGCGAGCGGCGTGCCCGTGAAGTACCTCGCGTGGACCTCGACGTCCACGGGCGCGCCTGCGCGGACCTGGCCCGGGCCGCGGAGCACGATCTCGAGCTCGGGCTTGCGGTACTCCTCGACGACGAAGACCGGGAGGGGCCTGCCGTGATTGACGCTCACGGTGCACGCGCCCAGCTCGCAATCCGTGGGCAGGCGGAACGAGCCGCTCGCCGTGCCGAGCTCCGTCACCTCGCACGTGATCGCGGCGAGGACGCGCCTCGAAGTCCGAAACTCGAGGTCCGCTTCCTGGCCGTCGTAGGCGCGCAGGCCCTCGGCGTCGAAGCATCGCAGGATCGCCTTCCACGACACGGTGTCGCCGGGGCGGTAGAGCGGACGGTCGCCGTAGACGAGCGCCTTGAGCTCCACGGAGGTCCCCGACGGCGGGTAGAGGGACTCCACGGTCGAGGGGGCATCCGGATTCGAGGAGGAGGTCTCCACCGAGTATCGGAGGCCTTCCTCCCAGGCGGGGGCAACGGACCACTCGAAGAGGCCATCGCTTCCGGTTGTGCCCTGGACGGTCGCCACGACGCGCTGGTCGTCGAGGCACACGACGCGCCCCTCCAGGGGCAGACCCGCGACGGGCTTCCCGGTCAAGCGCTCCGCGGCGAAAACAAGCACGCGGTCGGAGGCCACCTGCTGGACGAGGGCGACATCGGTCACGACGAACCGGGCGACGGCGTAGACGGGGCAGTAGCGCGCGTCGGCGATCAGGACATAGAGCCCGGAAACGGCCTCGGGGACCTGGAGCTCCCACGTGCCGACCTCCATCGAGTTCGTCCAGATCGGGGCGAACTGCACCTCCCACTCCCGGACCAGCGAGAGCCCCGATCGCCGCGAGACGAGCGCCTTGTCGGTCAGCTCCGAGAATGCCTTCCTGTCGCCGACTCGGTAGAGGCGGGCGCGGATCGGGCCCCGGTAGGCGGAGTGCAGCGTGAATCGCACCCCGGCCGAGGAGAAGGGGCGGTCCGTGGTCGGTTCCAGGCGGAACTGGGCGTGGTCGGTGAGCAGGTAGAGCTGCTCGGCCTCGGTCTGGACCCAGGTCTCCTTGGGGACGCCCACGTCGGGCTGCGCGGCCTCCGGAAAGAAGATGGCAGGCTCCTCGGTCGGGTCGCTCACGTCGTCCCTCGGGATGCCCGCCCGCTCGACGACGTCTCGCGGCGATGTTCGCGCCGAGGCGAAGAGCCGCTCCACGCGCGCGGCGGCCTCGGCCTCGATCGACGGGTCGCGCCCGAGCAGCCCCTCGACTTCGTAGTCCCACACATGGAGCCCCTGGGGCGCCAAGCGGCGGAGCGCGGCGAGCTCGGCGAGCTTCGCGATCACGCGCTTGTCGTCGAGGATCGGCCTCCAGGCCTCGATGGCCCGCTCGAACTGCCTCTCGCGGAAGAGGAGGTCGCCGAACTGGAAGCGCGCCTCGTCGTCGGATGGCTGGACGTCGTCGTAGGGGACCTCGCCCAGCGCGTACTGCGTGACGATGGCGAGCGACTCCGCACGCTCGGTGGCGACCTCGACGGGGGCGCCGGATCGCACCGCGATGTCCCTCCACTCGGCCAGGGCCGACCTGAGGCGCGCCGTGACGCGCGAGAGCTCCGCCCGAGGAGGGAGAGGGGCTTCCTCCAACCGGTACGGCATGAGTTCGAACGGGCTGGGAGGGGCGCCGTCGCGGAGCACGCGCTCGCGAAACAGGGCGAGCCAGGCGTCGACGCGGGCATGCGCGACGTCCGACGCCAGGTCGTCGTCCAGCCCTGAGAGGGAGATCTCGTCGAGGATCCGTGCCGCCTCCTCGGCGGGGCTGGCCTGTGCCTCCTCGATCTGGGTTCGAATCGCCCGATCGGCCCGTCCGACGAACCTGGCGCCCAGGATTCCGAAGACGATCCACAGGGCCGCCGTATTCGCGATGGCGAGCCACTTCCAGGGGTTCCGGTCAGGAGGAGTCATGGGAGTGCCCTTCCCAATGGACGACGGGGGCCCAGCGGTTCAGGCGGCTGTGACGGAAGGATCGACGGGTATGAACGGAAGGAGGCGGGTAAGGGTTCGACCCCGGTCGGGTCGTCCAGGTCGGGCGAGGCCTTCCGCCCGGCCAGCCACGCGGACGATCAGAAGAACGACATGACCTTGGCGGTCGTCTTGAAGTGGAGCTTGGCGATCCCGTCCAGGACCTTCACGCCGTCGCGGCGGACGAGCATGCGCGCGACGTCGTCCACCTGCTGCGAGGCCCCCTTCGGCAGGCGCATGCCGACCTTCTGCGAGAGCTCATCCAGCGCGCGCAGGAACTCCTCGCGCGCAAGGACGCTCGCGGCCGCGACGGCCATGTCGGACTCCGCGCGGGGCCGCTGGACGACCTCACGCCCCTTCGCGAGCGGGCCGAGCGCGGAGAGGACCAGGTGCTCGGCGCCGAACTGGTCGACCAGGATCCTCTTCGCGGGGGACTGCTCCAGCACGCCGCGGATGGCCTCGGCGTGCCCCCAGGCAAGGAAGTCGTTCAGGTTGCGGAAGTCCCTGAGGCGCTTGTTGTAGACCTCAGGCGGCAGGACGATCGCCTTGTGAGGGTGCCTCCGGACCTCCTCCGCAAGCCCCGGGATCTGCCGGTCGCTCAGCTCCTTGCTGTCGCGGAGGCCGAGGCGCCTGAGGTCCTCCGCCTCTTCGGACGTGACCCGCACCGCGGCCACGACGAGCGGTCCGAAGTAGTCGCCCTTGCCGCTCTCGTCGCTCCCGATCCAGGGCTCGTCCGCGGCTGTCGAACCGTTGGCCTTCGGCTTCGGGGAGGGTTCGTCCCCGCCGAGGATGGACTTGAGCCGCTCCGCGAGCGCGCCGCTCCCCGACTCGAAGAAGGCGGTGCACGTCCCGTCCTTCCTCGCGAAGAGGTTGATCGAGACGCGCCCCTCGCCGCTCGCCACGAACTTCACGCCCCCCTGCATCGGGCGGACGTCCTCGACCTCGGCGTCGGCCTTCTGGACCTCGATCTTGAGCGCCGCGAGGACGGCGTCCATCGGGAGCGGGAGTCGAATCCCCTTCGCCACGGCGGCCTACCGGCCGTAGCGGAGTCGCTCCGCCAGGATTTCCGGCAGCCCCGCGGAGATGATCTTCTTCGCCGCCTTGTCGATGTCGTACTTCACCCGCTTGACCCACACCACCTTCTCCTCGCTGTCGAAGAGGGCGTAGGCGGCCTCCGGGCGCTCGTCGCGCGGCTGGCCGACGCTGCCGACGTTCACCATCGTCTTCGCGCCGGTGTCGACCTTGATCTTCGTCTCCATCGTGTAGGTGACGAGGCGCTTCTGGAAAAACGTCACGGGGACGTGGCTGTGGCCGAGGAAGCAGAGCGGCGTGCTCATCTGCTCGAACGAGAGGTGGGCGTCGTAGCTCGTCTGGATGTACTCGAAGAGCTCGGGCGAGTGCAGCGTCGAGTGGCTGATGCAGAAGTTGTCGCAGAACTCGACGAGCTTGAGGCCGTTGAGGAACTCCTTGTCGCCCTGCGTCACGTGCTCGCGCGTCCAGAGCGCCGCCTCGCGGGCGTAGGAGTTGAAGAAGTCGACGTTCAGCTTGTCGACGGTGGCGAAGTCGTGGTTCCCGGCGACGCAGACCGCGCCGAGCTCGCGGACCTTGGCGATGCACGCGCACGGGTCGGCGCCGTAGCCCACGATGTCGCCGATGCAGATGAACTTGTCGGGCTTGTGCTTCTGCGCCTCCTCGAGCACCGCTTCGAGCGCCTCGAGGTTCGCGTGGATGTCGGCGAAGACGACGTATCTCATTGAATCTCTTTGCGCGCGAGGAGCCGGGCCCCCACGAACAGCACGAGGGCCACGTAGGCCGCCGCGTACAGCGACGAGAGTCCCAGGTACCGGGGCGAGAGCGACCCTCCTCCCGCGACGTAGTCCGACAGATTGTAGGCGTCCAGCGTCGGAAGGAGCAAGTATAGCACTCGCGCCGCCCAGCGCGCCAGCGGTCCGATGGTCGCGATCGAATCGTGCAGGTACCGCGAGATGTGGCCCAGCAGGTAGAGCCCCAGGCAGACGGACGCCGTGACCACCATCGGGAAGTGGAACGCGACCACGACGCACGCCGCGCAGAGGATCGCCACCTCGAAGAACCCGAGCAGCACGCACCCCGCCGCAGGGAGGATCTGGTGCGTCCAGTAGCTCCCCATGTAGGCCCACACGACGTCGGGGTCGGCGGGGGACTTGCGGACGGCGTCCTCCAGGCCCTCCTGCCCGTCGTGCCACCACACCGTGAGGAGCAGGGAGCAGAGGAGGAGGAGGAAGGCGCTGAGTTGGGCACGGAGGAGGCCGACGTACTTGCCGAGCAGGAGCTGCTCGCGCGTGACGGGCTTCGAGAGGATGGTGAGCGCGGTCCGCCGCTCCATCTCCGCGGTCACCACCGTTCCGGCCATGACGATGGAAAGGAGCGCCCCGCAGAGGACGACCGAGGAGACGGCCATCTCGCGGACCATTCGTCCCTCCTGCTCGAACGCGAAGAGGGTCGTAAAGTTGGAGAGGAGGATGAGCGCGGCGAAGGAGGCGACGAGGACGTAGTAGATCGGTTGCCGGACGGCTTCACGGTAGGTCGTAAGGGCGATGACGCGGACCTTGTCCATCGTCTCGAAAAAAAAGAGTCGATGTGGCACCCGGAACGGATCGATTATGCCGGCGCATGGAAGGACGGGTCAAGGGAAAGCTGGCGTGGTTCAATCTCCCTCGTCCATGGGTAGCACGACGCGACCGAGACGAGCGATGCGCCCCGCTTCACAAGGCTCAAGGCTCAATGACCACCGCGCAAGGAAGCGCCAAGTCGCAAGTTTCGAACTCGGCAGTCCTTCAGCCTTTCGCCTTGGACCTTGCGTGAGAGTTGGTCATTGAGTCTTGGGACTTGTTGGCGGGACGCGCTCCTGACCTGGAGGATGCCGGGAGTGTTTCCCACGCCTGAGCCATGCCGGAAAGCTCCCCCTGACGCCTGAAAAGGATTGTAGGCGTGTGCCGGCAAACGATATAGTTCACGTTCCTTCCGAGCTTCTTCACCGCGATCTCGACCGAATCGGATGGGCAAAGTCTACGCGCTCGTGAACCAGAAGGGGGGGGTGGGCAAGACCACCTCCGCCGTCAACCTCGCAGCGCTCCTCGCCGCGAGCGGAAAGCGCACGCTCCTCCTCGACTTCGATCCCCTCGGGAATGCCACCAGCGGGTGCGGCGTGACCCAGACCCGCGGGTGCGCGGAGGTCCTCTCCGGGCGCGGCGTCCTGGACGAGGCCGCCTGCGCCACCGTCGTGGCGGGCCTCGACGTCGTCCCTCCGGGGAAGGACCTGGCGGCGTGGATGCAGGACCACCCCGATCTCGCCATCTCGCGCGCGGAACAGCTCCTCGATGCGGCACGGTCGAAGTACGACCTCGTCTTCGTCGACGCCGCGCCAGGCGCCACGGCCTTCCACATCGCGCTCGCCGCCAAGGCCGATCGGATCCTCGTGCCGTGCCCGCCTGAGCCGTTCCCCGAGCAGTCTCTCGATGCGCTCGTCGGGATCGTCCAGCGCTCCTCCTCCCACACGGAGTGGCTCGCGTTCCGTACGCTCGTGAATGGCACCGCCCCCAAGGAGGCCTCCGCCACCATCGGCTCCCGGGCCATCCGCTGGATCGGTCCTCCCGTCCCAAGGGACCCGTGGGTCCCCGAGGCCCAAAGACAGGGCAAGCCCCTCTATCTCGTCGCACCGTCCGCTCGTGCGACTCATGCTTATGTAGCTATTGCAAAAGAGGTTACACGAAATGAAGGAACGGCGACTGGGTAGAGGGCTGGAATCTCTCCTCGGGGCGCCAACCGAGCTGGCCCCGCCCTCGGACATCCTCCACATCCCGCTTGAGCAGCTCGTCCCGAATCCTCATCAGCCTCGTAAGATATTCACTGAAGAGGAGATGCGCGATCTCGTCCACTCCATCCGAGAGAAGGGTGTGCTCCAACCCATCCTCGTCCGTCGGGACGGCCAACAGTTCCAGGTGATCGCGGGGGAAAGGCGTCTCCGCGCGGCCAGGGAGGTCGGGCTCTCGACCCTCCCCGCGCTCGTCAAGGAGCTGAACGACGAGCAGATGCTCGAGGTCGCACTCATCGAGAACACGCAGCGTGCCGACCTCAATGCGATCGAGCGGGCGCAGGCCTATCGGGAACTGATGCTCCGCTTCCAGCTTACACAGGACCAGGCCGCTGGCCGGCTGGGCCTGGAACGAAGCACGATCGCAAATTTCATCCGGCTGCTGGAGCTGCCCCCCGAGATCCAGGACTCCGTTTCACGTGAAACGATCTCGCAAGGCCACGCCCGGGCGCTCCTTGGAATCAAGGACCCCGTAGAACAGATGGCAGTGGCACGGCGGATCGAGAAAGAGGGCCTTTCGGTGCGACAGGTGGAGAACCTGGCACGCGACCGGAAGCGACCTGCCCCGAGGTCTCCCGCGCGCGCGGCGCAGCTAACGGAGATGGAGGAGCGGATCCGCGGGAAGCTGGGGTCCAAGGTCCGGATCGAGTCCCACGGCACCCGCGGGACGATCTGCATCGAGTACTACTCGCTCGAACACTTCGAGCAGATCCTCCAGAAGCTCGGCGTGTAGCAGGGGGCGAAGTGGCGTTCGAAGAAGACCTGACGGCGGCCGTCGAGAAGTTCCTCGAGCAAAGCCAGGTGGGTGGGCGGCTCGTGGAGGCGGACGCCGCGTTGGCCAAGCCTATCGCGGAACTGGACCGCCTCTGGTGGAAGCGAATCGAGGTACTCCTCGCGGAGCGCATCCGCGACAACCCCGAGGAGCTCAGCTTCCCCAAGGAGGACCGGCTCCTGATGGACTGCGGGCTCCTCTCCGACTCCCTCCTGCGCGACGAGGCGCCGCGACTTCGCACCGACCTGGTCAAGGAGCTGTATGGCGAGGGGGCGCAGCGCTTCTACTACCTCAGCGAGTGGATCTCCGATCGGCTCAGGAATCACCTCGCCCTGGAGGGGCTCCAGGAGACCTCTCAGCAGGTCCAAGAGGCGATCGAGATACTCGAGACGCCGGTGCAGATCAAGCTGCGAGAGGCGCGACTGAAGCTCTACCAGGCGATGGGGCCCTTCTTCGAGAACCTGCCGGGTTTCTCGCCGCAGGCGGTTGTGCTCCTGTCGTCGGGCCGGCTCGACGACACGCTCCTGCGATTCCGCGGAGAAGTCCCGTCGGACCAGGCCTCGCAGCGGGACCGTCTTCTGGATCTGCGCTCCAGCATCCTGAACCGGGCTCGGTCCAGGTGCACGGCGCCGGCACAGCTCGAGATGTTCGATCTGCTCGGCCAGGTCGATCAGCGGATGACCGACGAGGACCGGCTGGTAGCAGCTCCGGCCCCCATCATCGAGGAGACCACCAGAGGATCGAACATCGTCGAGCGAAGACGAGAGTTCCTCGTCTCGGAGATCAAGATCGTTCGCTCGAACATCAAGCTGGGCGTCGCGGGGGCTGGGATCACGCGCACTCACAGCGTGCTCCTCTCCGGGGACCGTCGCACGTCGAAGCACGACATCGCAAGCCTGGTCCGCCACATCGAAGAGGTCGACCCCAGGCTCCCGGGCCGACCCAACATCCTGATCGCCCCGTTTACGGGGAGCGGGTTCTTCGAGTGGGACCGAGACACGGTCTACGTCCCGCTCATCTCGACCCGCACCGCGGAGGAGTCGGTCGTCAACGGGATCGCGAACTACCGAATCATGATCGACAACCTCCACGAAGGAGGGAAGCTCAAGAAGCTGTACAAGAGCCGCTTCCTCGTGGAGGACTTCCGCGCGCAGTTCCTCAAGGACTACCGCAACTGGGTCCTCGGGATCGGCCGTGGCTTCCGCGGGGCGATGTCGCCCGACGCCTACGAGTTCTTCCGCAGGGTCATCGGCCCGGACGTCGACCACCTGTTTGCGCCCGCCGAGTTGATCCGCCTCACGCCCCATGAAGTCCACGAACTCCGTAAGTTGTTGCGCTCCAAGATGAACCGTGGAGAGGCCGTCTACGAGGACCACCTCAAGTTGGCCTATGTCTATCATAGGGAAAACATTCCCCAGGAGGCGCTCGATCAACTGTCGACGGCCGTGCGGATGAACCCGACCGACGGCAGGACTATGTTCGCGTACGGATGGATGTGCCGCCGGGTCGGGAAGATCGACAAGGCGAAGCAGGCGCTCAAGGAGTGCTTCAACATCGCGCCCAACACGAT
>CAZYRM010000062.1:0-9657 GCA_964649705.1 uncultured Planctomycetia bacterium
TATCAGACCTCAGATGTCAGATATCAGATATCGACGTCGAGGCGATTCGCTGCCTGAGGGGAGGCCATTCGCTACCCTCGCCGCACGGAAAGCTGCTCCCATGGCCCCAAGTGAAACGGGGCAGGCGCCCCATCAGACGCCTGCCCCGTCTTGACTTCGATTTCGCTCCCGAGGGACGGACTACATGTTGGCGATGAGCGCGTCGGCGAACGCGGAGCACTTCACTTCCTTCGCCCCCTCCATCATGCGCGCGAAGTCGTAGGTCACGATCTTCTGGGCGATCGTAGCCTCGATCGACTTCAGGATCAGGTCGGCGACCTCGTTCCAGCCCATGTAGCGGAACATCATCTCGCCGGAGAGGATCACCGAGCCCGGGTTCACCTTGTCGAGGTCCGCGTACTTCGGCGCCGTGCCGTGCGTGGCCTCGAAGATCGCGTGGCCCGTCACGTAGTTGATGTTGGCGCCCGGGGCGATCCCGATGCCGCCGATCTGCGCCGCCAGCGCGTCGGAGAGGTAGTCGCCGTTCAGGTTCGGCGTGGCCATCACGTCGAACTCGTCGGCGCGCGTCAGCGTCTGCTGCAGCGTGATGTCGGCGATGCTGTCCTTGATCATCAGCATCTTCTTCCACTTCCCGTCGCCGTGGCTCGGCCACAGCGCGAGGGCCGCGGAGATCTCCTTCATCAGCTTCGCCTTCTCCTCGGCCGGGAAGTACTTCAGGCCCGGCTCGACCGACTTCGCGTTGTCCTCGTCGGAGATGTTCTTGTTCGCCTCCTTGTTGCCGAGGATCCAGCTCTCGCGCTGCGTGACGACCTGGCTCCGGAACTCCGTCGTCGCCACCTCGTAGCCCCACTCGCGGAACGCGCCCTCCGTGAACTTCATGATGTTGCCCTTGTGGACGAAGTTCACGCTCTTCCGCCCGTTCTTGAGGGCGTAGCTGATCGCCGAGCGGACGAGGCGCTGGGTCCCTTCCCTGGAGATCGGTTTGATGCCGATGCCGCTGGACTCGGGGAAGCGGATCTTCTTCACGCCCATCTCATTGAGCAGGAAGTTGACGATCTTCTTCGCCTCGGGCGTCCCCTGCGCCCACTCGACGCCGGCGTACGTGTCCTCGGTGTTCTCGCGGAAGATGATCATGTTCACCTTCTCGGGATGCTTCACCGGGGAGGGCACGCCGCGGAAGTACTTCACCGGGCGGACGCAGGCGTACAGGTCGAGCATCTGCCGGAGCGCGACGTTCAGGCTGCGGATCCCGCCGCCGATCGGCGTCGTCAGGGGGCCCTTGATCCCGACGAGGTAGTCCTTGAAGACCTGGGTGGTGTCGTCGGGAAGCCAGGTCTTGGTCATGTCGAGGGCCTTCTCGCCCGCGTAGACCTCGAACCAGTGGATCTTCCTCTCGCCCTTGTAGGCCTTCGCAACGGCCGCGTCGAACACGCGGACGGAGGCGCGCCAGATGTCGCGGCCCGTGCCGTCGCCCTCGATGAAGGGGAGGATCGGGTCCGGGGGCACGTTCAGGACGCCGTTGGCGCCCATGGTGATCTTGGAGCCCTGCTTGGGGGGCGTTACGCTCGTGTAGGCCATCTTGGGTCTCCTAGAGTCTGGGGACGGGGTGGAACCTTCTATCAAAACCGGGCCGTGGATGCAAGGCCTCACCTCGGCTTGATGCGCGCCGCCCCTGGGTCACGCCCGTGAGCCTGCGCCCGCGGGTCGTGGGCCGTGCTATGGACGCATGGAGGGCGCGTCGCTATCATGGCCCGACTCGCGGCCGAGGCCCCATGGAAGAAGAAATCCCGAAGGTCATCAACCACCGCTACGAGCTCGAGCAGAAGCTCGGGCAGGGCACCCTCGGCATCGCCTGGTCCGCCTGGGACAACGTCGAGCAGCGGCGCGTCGCCCTCAAGATCATCCACCGCGAAGCCATCCGCCGCGACATGCTCGGCTACCTCAAGTTCGAATTCCAGGCGATGTCCCGCCTCCGTCACCCGAACATCATCCGGGTCTACGACTTCGATCAGATCTCCGGCACGCCGATGCGGTTCTTCACCTGCGAGTACGTGCCGGGGACCGACTTCACCAAGGCCACCCAGGAACTCCCCTGGGACGAGTGGTACCCCCTCGTCGTGCAGGCCTGCCGCGCGCTTGAGTTCATCCACTCGCGCAACATCCTCCACTACGACCTGAAGCCCGCCAACCTCCTCGTCACCCGCGGGCCCAAGGGGCTCATCCCCAAGCTCATGGATTTCCACCTCTCCAAGGAGGCGAAGGAGGTCACGAGCAAGACGATCGAGGGGACCATCGCCTACATGTCCCCCGAGATCATCAACTCCGCCGCCGTCGACAAGCGCGCCGACCTCTACTCGTTCGGGTGCCTCCTCTACGAGGCGATCGCCGGCCGCATCCCGTTCAACGGCGAGACCGCCGTCGACATCCTGCGCGCCCATCTCAGCGAGCGCCCCGTCGCGCTGCGCCAGTACCGCCCCGACGTCCCCCTCGTCCTGGAGCGCGTCGTCGCCCACCTCCTCGAGAAGGACCCCGCGGACCGCTACGGCAGCGCGAACGAGGTGATCCGCGAGATCGCCGAGGCGACCGGCCACGAGTACGCCCTCGAGACCCCGAAGACGCTCGAGAGCTACGTCCTCTCGGCCCGCTTCGTCGGGCGCCGCGCGGAGCTCGACCGCCTGCGCACGCTCCTCGACCCGCTCATCGAACCGCCGCCCGAGTCCGCCGACACGCCGAAGCCGTTCCGGCTGGTTTTCCTCGGCGCCCAGCCCGGCCTCGGAAAGACCCGCCTCGTACGGGAGTTCCGGATCCAGTGCCAGCTCAAGGGGATCCCGTTCTTCTCCGGCGCCTGCGTCGAGGAGACGGGGAAGGCCTTCGCGCCGTTCCTCGACATCCTCCAGACGATGGCCCGCGCCGAGCAGTCGCTCGACCTGCCCAAGGACTCCGGCGCCGCCGGGACGCTCGACGCGCGCGCCCTCCTCCTCGCCGAGAAGGAGGTCAAGAAGCCGAAGACGACGGGCGACTCCACCCTCCAGGAGCGCCAGGTCGGCATCCGCGACCGCGTCGCGAAGGCGATCCTCCGCGTCGCGCGCGCCACGCCGCTCGTCCTCCAGTTCGAGGACCTCCACTGGGCCGACGACGAGACGATCGAGACGCTCGAGTACCTCTGGCAGGGCGTCGTCCGCGATCCCGACGACGGCAAGCCCCCCGCGCTCGTCGTCTGCGGGACGTACCGCGACGGCGAACTGGCCGGGACGGCGTTCGGCGAGTGGCTCCGCAAGCTCGGCCTCGGGGGCCCCAACGCGACCCGCAACGAGAAGGAGTCCGCCGAGACGATCCTCCTCCCGCCCCTCGCCGAGAACGAGGTCCGCGACTTCCTCACGAGCATGCTCGGCCTGGAGGAGGTCCCCGTCCCGCTCCTGCGGAAGGTCCACGAGGAGTGCGGCGGGGCGCCGCTCGCCATCGAAGAGTTGATGAAGCTCCTGTTCGAGGAGCACGTCCTCTCGTACGACGGCGCGGCGTGGGAGGTCTCCGCGGAGCGCCTCGCGCGCGTCCGGGCGCCGAAGGGGGACCTCACCGCGTTCCGACAGCGCGTCGGGAAGCTCGACACGGCCACGATCGAGGTGCTCAAGGTCCTGTCGCTCTGCACCTCGCCGATCCCGCTGCCGGTCTTCGAGAAGATCTCGCCGTTCAAGGGGAGGCTCTTCTTCGAGGTCCTGCGCAAGGGGAAGGCGAAGGGGATGATCGCCGAGGAGGAGACCGACCAGCAGGCTGGCTCCGCCAGGGGCGAGGTTCGCTTCTCGCTCGCCCACTTCGCGCGGCGCCGAGTGCTGCGCGGGGCGCTGACGCGCGCGGAAAAGGCCCGGCTCCACCGTCGCGTGGGGCACGCGCTCGAGAGCCTCCCCGCGGCACAGCGGGAGGAGCAGGTGGAGGCCCTCGCGTACCACTACCGCGAGGCGGGCCCGCGCGCGAAGAGGAAGGCGCTCCGCTACGCCCTCGCCGCGGGGGACCGGGCGAGGCGCACCCTGGCGCTCCGCACGGCGCTCTTCCACTACCGCCAGGCGGCGAAGCTCATGGAGGCCTCGAAGCGGTCTCCCAGGCGCCTCCTCGACGTCTACCGGCAGATCGGCGACCTGGCGATGGCGCTCGGGGAGTTCGATCGCGCGAAGGAGCTGTACGACTCCGCGCTCCGCGCCTCGGGCGGGCGGAAGCACTGGGCCGAGTTCGCGCTCCTCCTCGGGAAGGTCCACGAGTCGCGCGGCGAGTACGTCGAGGCGCTGGAGTGCTTCGAGAAGAGCCTGGGGCGGATCGACGAGACGCGCACGCCGGCGGCCGCGGCGAGGGTGCTGCTGGAGATCGCGTGGGTCCGCGGGTACCGGATGGGGCAGATCGACCCCTCGATGGACCTCTGCAAGAAGGCGCTCGACACGCTGGAGGCGCGCGGGACGCCTGAGGACCTCTTCCGCGGGTACACGGTCCTCTGCGGGTTCTACGAGAACATCGGGGACGCGGACCGCCTGCTGGAGTACTCGTTCAAGGTGCTGGAGCTGCGCCGAGGTTCGAACGACGCGGAGGGGATGCCGCGCTCCTACAACAACATCGGCCGCGGGTACGTGCTCAAGGGGGACTTCGAGCAGGCGGTGGCGTACCTGCAGCAGGCGCTGCACCTGATGGAGCACACGGAGCAGCCGGTGCTGCTGGGGACGGTCCACGGGAACCTGGCGAGCGCCTTCATGGGGCGCGGCGACTGGGACAACGCGCGGGCGCACGCGCAGAAGGCGCTGGAGATCTCGGAGCGTCTGGGGGACCGCCGGAACCTGGCGGTGCAGCTCACGCAGCTCGGGGAGATCTTCCACAAGCTCGGCGACGCGGTCTCGGCGGTGAACCACCTGACGCGGAGCGCGCTCATCGCGCACGGGATGGGCGTGAAGTTCCACGAGGAGACGGCGATCCTCAGGCTCGCGGAGGTCTACCTCGATTGCGGGCAGGTGGACGAGGTCTTCAGCGCGCTGACGCGGATGGAGGAGTCGATCTCGGGGAAAACGGTGCTGAACGTCCGCCGCCAGTGGCTGGAGGGGAGGGCGTGGCTGGAGGTGAGGAACCACGAGCGGGCGCGGGCGCTGCTCGAGGAGGCCTTCAAGGGGTACGACATGCTCCGGAACCGCCCGGGGAAGGCGAACACGCTCGTCGACCTGGCGCGGCTGGAGGCGGCGGAGGGGGAGCCGCGAAGGGCACGAATGTACCTCTCTCGCGCCTTGAGGCTGGCCTCGGGTGCGGCGGACAAGGAGGTCATGGCGCGCATGAACCTGACGTGGGGGCAGGTGGAGCTGGAAGACGAGAAGGGGGACCTCGCGGTGGGGCTGGCGAACGCGGGGCGGGCGGTGGAGAAGTCGGAGGGGCTGGGGAACCCTTGGATCCTGTGGGAGGCGCTCTACCTGGTGGCGCGGTACCAGATTCGCCAGGGGGACCCGGTGGACGCTGCGATCCCGTTCCGCCGCGCGAGCACGATCGTCGACAGCATCATCATCAAGCTGCCGCTCACGGCGCGGACGGCCTTCCAGGCGCGCGACCGCCTGCGCCACTTCCGCGAAGACCTCCGCACCATCGAGCCGCTGCTGCTCGAGCGGTGGTAGCAGGCGCGGCGGCGTGAGTGCAGAACGGTCCTGAAACCGAGCGGCTTTCGAGCGCGCCTTTAGACTCACGCCCTCACTGCGCGAGCCGTCGGAGGAGCTCGTCTCGCTCGCGGATCGCATCCGCCGGGTCGGCAGACCCAAGTCCGACCTGTGCCTCGATCTCCGCTGCCAACGAGTGACGCAAGCGCGTCGCCCGCATGTAGAGGTTCTCACGCGTGATTCCCAGCGATGATGCGAGCGGATCGGCGGCCGGCCGATCCTCGACAAGGAGGACCCAGGATCGCAGGATGCGAAGGGAGACTTCGTCGCCATCTGCAGTCAGTCTCTGCTCCACGGCCTCGATGGCGCAGGACAGGACCTGGTTGTCCCAATCGGCCTCGAAGGCCTCTTCGGGGTCTGGGGCGGCTGGAGCAGCAATCTGGAGTTCTGCGCCCTCCGTGGAAAACCCCGGGAGGCGCTCACGGTCCTTGCGCGCGCCTTCGCGGCGCTTCGCCTCGAGGCGTTGATTGCGGAGGCAGGCCTTCAGCCACGTCCGCAGCCGCGCCCTTGCGGGATCGAACTTCGCGAGGATGCGGCCGTCAGCCCCTTCAAGGAAGAAGTCCTGAAGGAGATCCTGTGCCTCCTCGGGCGGGCTCCCCGTACGACGGAGCCATGTGTAGAGCGGAGGCCAGTAGCTGCGGAAGAAGCGCTCCCAGGCCTCCCGAAAGTCCGGGTGGGACGGTCGCGCCGCGAGCTGCACGAGCGATGCGTGCGTCACCGGGAAGGCACCGTCTTGAGTGCTGGAATCCACGTCTTTCTCCCTGCTGGAGAGCCAGCCTACCCCAAGTCACGGCGCCATCGCAAGGTCCGTCCCCGGAGGGATCCTCCCCGAGCGCTGGCAGGCCCACGGCCTCTACGAATCCCGAGCCCCTTCCGCCGCAGAAGTCGGCCCCCCTCGCACTCGTTCTGCTCGCCACTCTCCCTACACGCGCGACTGCCGGCCCTCCCCAATCGCTCAGCCTCCCTCTCGACGGAGAGGAGTTGCTGGTTGCGTTTCAGGACCCCTTCTGCCCCGTGGAGAGGGCGGCGCTGGACGCCCGAACTGGCCTCTTTCGCGGTGGTCCTCCTGTGGGATGCCGTGGACTCGGGCCAGGACCGCTATCTGCCGGAGTCCCCGACCCGGTCGAAGAACTCCTCCACGACCCCTTGCGTCGTGTGGAGCTCCTTGGCCAGCCGGTCCAAGTCTGCTCTCGCGCGCTCAGTCTGGCGCTGGGACTCACGGAGGCTGGCCTCGAGCTGGGCGACCCGGCCTTCGAGCGCCCGCCGCTCCGCGTTCCATGCCTCGTGTTGCTCGACTTGCGCCTGGTGCTCCCTCGCCAGACGCCGCTCGATCAGATCCTCCAGCATGGGCTGGATCTGCGGCGACATGGCCTGGGGCGGCCTCTCCGGCATCTCGGCGACGGGGCCCCGGAAGAACAGGCGAACCCATCCGCGCCGTACGACCAGCAAGCCCCCTCCGATGGCCAGCAGGAGGACGATTGCCAGAGCCAGGTAGGCACGCGGATCCGAAAAATCGATCGTGTTCTTCATCGAAGAACCCTCCAATTGGGGGTGGAGCCTATGGCCGTTGCCCCTTCAACTTCGCTTCCGCCTCCTGCGCGGCCCTCTGCACGTCGGAATCGAATCGCTCAGATCGGGCGAGCCGCCCCTGAACGTCATCGATGGCTTGCCGCAGGTCCGCGTCCTGAAGCCCCTGGGCGCGCATGACGCCGTCGACCCGCTCGGCCTTGATCCGGAGGTCTCGGATGTCGGCCTGCGAGTCCGTCTTCGCCTGTGCGAGGGCCTGGTAGAACTCCGCGCGGGCGGTCTCGAAGGCGAGCCGACGCTCGTTCTCCGCCTGCTCGCGGGTCTCCCACGGGATCCAGGACGTACAACCGGTCAATGCGCAGACCAACAGGAACACAGCCCTCTTCATGGCGAACCTCCCAAAATGCGTTGGGTGACTCCACATCTGATATGCCCCGCGTCGGAGTGTCTAACAGAGGAATCTGAAGTCGCGCGGCGGCTGGCCTTCGAGAGAACAGAGCGCACGCCAGGCTGTGGGCGTCGAGGTGCTTTGCTCCGCAACTGCAGGAGGAGATCCTACGTAAGTGCTGGATGTGCCACCCGTAGGATGCGGACTCCTCCCGCCAGACTCCCCACATGCGTCCAGATAGGAGGGCGAAGGTCGACCGATGCGTGGCCGCTGGTTCGCCACCCCAACTCGCCCCCTGGCAGCATGCCTACACGAGGGGCGGGGGGCCTTCCCACGACGCGGCCTTGCGCTCCAACTCGCGACGCACCCCCTCAGGGCGGAGCCAGCCGAGGCCGGCGTAGCCGAGGTTGAGCAGCAGGTCTTGGAAGTCGGCGTCGGTCCAGGCGGGGCGGCCCCGGCGGGTCAGGCCGTCGTCGAGCACGGGCGTGTGGCACGAAAGAAAGGTGGTGAGGAACGGGCGCGCGTCTTCGTCCCAGTCGGCCGGGTCGCGGGGGAGGAGTTCCCAGTCGAGATACCAGACGCGCAGCAACTTGCCCTCGGACCTAGACGCGGCCAGCCGCCCGTTTGGTGTCAGGCTGACCGCCTGGACTGCCGACGTGTGTCCCTCCAGCGTGCGCACGCAGCAGCCGGTTGCCACGTCCCAAACCCGCAGTGTCTTGTCAGCGCTCCCCGACACGGCCAAGCGCCCGTCCGGTGTCAGGCTCACCGCGAACACCCAGCCCGTGTGTCCCTCAAGCGTGCGCAGGCAGCGCCCGGTCGCCACCTCCCAAACCCGTAGCGTCTTGTCCCAACTCCCCGAGACGGCCAAGCGCCCGTCTGGCGTCAGGCTAACCGCCTGGACTGCCGACGTGTGCCCTTCAAGCGTGCGCAGGCAGCGGACGGTCGCCACTTCCCACACCCGCAGCGTTCGGTCCCAACTCCCCGACACCGCCAGCCGCCAATCCGGCGTTAGGCTGACGGAGGCCACAGGGCTATCGTGCCCCTTTAGCGTGCGCCGACAACGGCCGGTTTCCACGTCCCAAACCCGCAGCACTCTGTCCGCGCCCCCCGAGATGGCCAGTCGCCCGTCCGGCGTCAGGCTGGCCGCACCCACCGGGGCCGTGTGTCCCCTCAGCGTTCGCAGGCAGCGGCCGGTCGCCATGTCCCATACCCACAGCACGTCGGCACCGCGCCCCGAGACAGCCAGCCGCCCGTTCGTCGTCAGGCAGACTGAGTCCCCACGGGCTAGGTCCCCTTCAAGCGGGGGCTGGGGGCTGCTGGTCACCACCTCCCAATCCCGGAGAGTCTCCTCCGAGCCCCGCGACACGGTCAGCTGCCCGTCCGGCGTTACGCTGACCGCATACACGTCGGCCGTGTGCCCCTCCAACGTCCGAAGCGGCCAGACACCTTGTAGGCGGCCGCGAGCAGTCAGCCTGGCAAGTTGTTCAGTCACCGCGAGGATTTCGGTTGTTCGGGCATGCCCCGCAATCCGTCGGGCGGTTGCTAGGTGCGACAGGGCCAAAAACGCTTCGCCTGCCTCCAGCGCTCGGGAAGCGGCCGCCAGCGCCTCGCGCACGTCGCGCTCCCCGCTCGCGGCCCGCTCAACCGACTGCGGGTACACGGCTTCATGCGATGCACCTCTTCCGCCAGTCAGTTCCCAAACCCGCAGCGTCTTGTCCCTGCTCCCCGACACGGCCAGCCGACCGTCCGACGCCAGGCTGACCGCTAACACCGAGTCGGTGTGCCCGTCCAACGTGCGCGCGCATCGGCCGGCCGCCACGTCCCAAACCCGCAGCATCTTGTCCCTGCTGCCCGACACGGCCAGACGCCCGTCCGGCGTCAGGCTGACCGCGTTCACCGGCTCCGAGTGCACGTCAAGCGTGCGAAGGCAGCGCCCGGTTGCCACCTCCCAAATCCGCAGCGTCTCGTCCAAGCTCCACGAAACTGCGAGTCGCCCGTCTGGCGTCAGCCTGACGGACCGCACATCCTTTCTGTGCCCCTCCAATGTGCGCAGGCAGCGCCCGGTCGCCACCT
>CAZYRM010000062.1:9757-18075 GCA_964649705.1 uncultured Planctomycetia bacterium
CCCAAACCCTCAGCGTACTGTCCGTGCTCCCCGACACGGCCAGCCGGGCATCCGGGGTAATGCTGACCGCACACACCGGCCTGGAGAGCACCTCAACCATGCGCAGGCAGCGCCCGGTCGCCACCTCCCAAACCCGCAGCGTCTCGTCCAAGCTCCACGAGACTGCGAGTCGTCCGTCCGGCGTCAGCCTGACGGACCTCACATCTTTCCTGTGCCCCTCCAATGTGCGCAGGCAGCGCCCGGTCGCCACCTCCCAAACCCTCAGCGTACTGTCCGTGCTCCCCGACACGGCCAGCCGGGCATCCGGCGTAATGCTGACCGCATGCACACCGTCCGTGTGCGCCTGCAGCGTGCGCAGGCAGAGGCCGGTCGCCACCTCCCACACTCGCAGCGTCTTGTCCGTGCTCCCCGACACGGCCAGCCGGGCATCCGGTGTGATGCTGACCGCACACACAGCGTCCGTGTGCCCCCCCAGCGTTCGCAGGCAGCGGCTCCCCCGTGGGACCATCTTCATGGCCGCCGCGATCTGCCGTGCCCCGCGCTCGTTCTCCCCGGCACGCATTGCCGCCTCGGCCAGCCGCGCGCGCGCCGCCTCCTCGTCTCCCCGCTCCATCTCAATCCACGCCTGCAAGTACGGCGCCTCCCAGGCCCCTTTGTGGTTGACGCACACCTGCGCCAGCCTCGTCTGCACCCGGTCGTCGGCCATCCGCCCCTCGTGCCAGAGCAGCAACCCATGGTTGTAGGTAGCGTGCAGATGACTGGCGTCCGCCGCGAGGGCCTCCTCCAGCGCCTTCTCCCCTTCCCCTGGGCGCCCCAGATCGATCAGCGACACCGCGCGGTTGTTCAGTGCATCGGCCAGCAGCTTCACCGCCTCAGGCTGCTCCCGCACGTAGGCCATGCCCACGACCTCTGCGTAGATCACGCGCAGCTCCAGCGACACCACGGCCATGTCGTGTGGCCTCGCATCAGGGTCATCCTGGAAGCAGCGCGCGAGCAGTCCAGCCACCGCCTCGGGCATGCGCGGCAACCTGTCCTCTTCCGGTCCGGTCTCGCGGTAGCACTCCAGCACGTCGGGCGCCGCCACCCCCGACAACCAGCTCACACCACCCATGAACATCTGAAGTACGCTCACCCCCCAGGACCACAGATCCGTGCGTCGCGTGAGCTTCTCCTTCCGCGCCTGCTCCGGCGAGCAGTATTCCGGCGTCATCCCTCCGTAGGTCGCCCGAAGCGTGCCGAGCTGCTCGGCGGTCGGTCTCCCCTGGAGTCCCAGGATCTCGGCATCCTCCTCTCTCGCCCTCTCCGCCTGCGATCGGGCCCTCGCGAGACCGAAGTCGGAGACCTTCGCAATCCCGTCCGATGTCATCAGCACGTTGCCCGGCTTCACGTCCTGGTGGACGACGCCCTTCTCGTGCGCGTAGTGCAGGCCCCATGCGAACTGGATGGCGACGTCCAGGATCCGTGCGAGTGCCTCCTGATGTCCTCCTTTGTAGAGCCTCCGCGACTTGATCCAGTCCCTCAGGCTCCCACCTTCCATGTACTCCGCGAATACGCGGGGGACTCCCCCGAGGGTGCGGACGTAGAAGCAGCTCACGATGTGCGGGTGCAGGCCGAGGTCCACCCAGGCCTCCGCCTCGCGGACGAAGTCCTCCTTGTGCCTCTCCGTGGCGAAGTATTCCGGACGCGGGCTCTTCACCGCGAGCTCGAGGTCCCAGGCGGTGTGACGGACGCGGTAGACGAGTCCCATCCCGCCTGCCGTGTGAACCTGCTTTACCTCGTACAGCCCCAGGATGACGTCCCCGACATTCCACTCGATCGGGACCTTGTCCTCGGCCTCCTTGTCAGGAGCGGCGGGCGTTGAAGGCCGAATGGGTGTCGCCGTGGAGTCCGAATCCACGGGCGAGATCTGCATGTCGCCGCCTATGCGCGCGGTCTCCGCCGCGGTGGGCTGGGACGGTATCGAGACCGCCAGCGGCGTAGGTTCGTTCGCAGTCGGGGACGGGGTGGTGTCGACGGGGAGCGACACCTGCGGAGGGTTACCCTGGGCAGCCGGCCCGGTCTCCTTCGCGGTGGGCTGGGACGGTATCGAGACCGCCAGCGGCGTGGGTTCGCTCGCTGTCGGGGGCGGGGTGGAGTCGATGGGGAGCGGCACCTGCGGAGGGCTATCCTGGGCAACCGGCCTGGTCTCCTCCTTGCGCCCGAACCACCGTCGAAACCAGCCTCTCCAGTCTCCCATGTCCGGAGGTTCCACCTACAGGGCCTGCTCGATTGCCGTGCGAAACTCGGTCGCCGTCCCGTACCTCTCCTTCGGCCTCGCCGAGATCGAATGGTCGATCACCTCCGCTACGCGCGGAGGAAGCGAGGCGTCCCGCTGTCGTAGGGCCACAATCCGCCCGCGCGCAATCACACTCGCCCGCTCCTGCCCCGGCGGGAAGTCGAAGGGGAGCTGCCCCGTGAGCATGTGATAGAGGGTCGCGCCGAGGCCCCAGACGCCGCCGTCAGCCTTCAAGTACTTGAAGTTCGCGACTTCATCGGGCCGGGCCTGCGGCAGGTGAATGGCCTCCTCCGCGACGTCGGGCGCGACGAGACCCCCTTGACGCACGAGCCCGATGGACACCCTGGCAATCCGCGCGGTGAGGCCCATTTCATCCGTCCTGGTGCGAGTGAAGGCTACCTAAGTCCATGTCCGGCCGCAAGCACCGGCGCCCCCCGGAATCGCGCCGGTCTCTGTTAGGTCGATGACGCCGGTGCATAGAGGAGCTGGAGGTTGTCGCGCGCTGCGGCTCACGGGGGCCTGAAGCGCGTCGTCGCCATCACGGTGTACCTCCACGGGCCCGTGTCCGGCATCGTGCCCCTGTGGGCGAACGGGAACTGGACGCTTGTTAGGTCCAAGTCCCACGCGCACATCTCCTGCTGGGGGCTGGTGGCGCTTCGAGTCCATTGGATGGACGTGCACAGGAGACCCCTTAGGAGGAATCGACATGTTCTACAGCAGGCCTGTCAGGGCGGGTTCCTACGTGGCAGCGGTACTACTCCTCACGCTGACCTGTGCCATCGCAGCCGGGGAACGACTCACGTTCAAGGGGGGAGAGGTCAGGTGCGGGGCCTTGTACGTGAATGGCGAACCAAACGCGAATGGGTGGCGATACATGGGAGAGGGATCGAGCCGGCTGAACCAACTCTGGCGTGTCTCCCTCCAGGGCGAGGACGAGCCGAGGGCCTACATCCTGATCCCGTCGGACAACTCGTACACCTCCGGCCCCGTGTATCGCATCCCCTGGTCCGACGTGCACGAGTCGAGAGGCGAACAGGGGTTCATGGAGGTCACCGTGGATACGGAGGATGCGGAGGAGGTGGCGTTCTGGATGCGTGACTCGGCCGAGCGCGCCCACTTTACGGAGGGCGAGCTGCGCGTCGAGTGGAGGGAGAAGTAGCATCTGGCCCGGCGTCGTGGCGCGACGATCGGGCCGTCCGATCGCGTGCGGCAGGAAGAAAGTGGAGGTAACCCATGAACTGCATGACGAGGAAGGCCCTGGCGTGCCTGGCGCCGGCCCTTTGGGCGGCCTGTGCGGTGACGGCGCAGGCGGCGCAGATTGAGGAGGTCCGCGTCCAGGCGCGCGACGGCGGGTTCGACGTCACGTGTAGGGTGACCTGGCTGGCACGGGAGGCCGGTCACGTGTACTGGGCGCTGTCCGTCGTCCAGTCTGACGACGGGACCAGGGATTCGCGCGTGGCGTCCTTCGAGTCCATCGAGATCCCGGCTCGCCCATCGGATCGATACAGCCTGGAATTGATGGACCACGTGCCCGGATCCGCCGCGGGAAGGGCCTTGGAGTTCATCAAGTACGGGCTTTACGAGCGGAAGATCGGCAAGGCCGAGTGCGCCCTGAAGGGCGCCGGCTGCGACGCTTGCCGGAGGCTCGGGTTTCACCTGGCCTACGCAGTCCACGAGACTCCGCTGATCGGGCTACGAGACGCCAACTCGTGGAAGCTGTCGGCGGCCTCGGGTGATCCGCCGGCCGCCCCCTCGCCCTGCCGCACGTGCGGCGGGTCGGGACACGTAGACCAGAGCGTGGAAGCGGAGTGCTCGTCCTGTGGCGGCGAGGCGCGCGTGGAGTGCCGACGGTGCGGCGGACAGGGGTACCACGTCGATGCGATCGGGCAGCGACTCGGCTGCCACTACTGTCGCGACGGAATGGCACTGTGCAACCTCTGCAATGGGCGGGGACACCGTCAGATGGCGGAGACAGTCCCGTGTCGTGACTGCGGAGGTTCGGCGCCTGCGCAGCGCGAGGGGGCGACGGTGTCGGGCGGCGACTGCCACGACTGCCAGGGGAAGGGCTTCGTCCTGAAGTTCGCCGATCCGACGGGGCGCGATACAACCCTCGTCAAGGTGCCCTGCGAGAAGTGCGGCGCGCACGGCAGGGCAGGAACCGCAGCCCAGGAGGACTCCTCAGGGACCGGCCGCTGGACCTCGGACGCCTTCAGCGACGACGTCGACTTCATCGATGCGGTCGCGCGGTCCTGGTACCCCAACTACGGCGAGGCAAGCGAGCCTGCCCGCTTCTCGATGCGGATGAACATCGCGACCCAGCTTACGGGGCTTGGGGGCAAGGGCCAGTGCGAGCTCCGTCGGAGCGCCGATGGCAGGACCTTCGTCCTGCGCCTGTCGAACGAGGGTCGGAAGCACAAGCGGCAATTCGAGGTCCAGGAGAAGTGGGTGTACGAGGCGGAGATCTGCGTCGAGTAGCGCTCCGCGTTCCTGGCCCAGTGTCTGCAAGTGGAGGTTTGACCATGCGATACTCGTGGATTCTGATGCTCGTCGGGTTCTTCGTCTCGCAGCCGCCCGCCGTTGCGGGTGGGGACAGGGACGTGGTGGAGTGGGCGATCGACCTCGCCCTGTCGCGCGCCGGCCTCGACCCCGATAGCGCGGAGGCGGACCTCGCCAAGCGGCTCGGGCGGGAGACATTCGACCCGCTGGCCACGGAGGAGGAGGTCCGGGAGGCGATCGACCACATCGTGGAACACGCCACCGGCGGGGAGTACGTGCGGGGCCTCTCCACCGCGAGGTCCAGCGAGCGTGGCGACGGGCAGGTTGCCTCGGTGCGGCGGCATCTCGGTCGCGCGCTCTCCGCCTGCGGTTGCGCGTGTTGCCGAGACGTGAACACGGCGCTGCAAGCTGCGGCGATGATCCTGGTCATCGACCTCGACTCCTGCGCGCCGATCGCGGGCGTGCCCGTGGCGTACTCGACCTGCTGGGAGGTGAAGGGCTACACCCCCGTCCGCCTCGAGAGGCACGAGACGCGGACGGACGAGTGTGGCCTCGCGATTATCCCGATCCTGGAGCGGGAGGGGACCTTCGCGATCCCGTGGGAGTTCTCGATCGGCGTCTCGGGCACCGAGTACGCGGTGAAGGCGCCGAACGTCGGGCTGCCGGGGGGCCTGTTCGGCCGGTGGTACGTCGGCGCCCCGTCGCGTGCGGACGTAGCGCGGCTTCCGTTCGTCGTAGAGCGCTACGGACGGGACTTCCTGGGCGCGCTCGACCGGCACCAGGCGGGCGTGCGCGCCGGGACTCCGTCTGCGCCAGCCCCGGCTCCGAGATCGGGGATCTGCGCGCGTTGCCAGGGGAGGGGACAGGTGCACTGCGGGAACTGCGACGGCAAGACGTACAAGGCCGTTCAGGTGACCTGCGAGACCTGCGACGGAACGGGGGAGTGCCCGCAGTGCCGAGGGACGGAGAAGGTCCCGTGCGGGTGTGGGGGCAGGCAGCAGGGCGGGACGGCGTGCCCGAGATGCGAGGGGACAGGTCAGCAGGCCTGTCCCCGCCTGGGGCGCAGCCACAGATGCGGCTCCTGCAACGGCCGTGCCTATCACATGGCGTCGGAGAACTGCTACGAGTGCAAGCTGGGTTGGATCACCTGTCCGGACTGCGGAGGGAGGTAGGCGTGATCGCCTGCAGCCGCCACGTGACAGGGCCTGTTCTTCTGAGAGAGGAGTGAGCCATGTTCGATACGACACGTGATCAGGATCGCTGTCCCGCCGGACTGGGCAGACGCATCCTTGGGACGATCCTTGTGTTGTACCTCGCGTACCTGGGTCTCGTGCTCATGCAGTCCTCGGAAAGGCTGCATCGTGCACCCTGGGACTGGGCGGACCGCGACTGGAGGCGGTACTTCGATGAGACGCACGGGGCGCCGATCCGCGCAGTCACGGGCGAGACGACCGAACGGGTCACGCCCCCGTCGCGATACGCGGTGGACCCCGAGCCTGTGCGGCCGTCGGCTCGCGCGACGCCGCCCACCGCCGACTGGGCGCGAGAGAAGTCGGAGGATGTCAGAGCGACCTCGAATGCGTACGAGGCTCGGCCACGTCCGACGCCCTACCAGGACGCGAGGGACTACACGACGTCCACCTACGAGGTGACGAGGGTAGGTTGGCGGGTCATGAACGCGGACCCGCGTGAGACGGCCCATCGGCTGATGGAGGACGAGGAGTGCCAGCAGGATGTCGAGCGAAGGGTGGACCGCTGGATGGACGCCAACGATCGGATGGGCGAGCGGCTCGAGCAGGCCCAGGATGCCATGAACCGCCTCCTCGATCGCTTCGGCGGGAAGAAGTAGAGCCCAGCACGCTCGGAGGGGGGGGGCGGACTCGGTCCGCCTCCCCGACCGATGCGTGGCCGCTTGCCCGGCGCCCCTGCTCGCTCGTTGGGGGCGTGCCTACACGAGGGGCGGGGGGCCTTCCCACGACGCGGCCATGCGCTCCAATTCGCGGCGGACGCCCTCGGAGCGGAGCCAGCCAAGGCCCGCGTAGCCGAGGTTGAGCAGCAAGTCCTGGAAATCGGCGTCGCTCCACGTCGCGCGACCGCGGCGGGTGAGGCCACCTTCGAGCACGGGGGTGTGGAAGGACAGGAAAGTCGTCAGGAATGGACGGGCCTCCTCGTCCCAATCGCGGAATTCGCGTGGGACAAGCTCCCAGTCGAGGTACCAGAGGCCCAGCGTCCCGTCCCGACTCCCCGACAGTAGCAGCCGACCGTCGGCCGTCAGGCTGACCGCGCTCACCGGACCCATGTGCCCCTCCAGCGTCCGCACGCAGCGTCGGGTCGCCACGTCCCAGACGCGAAGCTTCTTGTCTGTGCTCCCCGTGACGGCCAGCCGCCCGTCCGGCGTCAGGCTGACCCCTCTCACCAAACCCGGGTAACCTTTTAGCGTGCGCGGCCAGCGGCCGGTCGCCACGTCCCAGACGCGAAGCGACTTGTATTCGCTCCCCGAGACGGCCAGCCGCCCGTCCGGCGTCAGGCCGACCGCTCGCACCCTATACATCCATTCTCCGGCACTCAGCCACCAGCGACCGGTAAACCAGTCCCGCGCCGCCTTCATCAGGGTTCCAAAGAAAACCTCAACCAGATTGGGCCTGTGGATCCGCAGGCAGCGACCGGTCGCCACCTCCCAGACCCGCAGCGCATCGTCATCGCTCCCTGAGACGGCCAGCCGCCCGTCCGGCGTCAGGCTGACAGCGTTCACGACATCCGTGTGCCCCTCCAGCGTGCGCAGGCAGCGACCGGTCGCCACCTCCCAGACCCGCAGCGTCTTGTCCAGGCTCCCCGAGACGGCCACCCGCCCGTCCGGTGTCAGGTTGACAGCCTTCACGACACCCGTGTGCCCCTCCAGCGTGCGCAGGCAGCGACCGGTCGCCACGTCCCAGACCTGCAGCGCCATGTCTTTGCTCCCTGAGACGGCCAGCCGCCCGTCCGGCGTCAGGCTGACGGCTTCCACCGCGCCCGAGTGGCTCGTCAGCGTCCCCACGCAGCGACGGGTCGCCATCTCCCAGACCCGCAGCTTCCCGTCATAGCTGCCTGAGACGGCCAGCCGCCCGTCCGGCGTCAGGCTGACCGCGCTCACCGGACCCACGTGCCCCTCCAGCGTCGAAAGCATCCAAGCCGACAGAAGATGGCCGCGAACGGCCAGCCGGGCGAGACGGTGCGTCAGGGCAAGAGCTTCGGGAGTTCGCCCGTGACCCGGAATGCTGCGGGCGGTCGCCAAGTGCGATAGGGCTACCCTTACATCACCTGCCTCGAGTGCTCGGGTGCCGGCCGCCAACGCTTGGCTCGCCTCCCGCTCGCTGCTTGCTATCCGATCAGCCGCCTGCGGAGACGCGGGTTCATACTGCGCGGTCCTTGCCCGTACGACTTCCCAGACCCGCAGCGTCCCCTCCCTGCTCCCTGAGACGGCCAGCTGGCCGTCCGGCGTCAGGCTGACAGCGACCACCCCATCCGTGTGCCCCTCCAGCGTGCGCAGGCAGCGACCGGTCGCCACCTC
>CAZYRM010000062.1:18175-33527 GCA_964649705.1 uncultured Planctomycetia bacterium
CGGCCACCCCATCCGTGTGCCCCTCCAGCGTGCGCAGGCAGCGACCGGTCGCCACGTCCCAGACCCGCAGCGTCATGTCGAAGCTCCCCGAGACGGCCACCCGCCCGTTCGGCGTCAGGCTGACAGCGGTCACCCCATCCGTGTGCCCCTCCAGCGTGCGCAGGCAGCGACCGGTCGCCACCTCCCAGACCCGCAGCGTCATGTCCTTGCTCCCCGAGACGGCCACCCGCCCGTCCGGCGTCAGGCCGACAGCAGACACGACATCCGTGTGCCCCTTCAGTGTGCGCAGGCAGCGGCTCCCCCGCACGACCAGCGTCATTGCCGCCGCGATCTGCTGCGCCCCGCGATCGTCCTTCTGTGCCCGCTTCGCCGCCTCGGACAGCCGTGCGCGCGTCGCCTCTTCGTCCCCGCGCTCCAGTTCGACCAACGCCTGTAAGTACGGCGCCTCCCAGACCGCTTCGTGGTTGGCGCACGCCCGCGCCAGCCTCGCCAGAACCATATCGTCCGCCAACCGTCCGTCGTGCCAAAGCAGCAGCCCGTGGTTGTACGTCGCGTGCAGGTGCGACGGATCGGCCGCCAACGCCTCTTCCAGCGCCTTCTCCGCTTCCGCTGGGCGCCCCAGGTCGATCAGCGACACCGCGCGGTTGTTCAGCGCACTGGCAAGCAGCTTCGCCGCCTCAGGCTGCTCCCGCAAGTACGCCACGCCGGCGACCTCCGCGTAGATCTCGCGCAGATCCCGCGCTACCACGGCCATGTCGTGTGGCCTCGCATCAGGGTCATCCTGAAAGCAGCGCGCGAGCAGTCCCGCCACCCCATCGGGCATGCGCGGCAACGTATCGTCCTCCGGTCCGGTCTCGCGGTAGCCCTCCAGCACGCCGGGCGCCGCCACCCCCGAAAGCCAGCTCACACCACCCATGAACATCTGGAGCACGCTCACCCCCCAGGACCACAGGTCCGTGCGCCGTGTGAGCTTCTCTCTCCGGGCCTGCTCCGGCGAGCAGTATTCCGGCGTCATTCCTCCGTAGATCGCCCGAAGCGTGCGGGGCTGCTCTGCGGTCGGTCTCCCCTGGAGTTCCTGGAACTCGGCCACCTTCTCCACTCTCGGCCCTTCCGCCTCCAATCGGGCCCTCGCGAGGCCGAAGTCAGAGACCTTTGCAGCCCCGTCCGGTGTCATCAGCACGTTACCCGGCTTTACGTCCTGATGGACGACGCCCCTTTCATGCGCGTAGTGCAGGCCCCATGCGAACTGGATCGCGATGTCCAGGATGCGTGCGAGTGCCTCCTGGTGTCCTCCTTTGTAGAGCCTCCGTGACTTGATCCAGTCCCTCAGGCTCCCACCTTCCATGTACTCCGCGAAGACGCGGGGGACTCCCCCGAGGGTGCGCACGTAGAAGCAGCTCACGATGTGCGGGTGCAGGCCGAGCTCTACCCATACCTCCGCCTCGCGGACGAAGTCGTCCTTCTGCCTCTCCGTGCCGAAGTACTCCAGACGTGGGCTCTTCACCGCGAGTTCAAGGTCCCAGGCCGTGTGACGGACGCGGTAGACGAGTCCCATCCCACCTGCCGTGTGGACCTGCTTGACCTCGTAGAGCCCCAGGATCACGTCCCCGACACTCCACTCAACCGGGACCCTGTCCTCGGCCTCCCGGTCAGGTTGCGGAAGCGACGATGGGCCTGTCGTTGTCGCCGTGGGGACCGAGTCGACCGGCGAGACTTGCAGGTCGCGGTCGATGCGGGCGGTCTCCGCCGCGGTGGGCTGGGACGGTATCGAGACCGCCAGCGGGGTGAGTTCGTTCGCTGTCGGGGACGGGGTGGAGTCGACGGGGAGCGACACCTGCGGAGGGCTATCCGGGGCGACCGGCCCGGTCTCCGATGCGCTGGATTGCGACAACATCGATGCCACGACTGGCGTGGGTTCGATGGGCGGCGGAGAGGCATCGATAGGCTTCGGGAGCACCAGGGGCCTTTGTTCGTCTTGGAACTTCGGCCTCTGCCTGCGCCCGAACCACCGTCGAAACCAGCCTCTCCAGTCTCCCATGTCCGCAGGCTTCTCCTACAGAACCTGTTCGAGCGCGGCGCGAAGCTCGGCCGCCGTTCCGTACCTCTCCTTCGGCCTCGCCGAGATCGAGCGGTCGATCACCTCCGCTAGGCGCGGAGGAATCGAGGCGTCCCGCTGCTGTACGGCCACGATCCGCCCCCGCGCGATCACGCTCGCCGGCTCCTGCCCCGGCGGGAAGTCGAAGGGGAGTTGCCCCGTGAGCATGTGATAGAGGGTCGCGCCGAGGCCCCAGACGTCGCTGGCAGGCTTTACGTACTTGAAGTTCGTGACCTGTTCGGGCGGCATGAACCCTGGGGTCCCTGCGAATGTACCCGAGGCGGTCACGCTCGACTTCCCCGCCTTCTGGAAGCACTTCGCGAGACCGAAGTCGGACACCTTCGCAGGGCCACCCTCGCTCGATGCAAGCAGGATGTTCTTCGGTTTCAGGTCGCGGTGCACGATCTCGGCGTCGTGCAGGCAGGCGACCCCCGCCAGGGCGTCGAGGATGATCGGCGCGGCCTCGCCTAGCGACAGCCGCCCCCCGCGTCGCGCCATCAGTCGTGCGACGTCGCCTCCGGGGAGGAACTCCATGACGAGACACAAGGCGCTCCCCGTGAAGGCGTGATCGAGGTATCCCACCAGGTTCGGGTGACGGAGCGCGCACATGACGTCCATCTCGCGGCGGAAGCGCTTGCCTGCGGCTTCGTCCCCGGCAATCTTCGCTCGCATCAGTTTGATCGCGACGAACTCGCCATCCGACTTGCGGCGCGCCCGGTAGACGACCCCCATTCCGCCGTGGCCAATGGCCTCGATCACCTCGTACGGTCCAAAGGCTCGCTGCGCCACCAGCGCACCCGCTCCTCCCGTCCTTCCCGGGACCCTCGTCGTTTGCGTCGCGGAGGGCGGCTCGCCACTCGTGAGGAGGTCCTCGGCGACGGCGGTCACCTCCGAGCCCCACTCTCCTTGAATGACATGCCCCGTCGAGTCTTCGTCCGCCCTCGTGCCGCCCGAGCGCGCGCGACTCGCGCGCGTCCCATCTCGGCGCCGCGAGCGCGTCTCGTCGCGGGTCCGCGGCGTGGCCTGCGGGGTGATCATGGTGCTCTCCCCGTCGTGAAGCAGGGTCGCGACGGCATCCGCAGGGAGATCCAGCACGAACGCGAGGAGCTGCGGCGTGATCGGCTGTTCGGGCCGGGCCTGGAGCAGATGGATGGCCTGCTCCGCGACCTCGGGTCTGACGAGACCCCGTTGTCGCGCGAGCCCGATGGCCGCGCTTGCGCCCTGCACGGTGAGGCCCATTTCGTCCATCCTGGTGCGAGTGGAGACTACCTAAGTCCATGTCCGGCCGCAAGCACCGGCGCCCCCTGAAATCACGCCGGTCTCTGTTATGTCGAAGACCCCGGCGCATAGAGGAGCTGGAGGTTGTCGCGCGCGACGGCTCACGGGGATCTGAAGCGCGCGGCCGCAAGAACGGATCAGAAGGAAGTCGCCATGCTGAACGCCCGATCCATCCAGGCCCTGGTGTTCGTCCTCGTTCTCCTCGCCCTCCCGGCCGCGGCCAACGCCGCGGACTCGGAGATCGTGGTGAAGAACAACACGAACTGCTCCATCACGGTGTACCTCTACGGGCCCTCGTGCGGCACCGCGCCCCTGTGGGCGTACGGGAGCTGGACCTTCTCGTTCATGCGGCCCGGGTCCTATACGTACTCGGTGTACCGAAACTGCCAGCTCGTGGGGCAGGGGCGGTTCACGCTCGGGGAGAACACGCGCCTGACCTTGACCCTGCAGTAGCACAGCGGCATCCGAGCCGTCCGCAAATCCGAGGCAGCGAAAGAGGGCAAGAGTTGAGATGCGTGGCTTGAACTTCGCGAAATGCGCGGGCACCGCCTGCAATTCTGGAAAACGTCGGCGGCCGTTGGGAGGAGGAAGACCATGAAGACTACCCCCTGGCTGGTTGCGCTGGGCGCCGTCCTTATGACCCAGATCGGTTGCACGACGAGCATCGGGCGCCCTAACGGGGAGCTCGTTGACCTCGCGGCTCATGAGGTGAGGGCCCGCCTCGCCGTCCTCCGTTTCGCCGACTGCCGCCCCTCGGAGGAGACCGCCCCCCGAAGGGAGTTCCTCGCGTGGTGGGATACGACTCGAGACGAGGCGTGGGACGACGAGGACGTCGCCGCCGCCGTCTCCCAGGAAATCGCGCGGCATCTCCGTGAGTCGGGTCTGTACGCGAGCGTCGACTATGTACCGCTGCCGAGCGAGTCGTTCGGCCCAGAGGAGGCACGGATGCTCAGGATGCAGGGTTACGACGCGGCGCTCCTCGGCCAGATCGCGCACTTTCGAGGAATGCGTCGTTGGGACCTGGCGCGAGGCGGTGTGCTCTCCCTGGCCGGGCCGGCCGGAGGCGGCGCGAACTTCCTGATGGGGCACCGCGCGGGAGCCGAGACCGTGCTTCGACCCGTTCGCCTTGCGAGGACTTCCGACGGCCTCGTCCTTTGGGAAGGGGAGGGGTGCGCGAGCATCGCGGAGACGACCTACCTCCTCGGGGACGCGGGCGAGTACGCGAACCGCTCGCTCGACGCGGCAATTGGGGACCTCAAGCGTAGGCTGGACAGGGATCACGACGAGATCGCGCGGCGCCTTGATGTCGGGAGCGCGGAGCGGATGGCCTCGCCCCGGCCAGACGAAACGCGGAACAACATCCTGATCAGTTCGCTTGGCGTCGGCGTGGAGAGCGTGAAGCAAGTCGGCCAGGGCGTCGGGAAGGTTGTGGACTCTGGATACGACGCGCTGATTGACGCCCTTGGTCTGAAGTAGCGGGGAGCTCCTTTCAGCCGGAGCCCTGCATACGTCGAGCGGCCGTGCCCGACGCCGAGTTTCCCAACCCCCGGAGGTGCGTCATGACGAACGAGAAGCGGGATGTCTGCCGTGACGCGCGGACCTTGCGCCACGGGCTGTTGGCGGCAGTTGGCGGACTGATCATCGCCGTGACGGCCTTTGTCCTGATGGATGGAACCAGCCCTCGAGAGGGTCGGCCGAGCGATCGTCCACCGTCGCAGGGTCGAGCGGATACGGTCTTGCGCGACGATCCCCGCAAGACGAGAGCCGATGGGGATGCCACTCGGCCTGGCCCTACGGACTACCCGGCCGGCCGCACGACGACTTCATCGCGCTGATCGCCCGCGTACGTACCGAGATTCCTTCTGTTCCAGCCCGACGAAGGGGGGTGGCGCCTTGGCGGCGCCATTCTCCTTCGCCCTTCACCCCCACAACAGCTCTTCGAGTGCGCCCACGGAGCGCCGCACCGCCTCGACGCAGAGGGAGTTCGTCTCTTCTTCAAGGTGCTTCGCGAGGGGAGGGCGTGGCTCGAGGTGAGGAACCACGAGCGGGCCCGGGCGCTCCTGGAGGAGGCGTTCAAGGGGTACGACATGCTCCGTAACCGCCCTGGGAAGGCGAACACGCTCGTCGACCTTGCGCGGCTGGAGGCGGCGGAGGGGGAACCACGAAGGTCACGAATGTACCTCTCTCGCGCCTTGCGGCTTGCGGCCGGCGCGGCGGACAAGGAGGTCATGGCGCGCCTGAACCTGACCTGGGGGCAAGTGGAGCTGGAGGACGAGAAGGGAGACCTCGCGGTGGGCCTTGCGAACCCGGGGCGTGCGGTGGAGAAGGCGGAGGGGCTGGGGAACCCGTGGATCCTGTGGGAGGCGCTCTACCTGGTGGCGCGGTACCAGATCCGGCAGGGGGACCCGGTGGACGCGGCGATCCCGTTCCGCCGCGCGAGCACGATCGTCGACAGCATCACTATCAAGCTCCCGCTGACCGCGCGGACGGCCTTCCAGGCCCGCGACCGCCTGCGCCACTTCCGCGAGGACCTTCGCACCATCGAGCCGCTGCTGCTGGAGCGCTGGTAGCTCCGCGCGCTTCCTGTTCGCTGCGCGCGATCAGCGGCGTCGGCGACTTCGGATCGACGCGGCGATCTCATCGACCTGCGCCCCGCGCACGATCCTCGCGCGCTCCTTCGTGTAGTCGCCGTGTCCTGCCTCAACCTGCCAGAGGAAGCGCACAGCGCCCGCGAGGCCCAGGCGGTCGCACAAGGCCCGAAACCCCTCCCTCTGCAAGTCCATCGCAGTTTGCATCGCAGGTACCTCGGAAGTCACGCTCGGGCAAAATCGACCGGGTTGACGACACGGATGGGGACAACGGAGGCATTGCGCACTGCCAGCCGTACGAGCTGGTCGTCGCAGGTCACGAGCGCGTCCACCCCCGCCCGGAGCGCGCAGGCGATGTGGATGGCGTCGTAGCCACCGAAACCCAGGTCCTGCAGTTGCCTCGCCATTCCGGTCACCTTCGACGTGACGCCGATGCGCCGCGGACATCGAGCCAGCAATTCCGCGGTTCGTGCGCGTCGAACCGGGTCTGGATTCAGGAGGTTCTCCTCCTCGAGCGCCTCGCTTGAACAGAGATCGAGTTCACCGCGGTCCACTCGCTCCAGGATCAGCGCCACGGCTTCCGCCTCAAGACGCACGCGATCCTGCCGCCTCTCGTCGAACAACCGCTTGATGGAGCAGAGATCGAGGTAAACGCGCATGTCTCGGTTGAGTCAGCCTCGCTCGCCCCAGACGTTTGGAGTACCACGCAACCCGATGACAGAATAGGCGATCCGCCTGCCTCGGTCAACTCCGCTCCGATGGGCAACTTGTCGTCGCGCGAGGTGGAACGCGCGTAAGGGCCTTGGCGCAGGCGGGGCTTGCGTTTGCTCGAAGTATTGAGTGAATTTACTCAATGTCTTGAGTAAACCGGCGGCCCCGTTCGTCCGCCCCCAGGCGGCCGGACTCGCGAAACGACTCGGGGAGCCCAAGCGATTCCTCATCGCCGTCGCGGGGCCGCGGCAGGTCGGCAAGACCACACTGGTCCGTCATGTCGTCGACTCCTCGGGGATCCCCGCCCGGTACGCCAGCGCGGACGAGCCCGCCCTGCGCGCAAGCTCCTCGTGGGCGGTGACGGCATCCCCGTGGAGGAATTCCTCTCCCAGCCTGTGGACCCTTGGGTCAGCGACTAATGGTCCCTCGTGCTTGCATGGCGGTGCTCTCCGGACGATGATGGCGGTCCGCCTGGGGCGATGATCAGGGGGAGGCCTGCCGTGGACTACGACTTCACGCCGTTCCTGGAGGCGAGAAACGCCGACTGGTTCGGTTCCGACGAGCCGCTTCGGCGCGCGCTCAAGGGCCGCGTCAGCGCCGAGGCCGAGCGAGGGCTCGCCGAGGCCGCCCGCCACGCCGCGAGCCTCGTTCCGCTCGTCGAGGAGGCCGCGCTGCCCGAGAACGCGCCGCGCCTCGTCCAATTCGACGGCTTCGGCCGCAGGGTCGACGACGTCGTCCTCTGCGGCGCCACGCACCGCCTCCACGCCGAGACGCTCGGCCGCGGGCTTGGCACCGTCCACGGCGACCCGATCGCCCACTACGCCCGCGTCTACCTCTACGCCCAGCACGGCGAGGGGGGATTCCACTGCGCCGCCGCCTGCACCGACGGCATGGAGCGCGTCCTCCGCGGAGCCCCCGAGGGCACGCCCGTCGACCTCGCGCGCGGGGAGATCGTCAACGCCACGCCCGAGCACCCCAAGAGCGGCGCGCAGTTCGTCACCGAGGCCCAGGGGGGCTCCGACGTCGCATCCAACCGGGTCATCGCCCGGCGCGACGGCGAGGTGTGGCGCCTCCACGGCCAGAAGTGGTTCTGCTCCAACATCGTCGCCGACTGGTTCCTCGTCACCGCCCGCCCCGAGGGCGCCCCCGAGGGGCCGAAGGGCGTCGGCCTCTTCCTCGTCCCCGCGCGGGTCTCCGAGGGCCGCCGGAACGACTACCGCATCGAGCGCCTCAAGGACAAGCTCGGTACCCGAGAGCTCCCCACGGCCGAGGTGGAGTTCGACAATGCCGTCGGCTTCGACGTCTGCCCCACCGACCGCGGCATGGCCACCGTCGTAGGGACCGTGCTCACCACCTCGAGGATTCACTGCATCCTCGCCGGCGCCGCGGCGCTCGCGCGCGCCAGGCGCGAGGCGGAGGCCTACGCGACGTTTCGCTCGGCCTTCGGCCGCCCGATCGCCGAGTTCCCCCTCGTCGCGGACGCCCTCTCGCGCCTCAGCCGGGTCCACGAGGAGGCGGTCGCCACGGCCTTCCAGCTCATCGAGCTTTGGGGCCGCAAGGACGACCTCTCCAAGCTCGACTTCCGCGTCCTCCTCTCGCTCGCCAAGCCGACGCTCACCCGCTCCGCGACCGCGGGGGTCCGCGAGGCGATGGGCGTCCTGGCGGGGAACGGGATCGAAGAGCGGTTTTCGCCGCTCCCGCGCCTCTTCCGCGACTGCGTGATCACGGAGACGTGGGAAGGGGCCCACTTCACGCTCCTGTCCCAGGGGCACGACGACATGCGGCGCTTCGGCGTCGGTGCCGCCTTCGTGGAACGCTGGGCGGGGGAGGGGGCCTCGGCCCTCTCCGCGGAGCTGCCGCGCCTCCTCGCGGAGCCGCAGCCGACGCCCGCGTTCGACGCCTGGGCCGCGCGCTTCGTCCATTCGGCCGCCTCTCGGCTCCTCGGCCTTGCCAGCGCCCCTCCTCGGGGATAGCATGGGATCGGACGCATTGCTCCTTTCGGAAATCGCGTCTTAACTGAGAACTGCACATTGAAAACTGCGAGTTCTCCGGAGGGTGTCGCATGAAGCGGGTCCTCGCCCTGGCGGTCCTGGTCGCCCCGCTCGTGGGCTGCTACGCGGCCACGAGGGTGTCCTCGAACCGCTACTACCTCTCGGACGGCTACAAGTACGAGGGGCCGCACGGGCGGTTCCGACACTCCGTGGACGAGAACCGGAACGAGATGGTGGTCGGCTACGGATTCGAGGAGAAGACCTTCATCGACGAGAGCTGCGACGGGTCCCTCGACGAGATCCGCTTCCGGGGGAGCAGGTTCCGCATCGACCAGGTGGAGACCGACCCGACGATCCCCGAGTTGTTCACCCGCGCCGCCGCCGAGTACAACCAGTACTACGACCTCATGCAGATCCACGAGGTCCACCAGAACTGGGACCACTGGAAGGCGGTCGGCATCGCCCGGGAGATGGGGTACTTCAAGAAGTAGCGCCGAATGCCTGTGCTGGGCACACCTCTGTCCTCGATGCCCGATGAAGTCCGCGAGCTCGCGCGCCCCTGGCGGACCCTCGTCGGCGTCGTCCCCGACCTCACCGAGGAGCTCGAGCAGGAGTTCCGCTTCGGGCAGCAGGTGATCGACTTCGGCGGGGTCTACCGCCTGGGCGGGAACATCAAGGGGGGATCGAGCAGCATGTGGATCCCCTGCTCCCGCCACGAGTGGGACGCCTACTGCGCCTGGCAGCGGACGGACGGGATCCCCGAGTCCGAGGACCGGGCGGCCTACGAGGCCCTGGAGGCGATCCTCGCCGTCGCCGGGGTCGACCTCGTCAACGGCAACTACTCCAGCCGCGAGCAGGAGGAGCACCGCTATTCGAAGGGGCGGGGCTACGTCTACGCGATGATGGCGAGGATGTTCGACCGGCTGCCGCGCGCCCACCTCTCCCGGGGGGAGTTCAAGGTGCTCCAGGTCGGCGGCTGGGGCCCCGACTGCGCGAAGGGGTCGAGCTACGAGGACGGCACGGTCAGCCTCTACAACTTCGCCGTCGGCGGCGCGAGGCGCAGCTTCCTCGGCCTCTTCCTCCACGAGCTGGGGCACGTCCACGAGTCCGCGATGCCCCGCGGGCTTTTCGACGACCTCTCGAACCGCTTCTCCGCAATCGCGCGTGCGAAGGCGGTCGTCGGCGTGGAGTACCTCCTCGACGCCGAGACGCGCCGCACCTACCAGATCCGTTTCTTCCGCGAGTTCCTCGCGGAGACGTACATGATTTACACCTCGCAGGGGACGCGCCTCCGCGAGTTCATCGCGCAGCAGGGGGGCGAGGTCCGCGCGGTCTGGGACTCGGTCTACGACGCCTTCCGCTCGGGCTTCGAGGGGATGGAGTACGAGTAGCGCCCGCTACTCGGGGTAGACGAGGAGGGAGTAGATCTCGCGGCCGTCGAGCTTGCGGCGCCCGCCGAGCTTCTCCAGCTCGATGACGAACGCGCACGCGACGATCTGCGCGCCGAGCCCCTCGACGAGGTCCGTGCACGCCCGCATGGTCCCGCCGGTCGCGAGCAGGTCGTCGACGCAGAGCACCCGCTGCCCGGGGCGCAGGGCGTCCTCGTGGATCTCGATGGTGTCCTGCCCGTACTCGAGGTCGTACGTGACCGACCGCGCCTTCCACGGCAGCTTCCCGCGCTTCCGCACGGGGACCACGCCCACGCCGAGCCGCTGCGCGACGGGCGCCGCGAACAGGAACCCGCGGCTCTCGATCCCGACCACTCCCTCGATGCGCCTCTCCTGGAAGCGGAAGGCGATCGTGTCGACGGTCAGCGCGAAGGCGCGCGGGTCGGCGAGGAGCGGCGTGATGTCCTTGAACCCGACCCCCTTCTTGGGAAAGTCGTCCACGTGGCGGACGTAGCGCTTGAGGCTGTCCACTACTCGTCGTGCTTCCCGTGGGCGAACTTCTGGTGCAGCTTGCGGAGGGCCTGCTTCTCGACCTGCCTGACCCGCTCGCGCGTGATCCCTAGCCGCTCGCCGATCTCACGGAGCGTGAGCGGCTTCCCGTCCTCCAGGCCGTAGCGGAGCTTCAGGATCTCCGCCTCCCGCTCGTCGATGGCGCCGAGGATCTCGTCCACCATCCGCATGTCTTCCTGGGAGTAGGTGTCGTCCTTCTGCTCGAACGCCTTGTCGGAGAGCGCCGCGTCGCGGCTGGCCCACATGAGCTCGAGGCTGATCGGGCGGGAATTCGCGATCGACGAGTTCATCGTCCGCTTCAGGATCTCGAAGCTCTCCGAGGGGAGGGCCAGCTCCTTGCGGATCTCGGTCTCCTTGGGGGGGCGGCCGAGCTTGCTCGCCAGCTCGGTGGAGGTGCTCTTCCACTTCGCGATCATCTCGACCATGTAGGAGGGGATCCGCACGGTCTTCGCCTGGTTGACGAGGGCCCGGCGGATCGCCTGCTTGATCCACCACGTCCCGTAGGTGCTGAAGCGGAACCCCTTGGTCGGGTCGAAGCGCTCAACGGCTTTCAGGAGGCCGAGGTTCCCCTCCTCGACGAGGTCGAGGAGCGAGAGTCCGCGGTTCACGTAGCACTTCGCGATGGAGACGACGAGCCTCAGGTTCGCGCGGACCATCTTCTCGCGCGCGTGGAGGTCTCCCGCGCGGAGCTTCGTCGAGAGATCGATCTCCTCCGCGGCGGTGAGGAGCGGGACGGTGTTCACGTCCCGAAGATAGGTCTCGATCGTGGTCTCGCGGCGGGCTGGCAAAGGCGTGGTTCCTTGTGAAAGGCGGATGGGAGTATAGGACCCGCTTGGAAGCGCAATCAAGCGGATTCCGTCCGGCGGGCGAACCGAAGCGAGGCGATCTGGAGCAGGAACGCGAGCGAGGCGCGCACTCCGAACTTGCTCCGCCCCGCGACGCGCTGCCCGTGGACGTAGGGAATCTCGACGGCCATGGCGTAGCGGCCCCGCGCGAGGACTTCGAGGCCGATCTTGAAGCCGCGGGTCCCGAGGGAGACCCCCTCGACGACGGACCGTCGGAAGGCGAGGAGGCCGGAAAGTGGGTCGAGGATGCCCCGGGCGGGGCCGCGGGCGAGCCAGGCGCCGACGCGGGAACAGGCGCGCCTCCAGGCGGATCGCCCCGCGATCCCTCCCCCCGGGGCGAAGCGGCTCCCCACGGCGACTTCGGCCCGGCCGTCGAGGACGGTCCTGGCGAGCGGGACGACCAGGTCGACCGGATGCTCGAGGTCGGCGTCCATGAGGACCAGGACGTCGCCCCGCGCGTTCCGGATCCCGTCGATCGCCGCGCGGGCCAGCCCCGGGCGTCCCGTGCGGCGGACCACCCGGCCGCGCGCGCCGAGGAGGCCCTCCGCGACCTCCGCCGACCCGTCCGTGGAGGCGTCGTCGACCACGACGACCTCCGCCTCGATCGAGGCGAGGTCGAGGGCCGCCAGGAGCTCCGGCAGGAGGCGTCGCAGGTTCTCCGCCTCCTCGTACGTCGGCAGCACGACGGTGATCACGCGGCAGAGTGTACGGTCCTCACGCGGTTGAGGAAATGATTGACTCGGATCCTCAGGCGGGGCTATGGTGATCCGCCTTTCGTCGGGGGGGGTGGAGGGGACCGATGGAGCCCAAGGTCGACTCCCGAATTCTGCGCGACCTGGACAGCATTCCCACGCTGCCCAGCGTCGTCACGCGCATCCTCGAGATCGTCCTCGACGACACCTCGAGCGTCCGTGACGCCGCCAAGGTCATCGAGGCCGACCAGGCCCTTGCCTCCAAGGTCCTCAAGATCGTCAACTCGGCCGCCTACGGCCTCCGGCAGAAGATCTCCACCGTCTCCCACGCCATCGCGATGCTCGGGTTCGGGACGCTCAAGTCGCTCGTCCTCTCCGTCAGCGTCTACGACGGCCTCCTCGAGGGGAAGAAGGACACGGGGCTCGACAAGTCGCTCTACTGGCAGCACTGCCTCGCCGTCGCCGCCGCGAGCCGCGCAATCGCGAAGGAGATGTCATTCGACCTCCCCGACGAGGCCTACGTCGCCGGGCTGCTCCACGACATCGGGAAGATCATCCTCGACCAGAAGGCGCGCGCGGAGTACGTCCGGGTCCTCGGGCGGGTCCGCAACGAGTCGTGCTCCTACTCCCTCGCCGAGCGCGAGGTCCTCGGCGTCGACCACGCGGAGGTCGGCGGGTGGGTCGCGGAGAAGTGGAGCCTCCCGCAGACGCTCCAGGACGCGATCCGCTACCACCACTCCGACCTCACCGCGATCGACCTGCCCCAGCGGAACCTCCAGCTCGTCGCCGTGACGCATGTGGCCGACTTCCTCGCCTGGACGCAGGGGATCGGCTCCGTCGACGCCCGCACGCCGCCGCTCCTCGACCGCCGCGCGGAGGAGATCGTGGGCCTGAAGCGGATCAAGCTCGACACGATCACGGAGGCCATCGACGGCGAGATGGAGAAGATGGCCGAGGTGTTCCGCTTCCCCACGCCCGACATCAAGCGGTTTCGCGGGGCGCTGCAGAAGGCGAACGTCGAGCTGGGGAGGATCAACAGCCTGTACGACGAGGCGCGCCGGCAGCTCGAGCGCCGCGTGCAGGAGCTGACGGGGCTGAACGAGGCGATCCGCAGGGCGCGTCAGACGCTCGATCCGAAGCAGGTCCAGAAGACGATCCTCGAGACGGTGCATGACGGTCTCGGCTTCGACCGGGTCTCCTTCTTCGAGTGGAAGGACGGGAAGCTCGCCTGCTCCGCCGTGCAGGACGGGACGCATCTCGACGCGGACCTCTCGGCGCTGGCCTATGCGGCCGCCCCTGGGGACGCGTTCGTCGACCGCTGCCGGATGCAGCAACGGCCGTTCCGGCTCGTGGGCGCAGGGGAGGACTCGGGCGCGCGGGTCCTCAGGCAGTTGGAGCTCTCGGAGGCGGCCGCGGCGCCCGTGATCTGCCAGAAGGAGCTCCACGGCGTCATCGTGGCCGACAACGGGATCAGCCGCGTCGCCATCGGGGACGCCGCGCTCGAGTCGCTCGGGATCCTCGCGAACGAGGCGGGGCTCGCGATCGAGAACGCCCGCCTCTTCCAGAGGACGCTGGAGCTCGCGCGCGTCGACGAGCTCACGACGGTCTTCAACCGCCGCCAGACGATGGAGCAGCTCGCGCTCGAGATGGAGCGCTCGCGGAGGTACAAGCGGCCGCTCTCCCTCGCGATGTGCGACATCGACCTCTTCAAAAGGGTCAACGACACGTACGGCCACCTGGCGGGGGACCAGATCCTGCAGGGGGTCGCGAAGCTCATCCGCGGGATCTCGCGCGACGTCGACATCGTCGGGCGGTACGGCGGAGAGGAGTTCATGGTGCTCCTGCCGGAGACCGATCTCGACGCGGGGATCGTCTACGCCGAGCGCGTGCGGAAGACCGTCGAGAAGTGGGGGACGGGGCGCAAGGAGCTCAACCCCGGGCACAACGTCTCGATCAGCATCGGTGTCGCCGCCTACGACCCCGGGACCGACAGCGCGGGGGAGAACTTCATCGACAAGGCGGACAAGGCGCTGTACGCCGCGAAGGAACGAGGACGGAACCGGGTGTGTGTGTACCGGTGAGAAGATGGATTCGAAGGCTCAAGTCTCAATGAGCAAGTTTCAACGAAGGCTCACCTCTTGAAGACTCAAGTGATTCGATGGATGCCTTTGGATCTTCAAGACTTGAACCTTCGTTGAAACTTGCTCATTGACACATGACCATTCCCGCCGAGATCGTCGTCTTTGATCTCGAGACCACCGGCCTCGACCCCTGGCAGGACCGGATCATCGAGATCGGCGCCGTCCGCCTCGTGAACGGCGAGGAGCGCGAGACGTTCCGCACGTTCGTCGACCCTCGCGGCCCGCTGCCCCGCGAGATCACCTCGCTCACGGGGATCACGCCCGAGGACCTGATCGGCGCTCCCCTCCTCGCCGAGGCCCTCCCGCGGTTCCTCGAGTTTGCCGGGAATGCGCCGCTCGCCGCGCACAACGCGGAAGGGTTCGATCGGCAGTTCCTGGAGCGCGCCCTCGGGCGACGCCTCCCGAACCCCGTCCTCGACACCCTGCCGTTCGCCTTCCTCGCGAGGCCCCAGGCCCCGTCCCACTCGCTCGCCGCGCTCGCCCGCGACCTCCCCGGAGGGGGAGGAGGGGCGCACCGCGCCCTCGACGACGCACGCGACCTCGCGCGGGTCCTTTCCGCGCTCCTCGCGGACCTCGCGAGGATGCCCGAGGACCTCCGCGCCGAGGCCGCGCTCCTGCTCCGCGCGACGTCGTGGCCCTGGAAGGGGGTTGTCTGCGAGGGCGCGGCGGAGCGCACTCGCTTCTCGTGGACGCGCCGGAACTACGCGCCGACGAAGAAGATCATCGCCGACGAGGACCCCGAGGCGTGGAAGCTCCAGCCCGTCGACCTCGACGCCGTCGGCGGGGTCTTCCGCGCCGGGGGCGCCGTGTCGCGCGAGAAGCCCGGGTTCGAGGAGCGGCCCCAGCAGGTCGAGATGGCCCGCTCGGTGGGTTTCGCGCTCAACGACGGCTCCCACCTCGCCGTCGAGGCCGGAACGGGCGTCGGAAAGTCGTATGCCTACCTGATCCCCGCCCTCCAGTGGGGCCACGCGAACCGGCGCCCCGTCGTCGTCTCGACCTTCACCAAGGTCCTCCAGGCCCAGCTCGCCGCGGACGTCCCGACGATCGAGAAGG
>CAZYRM010000063.1:0-33482 GCA_964649705.1 uncultured Planctomycetia bacterium
CGGGGGATCGTCAAGGGGACCAAGCCGGGCGACTTCGATTTCAAGTTCTAGGCCAACATGCGCACTTCCGCCTCCTGGAACAACGCCATCTGGTGCGTAAACGCCCTCCTGGCGCTCGGCATCATCGGCTTCTCCTTCAAGTACATCTTCCTGGCGGACCGGGAGCAGACCTGGCCGACGAACCCCGACGCCCCCACGTCCGGCCCCGAGCCGCCCGACAAGCGCCTGGAGGAGTTCCAGAGCATCTGGACGGCCGAGCTCGTCCCGCCGCCGGCGGGGCCGGTGAAGCCGGTGGAGACCTGGCCGCAGCTCAAGTACGACGGGAAATTCGCGTCGAAGCACCTCCTCAAGGTGAACGGCCAGGACGGGATGGCGAAGGTCGGCGAGGCGATCGAGGTCTCCGACGGGGCGGGCGGCTGGCAGCCCGTGTTGGTCAACGGGAAGAAGATCATCCTGAAGGAGATCACGAAGGAGATCGCGAATGAGAAGGCGATCTTCCACCTGGAGGGCAACCCCGCGGAGACGAAGGAGATCCTGATCCTCGACCAGGAGGGGGGAGGCGCGACGCCCGGGCCTCCGAACCCCGACGACCCGGGGGGGCCGCCGAAGGGGAAGGCCCCCGAGATCCAGTTCGGCACGAAGGAGATCGCGGACCAGTCCTGGAAGGTCGACCCGCGCGAGCGCGACTTCGTCCGCGCGAACGCCCGGGAGATGATGAAGGACATCCGCTGGAGCCTGTACGCGGTGGAGGACGGGAAGGCGAAGGGCGTGAGGATCGAGGGGTTCACCGAGGGGAGCTACGCCGAGGAGTACGCGAAGACGAGGGGGATCCAGGCGGGCGACATCCTCATGACGGTGAACGGCCGCGTCATCGACGGCGCGGGGACGGTGAACGAGCTGTTCGGCAGCGGAGAGGCCTGGGAGGCGGGGAAGGCCCAGGTCGAGGTCGAGCGCGCGGGCAAGGTGCAGGTCCTTAGTTACACAGTGAATTGAGCGCGAGAGGAATTCAAAGGCCCAAGGCTCAATGAGCAATTTTCAACGAAAGCCCAAGTTCAAAGCCTCAACCGCCGGTGTTTCGACGGTTGAGGCTTTGAACTCGGCAGTTCGTTGAGAATTGCTCATTGAGCCTTGAGCCTTTTTCCATGGTTCTCGCTCTCGACATCGGAAACACGTCCCTCTCCCTCGCCGCCTTCGATGGCGAGACGCTCATCGACCACGACCGCATCCCCGTCGAGGATGTGGAGTGGATCTCCCACACCTGGCGCTCCTCGCGCCTCGCGAGGCTCGCGCCGTACGAGGCGGTCCTGATCTCCTCGGTCCGGCCCCAGGCCGAGCCGTCGATCGTCGCCTGGGCGACCGACGACCTGCACGCGCCGGCGCGATTCGCGGGCACGGACTTTCCGGTCCCCCTGCGGAACCTGACCGACGCACCGGATCAGGTCGGGATGGACCGCCTCCTCGCGGCCTATGCCGGGTACCGTCGCGCGGGGGGCGCCGCGGTCGTCGTCACCTTCGGTACGGCCATCACCGTGAATGCCGTCAGCAAGGACGGGGGGTTCCTCGGCGGGGGCATCGCGCCCGGGATCGGCCTCTCCGCGGAGGCCTTGTCGCGCGAGTGCGCGCAGCTCCCGCGAGTCACGCCGCAGCGAATGGACCGGATCATCGGAGGGAGCACGGAGGCCGCCATTCGTTCGGCCCTCTACTTCGGCTTCGCCGGGCTGGTTCAGCGGCTCATTTCCGGCGCGGCGGCGGAGTTGGGAGGCTCGCCCGCGGTCTTCGGCACCGGCGGCGACGCGGCGCTCCTTGCGCCGCTCCTGCCGGGGATGGAGGTCGTGCCCCAACTCGTCCAGGAAGGCCTCGTGAAGGCCTGGCTTGCCGCAAGGGGCGGGGCGTGACGGCCTACGTCGTCGAGACGACGGCGGCGGGGACGGCCGCGATCGCGGTCCTGGAGGTGGTCGGGCCGGACGCGATGGACGCAATCGCGCGAGCCTTCGGCCCGTGCCTTCTCGGTCCCAATCGTCCGCTCCACACGATGATCGCGGACGGGGACGGCGAGCTGGACGACGTCGTTCTCGCCTTCCGCCCCCCCGAGGAGTCGATGACGGGGTGGCCCCACGTCGAGATCCAGTGTCACGGCAGCCCGGCGATCGTGAAGAGGGTCCGACGCGCCCTGGTCGCGGTCGGCGTCAAGCCCGCGCCGCGGACGTTTCTCCTCCGAACGGCCGTCCGCAACCGCCGCATGACCCGCCTCGAGGAGGAGGCCTGGCTCGCAGCGATGTCGGCGCACACCGAGCGGGCGGCGAACGAGCTGTTCGAGCAGCGGAAGAGGCTCCCGGCCCTGGCGGGGAAGATCGGGGACACGCGCGACCGCGAGCTCCTCGTCAGGCTCATCAAAGTCTCCGTTTACGGATGCGCCCTGGCCATCCCTCGCACCATCGTGGTCGTGGGCCGCCCGAACTCCGGAAAGTCGAGCATCGTCAATGCCCTGGCTGGAAGGGAACGCGTGCTCGTGGATTGCCGTGAGGGCACTACGCGCGACCTGGTGCGTATCTCCGCTGCCATCGAAGGTGTGCCGATTCAGCTCGTCGATACGGCGGGACTGCGCGACTCCGACGACGCCGTGGAAAGGGACGGCGTCGAGATGACTCGAAGCGCGGTGCGGTCAGCGACGACAGTCCTGCACGTCGTTGATGCCACGAACCCGTTCCCTCATGACCCGCTCCCTCCGACGAGGCATGCGATCTCCGTTTGGAACAAGGTCGATGTGATGTCTCCATCCCGCCTGCCTGCTGAAGCGATCGGAGTGTCCGCGACCACGGGTCAGGGTCTGGATGAACTGGCGATGCGGATCCTGAAGAGCATCGGCGCGGACCGTCGGCAGGACGTGGAAGGCACATTCCTATTCAAGGTCCGGCAGTTGAATCGCGCCGTCGAGCTGTCACACGCCTCGGATGCCGAGTGGCGCGAGCGATGGGAGAGGTGGGTGTGGGGGCGCGCTCGCCACTAGCCGCCCGTGCGTCGTCAGTACGCGTTCTCTCGGATCCGGAATACTGTCATGAACATGATCCTCAAGTCGAACCACAGCGACCAGTTTTCGATGTAGTACAGGTCGTACTGGATCCTCTTCTTCAGCGACGTATTCCCTCTCCACCCGTTCACCTGCGCCCAGCCCGTAATCCCCGTCTTCATCTTGTGCCGCATCATGTACCCCGGAATCGACCTCTTGAACTGGTCGATGAACACCGGCCGCTCCGGACGCGGCCCCACGATGCTCATATCCCCCTTGAACACGTTCCAGAACTGCGGCAGCTCGTCCAGGCTCGTGGACCTCAGGAACGTCCCGATCGGCGTCCTCCTCGGGTCGTCCTTCTTCGCCCAGACCGCCCCCGTCTCCTTCTCCGCATCCACCCTCATCGTCCGGAACTTGAGCATCCGGAACGTCGACCCGTCCAGCCCCATCCTCTCCTGCGAGTAGAAGACCGGGCCCTTCGACGTCATCTTCACCAGGACCGCAATCACCCCGAGCGGGACCGCCAGCAGGGCCAGCGCGATCGCCGACATCACGACGTCGAACGTCCGCTTGATGACCCGGTTCCATCCGACGAGCGGCGTCTCCCTGAGGTGGAGGATCGGCAGCCCGTCCAGCTCCGTCACGCCGTGGTTCAGCGTCGCAAACGTCGTCAGGTCCGGGACGATCCTGACATCCACCATCGTCTGCGCCAGCCTCTCCACGGCCTCCTCGACCTTCGCGGCCTGCTTGAAGGGGAGGGCGATCCACACCTGATCCACCCCCTTCTCCGCCACGACGCGATCGAGGTCCGCCAGCGTCCCGAGGATCCTCAGTCCCTGGATCACCTGCCCCTGCCTGTGCGCCCGGTCGTCGATGTACCCGACGGCGCGGACCCCCATCCACGGGTTCTCTCCGATCCTCCTCGCCACTCCCTGCCCCAGCTTCCCGCTTCCGACGATCAGCGCGAACCTGAGGTTCCATCCCCTCTCTCGCGCGCGACGCAGCCCCAGTCGGATCGCCGCGCGGAAGAACGTCAGGACGATCGTGTTCACCCCGAGGAAGAGGAGCAGCACCGCGCGGCTGTACTCGAAGGCGTGGTAGAACGTCACGAACGCGACCAGGAGGAGGAACGCGATCGCGTTCGACTTGACGATCCCGAACAGCTCCGAGAGGAGCGACCCCTCGCGGCGGGGGACGTAGAGCTGCCCCGCGCGGTAGGCGATCGCGCAGAGGACCAGGACGATCGGCAGGATCTCGACGTACGACCCGAACCCTGGATTGCCTTTCGTCACCGGGATGACGGGGTGGACGAAGCGCAGCACGTACGAGAGACACCACGCCCCCGCGGTGGCTGCCATGTCCCCCGCGAAGAGGAGGCCCTCGACGAACTGGCTGTGCTTCTTCAGCATCCGTTGCCCAGGTGCGGGGCTTCCTTGGCATCCGTTGCCCAGGTGCGCGGCCTCGGGCGACCCTTCGGGTCGCCCCTACAAGATGGGCCGGGCGGGAACCGCGGGCGGATTCTACTTGTCGATGGCCCCCTCGGCAAGGCGGCAGTACGCCTCCGCGACCCTCCTCGCCCCCGCCCGCGCGTCGTGGCGCTCCTCCACCCGCTTCCGTCCCGCCTCCCCGATCGCCGCGCGGAGCCCCTCGTCGGAGAGCAGCCGATCGATCGCCGCCGCGAGCGCATCGTCCGACCCCGAGGGGAAGACGAACCCCGTCACTCCGTCCTCGACGACCTCGCAGCACCCGGGGATGTCGCTCGCGACCACGGGGACGCCGCACGCGAGGCTCTCCAGGACCACCATCGGTAGCCCCTCGGACGAGGTCGACAGCACCGTCGCCGCCGACATCGCGTAGATGGGCGCGAGCGGCCGCACCGCCCCATGGAAGCGCACCACGCCGCCCACGCCGAGCCGAGCCGCCTCAGTCTCCGCGTCGGCCCGGAGCGGCCCGTCCCCGACCAGCAACACTCGGAGCCGCGGTTGCCTCGGGGCTAGCCTCGCGGCCGCCCTCACGACGCACACGGGGTCCTTCGGCGCGGCCATGCGAGCCGCCATCGAGACGACGACGTCCCCCTCCGCGAAGCCGAACCGACGCCTCGTCTCCGCGGGGTCCTCGGCGGAGCGGCACGCCTCCAGGTCCACCCCGTTCGGGACGACGACCACCTTCTCCCGCGGCACGACGCCCGCCGACACCGCCAGCTCCCCCTCCACATGGCTGCAGGCGACGAGGAGGTCAGTCTCGGCGCCCAGGGCGCGCTCCATCTCGAGGTAGAACGACCTCTTCGCCGGGGAAGGCGCGTACTGGAAGTAGAAGCCGTGCGGCGTGTAGACCACCTTCGTCGACGGGGAGACCCTCGGCGAGACCATCCTCCCGATCAGCCCCGGCTTCGTCGTGTGGAGGTGGAGGACGTCGAATCGCCCCTCGCGCAGCATCCCCGCGAGCGTCGCGTACACGGCCACGTCGGACAACGGCGCGGGCTCCCTCTCCACCCGCACGACCCGGACGGGGACGCCGTACGACGCGAGTCGATCCGGATACGCGGGGTCCTCGAGCGGCGAGCAGAGCACGGTGAGGTCGACTCCCTCGCGCGGGAGAAACCTCACGAGCGACTCCACCACTGTTGCGGCACCGCCGATCCCCGGTCTCGTGAAGAGGAGGACCTTCATCGCGCGATCGACTCGTAGAGGGCGCTCCACCGGTCGATCATGCGCGCGAGCCCGTACTCGCCCTCCATCCGCTTGCGCCCGGCCTTTCCGAGCGCCTCGCCCTGGACCGGGTTGAAGAGGACCTGTCGGAGGGCGTCGGCGAGCCCCGCGACGTCTCCTGGCGAGACGACGAAGCCCACAGCGTCCAGCACCTCCGGGATGGCCCCGACCGAGGTCGCGACGATCGGCTTCTCCTCCCTCATCGCCTCGAGGAGGACCAGGCCGAACCCCTCCCAGAGCGACGGGAGGCAGAAGACGTCGCACGCGGCGAGGATCCTCCTGACATCCGGCCGCCACCCCGCGAACGTCACGCGCTCCGCGACGCCGCAGTTCAATGCGCACGCACGGAGCGCCTCCGCCTCCTCGCCCTGTCCCACGACGAGCAGCCTGCCAGGCTCCACGCGCGCCATCGCGCGGATCAGGTCCGCCTGCCCCTTCTGCGCGGTCAGACGTCCGATGGTCACGACGAGCGGCGTGTCGGCGGGGATCCCCAGATCGGCGCGGAGGGCCATCCCCTCGGCCCGCGGGAGGGGAGGCAGCGGGTCGATCCCGTACGGGATGACCTCCAGCAGCCCATCCGGCAGCCCCGCGACGTCGTGGAAGAACTTCCGCACGGCCTCCGAGATGCACACGACGCGGCGAGTCTTGGAGGCGGCGCGCTTGCCGATCCATCGGTACACCCGCTTCTTGAGGTACTGGTCCTCGTTGTGCTTTGTCGAGACGATCGTCGGGACCTTCGCGCGCTCGGCCGCGAGGCCTCCGTAGACATCGGCCTTGAAGAGATGGGTGTGGACGACGTCGTAGCGCCTCTCGCGGAGCCACGACACGAGGCGGGGCAGGTTGGCGACCTTCCTGAGCCCCTCCATCTCGAAGTGAGCGACCGGGATCACCGCATCCGCGAAGCGCGGCGCAAGGCGACCCTCTCCCTTGAGGTAGACGACATCGCAGTCGAAGCGCGTCCGGTCGAGTCCGGTCGCGAGGGCGAGGAGGTGGTTCTCTGCCCCGCCCGGGTCGAGCGTGGTGATGATGTGGCAGATACGCATGCGGGCTACCCGATCGGCTGAACGACCGGGCGCCGGAGCGCGAAGAGCCACAGCACGACGACGCAGAGGGCGCCGATCCCGGAGGCGAGGAGCCCGCGCTCCACCCAGGCGGGCCGATAGGAGAAGCGGACGTCGTGCTCTCCGGCGGGGACCGCGACGCCGCGCATCCAGAGGTTCACCCGGTGGATGGGGGCCTCCTGGCCGTCGACGGTCGCGGTCCACCCGGGCGCCCACGTGTCCGCGAGGACGAGGAGGCGCGCGGCGCCGGCGTGAGTCCGAATCTCCACCCGCTCGGCGTCGTCCCTCCGGAACTCGATCGCGCCCGACTCCTGCTCGAGCGGGCCGGTCGCCACATCGTGGTCGACGAGCACCGCGCCGGAGGTCCCCGCGAGGGCCTCCTCGAGCCGCGCGAGCCGCTCCGAGTCGCTCAGGCCCACGCCGACGATCGCCACGTTCGCGTAGTAGGCCCGCCTCGCGCGGACCGGCGTCCCGTCGTCGCCGACGTACCGCCACCCGCCCGCGTACGAGTATTCCACGCCCGCGAGCGCCAGGAGTGGGTGGCTCGCCTTCGTGACGTGGACCCCTCGTCCGAACCCGCCGGCTCCGCCGTACTCGACGTATTCCATGTAGCTCTCGTACGCGCTGGGGATCGGGACCTCCGTCCCGTTCACGTCGCGCACCCGGCGGGCCAGGAGCGCGTTGGGTAGGAAGGCCTCCGAGCTCCCCTTGGCGCGGAGCTGCGGCGCGCGGGCGTCGGGAAGCGCGTCCGAGAGGATCGCGGGCGGCTTGTCCGACACGGGGAGGCCGAGCACGGCGGGGATCGACAGCTCGATCACCGCGAGGGGGAGGACGAGCCACCGCACGGCCCCGCTCCCCATCCAGAAGAGCGCGGCGACGACCGCCGCGGATCCGACGAGGATGGCGGCCTGCCAGTTCTCGCCGACGATCCGGTCGGCCAGGCCGAGGTCGTCGCGGACGTCGGCGTCGCGCAGGACGAGAAGGCCTCCGACCGTGACGGCGAGGAAGAGGGCCACGACGAGGCCGAAGACGCGCTCCACGTCGAGCGTCTCCTTCTGGATCGTCCAGTCCAGTCGGATGGCGGCGAGCCCCGCGAACGCGAAGACGCAGAGGAAGAGGGCGCGGGCCTGCTGGGCCTCGTGGAAGCGCGGGATGCGCGAGGCGGCCTCCTGGAGCGCGGGGACGCGGAGGAGGACGAGCGCGCCGATCACGATGACGACGAGCGCCCAGAGGTACTTCACCCAATAGACGGCGCGGAGGCGGACGGAGAGGAGGGCGAAGAGGAGGCCGATCGCGCCGATCGAGAGGTTGATCCCCGAGGGGTTCCGGATCATCCCCGGCGCGACGATGCTGGTGAGGGATGCGAACGAGACGTGGTTCCCTCCCAGGTAGCGAGAGGGGTACTCGGCGTGCTCCAGGACGCCGAGCGCGGGGAGGAGCTGGGCCCCTGCGAGCGCGGTCCCGACGCCGAGCCCCACGACGAGCATCGCGAGGCGCGTCCCCAGCCCGGCGCCGCCGACGGGAGAGAAGCTGACCGCGAGCACGATCAAGGCGCCGAGCGTCCAGGCGTCGACGTGGAGGCCTCCCGAGAGGGCCAGGAGTCCCCACGCGAGGGCGGCGGTGCCCGTCCAGGCCCACGATGCGCGCTGGAAGGCGAGCGCGAAGGCTGCGACGACGAGGGGGAGGAAGACGGGCCCGGCGAGGAAGGCGGGGTCGGAGACGTGGCCGATGACGAGGGCGGAGAGCATGTACCACGCCCCGCCGGTGAGGGCTGCGTGGCGGCCGAGTTCCATGGCGCGGAGGAAGGCGAACATGAAGACGCCGGCCAGCCAGACGAGGAGGGCCCCGGCGATCGTGTAGGCCTGAAGCGGATCGTCGGCGAGGAGGGCGACGTTCGCGGGCGAGAAGACGGGGGCGGTCGAGGTGCCGAGGAACGGGGTCCCTCCGCAGAGGTACGGGTTCCAGAGCGGGACCTCGTGGAGGTCATGGACGCGGTAATGGAGATAGGAGAAGGAGGGGTAGGTGACGAGGGTGGCCTCGGGCGCGGCGCCGCCGAGGAGGTGGGCCGGGGGAACGAAGGCCTGGCGGACGAGGACGGCGAGGATCCCGGCGAGCACGGCGACGCACGCGGCGTCCTTGGCCAGCTCGACCGCCCACCCTCTCTGGACGCGCCGCCGGGGTTCGTACTTCCTGGAGATCTCGTTGCCGCCCATTGGGCGGTCAGGATACCGAACTCCGCCCGCCCCATGGAACGAAAAACGCCCCGGCAATCAGAGGAAGGACATCGCGGGGAGGAACGGCATGATCAGACGGACTCCCACTCCTCCCTGGTCACGCTCGCCTGGCGAAGGACGCGGGCCAGCAGGCCAACGGAGATGTCGCCATGGTGCGGGTTCGGGACCGTGACAACGACGGTCCCGCGAGTCATGAACTCGTGGCGTCCGCCGGAGAATGGCCCCTCGAATCCGAGCGCGCGGAGCCCTTGAACGAGCGTTCGACGGGAGACAGGTCCCCAACGCGGCATTACTTCCTGCCCGTCACGGCGACCTTAATGCCGTCCACCGACGGTACCCGAAGCCCGCGGGCGACTCGGACGAGGACCCACTCCTCAATGACCTCGGCAAGCTGCTCGCGGCACTCCTCGAGGGTGCCTGCGTTTGCAAGCACACCTTGCAGTCCCGGGACCTCGCCTACGAAAGTCCCGTCCTCGATCTTGTCGTAGGTCGCCTTTCGCAGGGCTCGATCGATGTACTCTCGTATCATCCTGGCCACCTCCTCTCCGCGGAGGATACGCCTTGGTGCTCCCATTGACAAGCGTGCGTCCGTTGGAAGACCATCTGCTCCGAGGAGGGCTACTCGAGGAAGTGCGAGAACGCGACCGTCTGGGAGGAGGGGTTGCGCAGGAGTTGGACGATCCACCAGACGTAGTTTTCGAGGTCTACCTCTCGGTCGAAGTGCAGGTAGCCGAAGCGCCCGTTGCCGGCGATCACGGCGACGCCGGGGTTCACGGGCGTCGCGCGACGCGCACGGAGCAGCTCCTTCGCGAAGCCGCGGATCGGCGTCGGAACGAAGCTCGTCAGACCCTGCCGCGCGCGCATGCGTAGATACGGCCGCGCGTTGAACAGCTCCAGGACCGGCACCGGCGGGTCGTCCTCGTCCACGTCGCGGTCCCGACGAACGCCGACGCCGAGGACGAGGAAGACCTGCGGCCACGGGGCCTCCACCTGTGTCCCGTCACGGCACGAGACGCGGATCCCCTGCGCCGTCACCGCGACGAGGTCCGCCTCCCGCGCCGGCGGGACCTCCTGCTCCGGCCCGTCGGGCACGACTCGGCACGCCACCCCGATCCCGCCCAGCCGCTCCACGAGGCGCCGCGCGCGGTCCTCCTCGAGCCTCCTCGCCACCACGCCGCGGCTCCGACGGATCCGGAGCGACGCCTCCGCGCGGATCTCCCCCGTCTCCGCGGAGACGATCCGCGCCGCCTCGGGCAAGTCGAGCCGCCGCTCGTCCAGCCGCACCACGGCCCAGTGGTCCGACTCCTTCCTCGCTGACGGCACTACGAGACGCGAAGGCCCCGCGCCGGGCCAGGAGACCTCCAGGAAGTGCGACGGCGCCGGCTCGGGGGGAGGCTCCGGCGCGGCGTCCTTCGCCTTGCGCACGACCGTCTCCTCGACAGGGGACTGGTCGCGCCCCGCCTCGACGCGGATCCGCGGGGGATGGCGCGCCTCGAAGACGGCCGCCATCGCCGCGGCCGCCGCAAACGTGGCGATGGAGGCGATCGTCGACGGGTTGGGCCATACGACCGCCGCCGCCAGGCTCGCCAGGCCCCAGATCCCGAGCACCCACAACGCGGGCCAGGTGACGATGCCGAAGAGGTCGGCGCGCTTCCCGAAGATCTGGATGTAGAACAGCCGGATGCCGTGCCCCGGGAACCACATCGCGTAGGCGCCGATCGCGGCCGCCGAGATCGCGTGAAGCGGCGCGCACAGATTCTTCGCGCCGCCGGGGAAGAAGAGGGCCGTCAGGCCGCCGATCGCCGCCGCCACGAGCACGAATCCCACGTAGCCGCTGCGTCCGAGCCTCTCCTCGACGTTGTCGCCGAGGATCGCGAGAAACCCGAGGTTCAGCACGACGGGGATGAGCTGCCACCCGTTCGCCCAGGCGGCCTGCACCGTGGCGATGCTCCCGAGCAGGCAGACGACCCAGACCACCCAGTGCGCGATCGGCCGGATCCGGCAGGGGTTCTCGTCGCCGATCGGGAAGACGATCACGGCCGCGCCGCGGGCCTCGCCCGCTCGGTCGCCCACTCGCGGAGCGCGTCGATCTCCTCCCGCATCGTGCGCGAGAGCGGCACGGTCTCGCCGACGGAGAGGACCACGTCCTCCGTGGTGAAGTCCCTCCCCGCCCCGAAGGCGCGGTACATCGCGGCGATCACCGCCTGCTCGATCTCCGCCCCCGAGAACCCCTCGCACGACGCGGCCAGCCGGTCCACGTCGTACCCCTTCGCGTCGCGGCGCCTCCGCGAGAGGTGGATCCGGAAGATCTCCGCCCGCTCCTCGGCCGACGGGAGGTCGACGAAGAAGATCTCGTCGAAGCGCCCCTTGCGCAGCAGCTCCGGCGGCATGTCCTGGATCGAGTTCGCCGTCGCGACGACGAAGACCGGCTGCTGCTTCTCCTGCATCCACGTGAGGAACGTCCCGAAGACCCGCTGCGTGATCCCCGAGTCGCCGCCTCCCCCGCGCAGCCCCGCGAACCCCTTGTCCAGCTCGTCGACCCACAGGACGACGGGCGCGAGCGTCTCCGCCAGGCGGATCGCGCGCCGCATCCTCTCCTCCGAAGACCCGACGTACATCGAGAAGACGCTCCCCACGTCCAGGCGCAAGAGCGGCATCTTCCACAGCGACGCAATCGACTTCGCGCAGAGCGACTTCCCGCACCCCTGCACGCCGAGGAGGAGGAGCCCCTTCGGCTCGGGGAGGCCGTACGCGCGGGCCTTCTCGCTGAAGGCCCCCTGACGGCTCTCGAGCCACTCCTTGAGCAGGTCCAGCCCGCCGACGTGCGAGAAGCTCTCGTCAAGGTCGTAGTACTCGAGCACGCCGGTGCGGCGGATCACCTGCCGCTTCTCCGAGAGGAGGATCTCGAGGTCGTCGATCGCAAACTTGCGGTCCTTGACGAGCGCCTTGCAGAAGGCCTGCTGCGCCTGCGAAGCCGTCAGCCCGCGCGCGGCCTTGAGCATCCGCTCGCGCAGGTCGGCGTCGAGGGCGACCTGGAAGCGCGCGTCCGGCTGGACGCTCTTGATCAGCCGGTCGAGGACCTCCCCCAGCTCGCTCTCGTCGGGGAGGGGGACCTCAATCATCACGACGTCCTTCTCCAGCTCGTCGGGGACCTTCGCGATCGGCGAGACGAGGAGGAGCGTCTTGTAGCTCCGCTTGAGCGAGGAGATGAGGTCGCGCAGCCGCCGGACGACCGCGGCGTCGTCGAGGTGGGCGTGGAGGTCCTTGAGGACGAAGAGCGCGTTCTCCTGCGAGTCGGCGATGCGCTGGAGCGCCGAGAGCGGCTTGCGCGCGCCCGGGTCCTCGGCGGTCGCGGCGGTCACCGGCGCGCCCTTCCGCGCGGCGGCGGGGGCCTCGACGAGGAGGCGCATCCCCTCGGTCGAGGTCCACAGGTAGGCGCCCTTGCCGAGGCCCGTCGCGGCCTCGACGATCATCTCCTCCACGCGGTCCTCTTCCCAGGTGACGAGGTAGAGGACGGGGTACCGCGCGCGGACGTGGAGGCTCAAGTCGGCGAGGAACGCCTTGCGCGAGTTCGACATGCCGTAATCCGCCCCGAGAACGCGGTGAACACTACCGCAACGCGCCCCTGGTCGCAAGCGACTCGGCGCGCAGCTTGACCCCGCGCGGGCGGGCTGATACTGTCCGCGCCGACCATGGATGCCCCCGCGAAGCTGAACCGGTACCCCGTGCCCTACCACTGGTACCTCCCTCCATTCTGGGAGGCGAGGTACTTCCGCGCCCTGGAGCTCGCGCGCCCCTGGTGGCCCGAGGGCGGCCCCGCGCTCGACCTCGGCTGCGGCGACGGACGGATGGCCGAGGAGGTCGCCTCGCGGCTCTCGCCGGTCGTCGGGGTGGACTCCCAGCTCCAGCCGCTCAGGTTCGCGAGGCTGCTGAGCGATCGGCTGCGCCTCGGGGTCGCCGACGGCCGCCGCGCGCCGCTGCGCGACGGCGCGTTTCGCCTGGTCCTCTGCTTCGAGGTGATCGAGCACGTCCCGCGCGAGGACGCCCGCAGGCTGCTGGCCGAGGCGCGGCGGCTGCTCGCCCCGGGCGGCGTCCTCCTCCTCTCGACGCCAAACCGCGAGGAGCTGCGCGGGCGCATTTGGGGGCACCGCGTCGACGAGAAGCACTACCACGAGTACACGGCCGAGGAGCTCTCCTCGGAGGTGGCCTCGTCGGGGCTCAGCGTCCTCGCGGTGAAGGGGATCTACCTCCCGCCGCCGATCCCCGCCGTGGAGCACTACGCGAACGTCTTTCCGTTCCGATGGCTGTTCAAGGCGTTCGTGCGGTGGGGCGAGAACCGGCCGACGCTCGCCGAGACGCTGTTCGTGGCGGCGCGTCGTGAGTGACCCGATCGAGGCCCCCATCCGGGCGTACGTGGACGGCTTCCAGGGGGAGATCGGCCGCGACGAGGCGCTGCTCGAGAGCCAGCGGACGCGGCGCGTGCGCGAGGAGGACCTCGCAGCGGAGACGGCGCGGCGGCTCGCGGTCCTCTACCCGGGGCTGGAGCGGATGCGCGTCCTGGAGCTGGGGAGCGGGACGGGAGGCAACTCTGTGGCCATTGCGCTCCTCGGCGCGGAGGCGGACGGCGTGGAGCCCTCGGCCGCGGGCGTGGAGGCCTCGCGGATCCGCGCGGAGAGGTATCCTCGGGCCCGCGCGCGCTTTCAGGTCGGCGTCGGCGAGCGGTTGCCGTACACGGACGGCTCGTTCGATCTCGTGGTGTCGTTCGCGGTCCTCGAGCACGTGCAGGACCAGGCCTGCGTCGCCCGCGAGGTCTTCCGCGTGCTCCGCCCGGGCGGACGGATCCACTTCGAGATGCCGAACTACCTGTACCCGCGCGAGGAGCACTACCGGGTCTGGTATCCTCCGCTGGTCCCGAAGCCGCTCGGGAGGCTCTATCTTCGCCTGATCGGGAAGGACCCGGCGTTCCTGGACACGATCACCTACACGACGCCCGGGCGGATGGAGCGGATCCTGCGTCTGGCAGGATTCGTCGACGTGCGCGACCTCTTTCGCGATCGGTCGCTCGCGCGGATCGACGACCCGTCGTTGATCAAGGGGGCTCGTGCCGCGCGGTGGGTCGGGCGCCTGCGGCGGTGGGGCCTGGCGGGGCCGCTGCGCGCCCTGGTCGCTCGGGGACTCTATCCCGACATTCACATAACTGCGAGGCGCCCATGACAGGAGGGACGACGATGAAGGCCTACATCTCGGTCGACATGGAGGGGATCGCGGGGATCGTCCACGCGGACCAGGTGCGCTCGGACGGGCAGGACTACCAGCGCGCGAGGGTGCTGATGAGCGAGGAGACGAACGCCGCCGCGCTCGGGGCCTTCGACGCGGGCGCGAACGAGGTGTTGATCAACGACTCGCACGGCGACATGAGGAACCTGCTCTTCGACCACCTGGACCCGCGAGTGCAGGTCATCAGCGGGAGCCTGAAGCCCTTCTCGATGGCGCAGGGGACGGAGCGGCGCTACGACGTGGCGCTATTCGTCGGCTACCACGCGGGGATGGGGGCGCGCGCGGGGGTCCTCGACCACACCTATTCGAGCTCGACGGTCTCCGAGGTCAGGGTGAACGACCGCGTGCTCAACGAGACGGGGCTGAACGCGCTCGTCTGCGGCTCCTACGACACGCCGGTCGGCCTGGTGACGGGCGACGAGCGGTGCTGCGAGGAGGCGAAGGAGCTCCTGGGCGAGGTGGAGACGGCCGTGGTGAAGTGGGCGATCTCGCGGACCTGCGCGAGGTCGCTCCATCCGAAGGAGGCCTGCCAGGTGGTCCGTCAGGCGGCGAGGCGCGCCGTGGAGGGGCGGGGCCGCTTCCGTCCGTTCCGGATGGACCCGCCGTACCGGTTGCAGATGCGCTTCCTGAACGCGGGGATGGCGGACGCGGCGGAGGTGATGCCGGGCACGCGGCGGATCGACGGGGTGCACGTGGAGTTCCCGACGCCGAGCGTCCACGACCTCTTCCGCGCGATGCTGGCAATGTCGCGGCTCTCGGACGCGGGAATCCTCTCGGTGCGGCCGAAATAGGGGGAGCTCCGCTCACGCGCCTCACCCTTGCCTTCTTCACCACAGAGGTTCGGAGCTCACGGAGAAGGCACGGGGGGTCACGGCGTGGTGACTGCGCAGATGTACTACTCCGCGGCCGCAGCGTTGTACAGGCACGTCGGAACGGCCGACAGCACCTCCGTGGGCTCTGTGGCTCCGTGGTGAATCCCCGGGCGGGCCGGCCGAACAGGGATGCGGGCAACGCACGCACTGGCGTATCTGGCGGTGAACCCTCCCAGGTGGAGCGATCGCCGAGTCCAAGCAAGACCGGCTGTGCCGCGCAGGCCTCATCTGCGCGCCGATTCTGGATGCGCATGCGCCTACGACCATCGGGCGGAGGCTCCATCCATTGGCGGATCGAGTCGAAGACGACCTTGAAGTGAGCGTGGTAGCGTCGCTCGAGCTCCTCCAGGCGACGATCGGGTGGTCGGCCTCCATCGTCGACTCTCAAGGGCATCCGCCCGTCGAGGCCATTGCGTGGTCGATGCTCCCTACCGGCTCTGAGTGTTAGTGGAGCAGGTGAGTCGGCGGATTGCCCGACGCCGACATCCTGTCAGAAGCACTGTTCGATGACTTCTACGTTGTCGCATGTCCCGCGCGCACACGAGAAGAGATAGAGGATTCCCGCGTCGCCAATCATGATGTCATCGTAGCTGGCGAACTGCCCCAGGAAGCGCATGGACTCCCCACATAGGCACTTGGGAATGTCCTGTCCCCTTTGAATCCAGAAGATGTGGCCCCCGATCTTGGTCCCGAACACGGTCACAGACTTGTACACCTTGCCGCCCAGGATTGGGTCCTCCTCGCACGCCTCACACAGGATCCGCGTGTGGCCCTTGTCCCACGTCCAGGGATAGTCCGCCACGACCCAGGGCGTTCCAATCCTCCCCTTCTTCTTGAGCTCCGGGGGCGAGTCGACAAGGCGTAGTGCCTGCTGATGATCGAGCCACACGGCTGCCCGCCCCTCGCCGTCCGCCAAGCAGAAGAACACGGCGATCCCGTCGGCGGGCACATTCGTGCGAATCGCCGTGCCCCGGAAGTCCAGCGTCCCGATGTAGGTGAGTGGGCGATGGCAAGCCGCGCAGATCGGCCACGGAAGACTCATCGGCAGCGGCGCTGGTCCGCCGAACCGAGGGGCGAGGGGGTCGCCGCATGTCTCTTCGCTCCACGTGAACACAGTGGTTGGCCTCGCCTCCGCCCTGATTGGGTCGATCCAGTGGCGATTGCGAACAAGCCAGTTTTCGCGGATCGTGACGTGGTGCGGAAGGAAGATGGGTGTACCATGCACCCCGACTTTCAACTCCGGCGAGTCTCTCCAGACGTCCGCGGCGTTCGCCCATGCCGGGACGGCCCCGTCGCGGAGGGCCTCCTCCCGCGTTCCCGCGCTCCGCAGGGCCGTCCAACTATCGTCGCTGAGACGCGCGACCAAGAACCACGCGTCGGGCAGCGCTTTGGACCCCCATGCCCGCCGTGGGTACTGCAAGGGCAGTCTCCAGACCAGCCTTGTGGGCGCGTTCCTACTCCGTCCGTCGGCGGCGGCGCTGGCGGGTGTCGTCGACGTAGCCCGTGCCCATGCCGCGCTCGCGCGTGGGCATCGGGTTCCCCTCCCACATCGGCATGTAGCCCGCCTTGCGAAGCTCCTTCAGGAGCCCCTCGGGGTCGGTCGTCTTCAGCGCCACCATGCCGGGGAACACGACGCGGTCGATGAACTTCGCGAAACGCTTGTTCGCCTTCAGCTCCTCGATCAGCGACGGGTCGTCCACCCGCAAGTACGCCCCCACGAACCCCATCTTGATGTGACCGTGTTTCCGACTCACGTCCTCCAGCAGGCGACGGACCGTGTCCGGGACCTCCATCCGCGAGTGCGTCCGGAGGTACTCCACCAGCTCCTCGACTGTCTTTCCGCGGTCCAGGTACTCGCGGATCGACTCCCGCGTCATCCGGAACCGCCCCTCGCCCAGCGGCTCCGCGAACTGGTTCAGCTCCTGGAAAACGCGGAAGTCCAGGAACGGGCTCGCGATCGCCTCCAGGTTCGGGGTCAGCGTGAACTGGGTCTCCCGAGGCGACGGCTCGGGCCCCGCCGCGTGGCCGTTCCCGTCCGCCGCCTTCCCCAGGAACCTCGCCCCCATCTCGTTCACGCGGAAGTAGAGCGGCGCCGTCCTGAGCTCCGCCTCCGGGATCGGCTCCGCCCCTGGGTCGCCGTACCCGATGTTCACGATCCCCAGCCAGTACAGGCTCTCCTTCAGGAACCGCGTCGCCAGCAGCTCCAGCGACTGCTCGGGGTCACGCACCTGCACCGGCCTCGCGCCCCCCGTCTCCACCCAGCCGATCAGCGGAGACAGCCCGCGCAGGCGCAGGAGCCCCGTGAAGAACGGCATCGTCACCCAGCGGTCCGCCGGGCAGGCGCGCAGCGCGTCGAACACCTTCTGGCGGATCCGGAGGATGTCGCCCGATCCAAGCCACGAGCGCTCCCCGAGCGTCAGCCTCTTGTGGCACGTCTCCACCCAGGACGACATCTTCGTCCAGTGCTGGACGACGTCCCGCCAGGCCGTCTCGCCGCGGTCGAGCCACTCGTCCGCCGTCGGGCTGACCGCGAGCACCCCGTTCTGCTCCCGCACCAGCCCCAGGCCCAGCGCCAGCGCCATCACGAACGAGGAGTAGAGCGGCGCGTCCTTCTCCACGGCGAAGATCTTCGCGATCTTGCGGAGCTCCGTCCGCGGCACGTCCCCTCGCGCCGTCGCACGAAGCCGCTTCCCCGCCATCCTCCCGACGAGCTGGCGGATGTCCCTCAGGAGGCACTCGTCGTTCGACCGGACCAGCGGGGGAGCCGGGTTCTCCCGCTTGAGGAGCAGGTTCAGCCTCCTCACCTCGTCCTTCCGCGTGTCGTCGAGGTAGCCTCCCACCGACGTCGACAGGTCCGCGGGGAGGACGTACCGGAGCGCCCCCGTGCGGCGGTCCTCGAAGAGGAGCCCCTTCGCCTCGAGCGAGGTCAGCTCGCGCATGTCGCGGTCGCCCCCCGCCGCCCGCGCGCTGTTCCCGAACCGCTTCACGAGCTCGTAGTAGTCCCCCGCGCCCCCGTTCTTCACCAGGTGCTCCAGGACCTGCCTCTCACGGAGCGAGAGCTTCTCGAGGATCACGAGGAGCCGGGCGGCGTCAAGCAGATGCCGCTTGATCGCCATCGCGACCGAGAGCTTCGGCCCGCCGTTCACGACGAGCCCCAGGTGCGCCGCCATCATCCTGAGGAAGTCCGGCCCGCGGAATTGCAGGAGGCAGAACCCCAGGTTCGGCGACCCGTTGCCGTTTCGGCGGACGAACGGGAAGTACGTGCTCGGGACGACGGCGACCGCCTCCCCCAGCGCCGCCGCCATCCGCTCCGGCGTGAAGAGAAGCCCCTTCTTCGCCAGTCGAGCCACATCTTCCCTCCAGGCCTCCGAGGTCGGCTCCGCGTACAGTCTCGACAGCTCCGACACGGGGACCTGGCCCCCCTGGTCGATCGCGGCGGCAAGCAGGCGGCTCTCCCCCGGAGTGCACGCGCCGATGAGGAACTTCACACGGTCGGTCGCCCCCAGCCGGTCGCTCGCCAGGTTGATGAGCGCCAGGCCGCCCGCATCGCGGGCTCCCGCGCCCCCGTTCCCCGTCGGGACCGGAATCCCAGCCTCGCGCACGACGCGGTCCAGCTCCTCGTGCGTCAGTTCCTCCAGGACTTCGCGCAGCTTCATCTTGTCGCCCCGCCGTTCGTCCCCTGGGCGCGGGGGGAGCGCATCGCCGAGAAGACCTCCTTCTCGAGGTACCGAATCGGCAGGCTCCCCGCGTACAGGATTGCATCGTGGAAGGCCCGGTCCGTGAACCGGTCCTTCAGCCGCTTCTTCGCCTCGGCACGGAGCGCCTTGATCCGCTCGCGGCCGAACATGTAGGAAAGCTGGTAGCCGGGGGTGATCGTGTACCGCTTCACCTCGGCGATCGCCGCCTCGCGGTCCATCCCCGCCGTCTCCCCCATGAACTCGACGGCCTGCTCGAACGTCATGTCGCCGCAGGAGAGCTGCACGTCGACGATCACCCGGACCGCCCTCCAGAGTGCGTCGTCGCCCTGCACGAACCGCTCCTCGGGCGTGTCCCCGAAGCCCAGCTCCTTCAGGCGCTCCTCGCAGTAGTGCGCCCACCCCTCGCACGTCTCCACCGCCCACGTCAGGGCGCGCAGGAGGGAGGGGTGCCGGTTCGCGCAGACGATCTGGAGGTGGTGCCCCGGGTACCCCTCGTGCACCGTCATGTTCGCGAGCGACGAGTAGTTGTGCTTCTTCAGCCGGTCGTTGTTCCCGTCGACCGGCGTGACGAAGTAGAGCCCGTGCTGGCGCTCGTCGAGCCTCGCGGGAGCGGAGTACGCCCCGAACGGCAGGACGTTCCTGAGGAACCCCGGCGTCTCGATGACCTTCAGATCCTCGCCCGGGGGGATCGTCGCGTACCCCGACTCGTCGACGAAGCGCCGCGAGCGGGCCACGGCGTCGCGGACGAACGTGAGGACCCCCTCGAACGTCGGCGGGTGGTTCGCCTTGAGGAGGTCCCTGACCTCGCGGACCTCCGCGTTCGGACGCACGTTTCTGGCGAGCCGCGCCAGCTCCTCCTGGTGCCGCGAGACCATCCTCCTGCCGAAGGCGAGGACCTCGCGGGTCCCGACTCCGAGCTCGCGGAGCTTGAGCATCCGCGCGAACTTCGTCCTCCCGACGGCGAAGTCGGTCCGGGAGACGTCGAGCTGCCCCTTCAGCCACGCCGCGTGGGCCTTCATCGCCGACTCGGCGGACGCCGCGGCGCGGTCGAGGCGGAGCATCTCCCGCTCGCCCAGGCAGGCCTGCGCGGCCGTGCGGACCTCAGCGACGAGCCCGGGGAACTCGTCCGCGACCTCGATCGCCATCTCCACCCACAGGCGCACGGGGTCCACCAGGGCGGAGCGGGTCTGCTGCAGGTAGCGCGGCGCGGCCGCCAGGCGCTGCGTGATGCTCCGGAGCCGCTCCGGGAGGGGGGCGAAGTCTCGGATGAAGAGGGAGAAGAGCCCGTCCGCGACCGCGTTGGGTCCCTCCGGCGACGACTCCCAGAAGCGCAGCTCCTCCGCCTCGAAGACCCACAGCCTGAGGAAGTGCACCGCCAGGTCCCGATCGACGCGCCGCTCGCGCGACAGCCCCTCGCGCGGGAACGCCTGGAAGCGGTCGAGGAAGCGCTGGTGGCCCGCGATCTCCCTGAGGCGGGCCTTGCGCGTGCCGTCCGGGAGCTTCCCGTCGTGATCGTGAACTCCGAGCGACGTCGCGAGGAGGGGGTTCCTCCGGACGCAGGCGTCGAAGAGCGCCTTCGTCAGCCGGTCGAACTTGCGGTCCGCTGCGTTCATCGTCATCCGTTCGATCGCGTCTCGTCGCCGGCCGGCTCCACGCCGGACTCGGCCCCCTTCCGCTGCCTGAGGTACCTCCGCAGCGTGTGGGCGTTGACGTCGAGAACCTTCGCGGCCTGGTTCGCGCTCCCCTTGCACTCGGCGAGCGCGGCGTCGACGATCCGCGCCTTCACGTCCTCCAGGAAGCGGTCCAGCGAGAGGCCCCCCGCGCGCACCGCCTCGATCGCCGACCGCTCGTCCGGGACCAGCGACGAGGCCGCCCTCTGGGGCTCCGAGATCGACTCCGCCTCCAGGTGGAACTCGTTCAGCTCCGTCTCCGACGGCTCCATCCGCGAAAGGGCCGCCTGCACGATCCCCTGCAGCTCGCGGACGTTGCCGCGGAGGCGCAGGGAGGAGAGCCGACGGACGACCTTGTCCTGGACGGCCACCTGGCGCCCGACGCGGCGGCAGTGGTCGGCGACGAAGGCCGCCACGAGGACGGGGATGTCCTCGCGCCGCGACCGGAGGGGCGGGATCTCGATCTTCTCGAACCGGATCCGGTAGTAGAGGTCCTCGCGGAACTTCCCCTGCGCAATCTGGTCCTCGAGGTCCTTGTTCGTCGCGCAGAGGATCCGCACGTCGACCTTGCGGACCTCCTCGCTCCCGATCGGCTGGAACTCCTGCTCCTCGATGGCGCGCAGGAGCTTCGCCTGCGTCGCGAGCGTCATGTCGCCGATCTCGTCGAGGAACAGCGTTCCGCGGTGGGCCTGCTCGAGCTTTCCCTTGCGGCCGCGGGTCGCCCCGGTGAAGGCCCCTTCCACGTGGCCGAACATCTCGCTCTCGACCAGGGTTTCGGGTAGCGCCGCGCAGTTGACCGAGAGGAACGGCCCGTGGCGCCGCGGGGAGCATTCGTGGATCTCCTCCGCCACCATGTCCTTGCCGGTACCGGTCTCCCCCGTGATGAGGACGGGGGTGCCCTGCCGCGCGACGTTCCGTGCGCGGAGGATGACCGCCTCCATCAGGCCGCTCTTGTAGAGGATCTTCGACTTCTTCTCGAGCGTCTTCACGCGGCTCGAGAAGGCCTCCGCTGCGTTGCGCACGCGGGTGACGAACTTGATCGGGAAGTGCGCCTCGTCGCGGACGAGGTAGTCGAACACGCCGAGTCGACGGGCGTTCTCGACGGTCTCGTCGTCGGGCTCCCGGGAGGAGAAGAGGATGATGGGGAGGTAGCTCTTCTTCTCGACGATCCGCTCTAGGGCCCAGATCCCGCCCTCCTGCTGGAAGTGGCCCTCGCGCTCGTCCTTGCGCGTGTTCGGCATGAGGACGTCGAGGACGGCGCAGGAGACCTCGCGGGACAGCGCGATCTCCACGGCCTGCTCTCCGCAGGAGGCGAGCTCGACCTCCCAGCCGTCGCCGGCATCGGCGAGGAGCCGCCGATAGAGCTCTCGCTTGTCCGGCTTGTCGTGGGCGAGGAGGATCGTCCGGTCCGCGTCAGACATTCGCCAGTCCTTGCCCTGGGGTACCGTGCCGTCCCGTGCCTGCGGGAGGCCTGGGCCCCCGCGGGGCGGGCCGGGCCAGCGCACAGGGCGCGGAAAGCGCGATAGCATAGCGGACGCGAACGCTCCCCGTCAACGGGAAAACCCGCTCCGTGAAGTGGCAAGACCGAGGCGCGCGACCCCTTCCGTGATGCAACCATTGGCACCAACATGGGTTCTGCCGCACACGGAATTCCGCCCCCGCGTCAAGATCCGATCCTCCGTGGTCGATACATAGACAAGCACGGAGGAGCGGAAGGGGGACGGTCCCCGTGCATGGGGAGGGTGCGTAGACATACGGCCGGCGGGACGGGCGATGGGGAAGGCGGCCGCGACAGGTAGGAGGAAGAGATGAGCCGTCAGACGAACCGCGCTCGGGCCTGGCTGGGAACCATCGCACGCAAGGCCAGCTTGCTGGCCGGCAAGGCGAACTTGCTGCTCCTCGTCCTCGCGTGCGCGTCGGTCGCGACGGCGCAGGTCCCGCGAGAGCGCGTGTTCGTGGCGAACCAGACCGACGGCACGATCAGCGCCTTCGACACGGACAAGGTCAACAACGGCGGGGACGTGGTCGACTTCCTCGTACCGGACACGCTCCAGTTCCCGGCGCTCAACGCGCCCACCCTGCTCGCGCTCAACCCCATGCTCCACTACGGGTATGCGACGGAGCTGACCACGGGAAGCCTGGCCGTGTTCGACACGCTCAGCAACGACAACCTGGTTGGAGGGATCAGTACCGGCGGACAGGTGTACGCCCGGGTCCCCCTCTCCATCCCGCTCCCCCTCGGCGTCTGCGTCACGCCGGATGGGAGCCTGGTCTTCGTCGGAAACGCCGAGAGGGCCGTCGGGCTCGCCACTCCGACCGCGGACCTCGTGAGCGTGGTGGACGCGGAGCGGTTCGTGGAATTGGGCACGATTGATGTCTCCGTCGTAGGCGGCTTCGGGCCGATCGACGTGTGCGCCTCTCCGGACGGCGCGCGGATCTACGTCGCCTGCAGCGCGTCGACCAACGTGGTGGTCATCGACGTGGCGACGCTGACCCCGTTGTTCGCCGTGGCCCTGCCGACGGCGGACACCCCGGTGCGGATCTGCATCACGAACGACAACGCCTTCGTCTACGTCGCATGTGCGGACGGCGCGGACGGGGACGCGAGCGGCGAGGTCGCGTTCTTCGACGTCCCGACGCTTACCACGGGCCTGGTCGCCGGGCTCGTTCCGGGCACGTCCAACCCGAACGACGTGTTCGCCAACCACGCGAACGACATCCTGTACATCGTCGACACGGGGTTGGAGTTCGTCCTGGTCGTCTCCATCGCGACGCAGTCGGTCATCACGAGCGTCATCCAGACCGGCACGACGACGCTGGCCAACGCGCAGTTCGGGTGCATCAACGCGGACGACAGCTTCGGATTCGTGACCGACACGGGCACGCCGGACGTCAAGAACTTCAACGCCGCATCAAACATCCACCTGCAGGTCTATCCGACCGGGGCGGGCCCCTTCGGGATCGCGAGCATGGCGCTGGCGAACCTGAGCGCGGCGGGCGCGGCGAACGTCCAGCGCGTCCGGGAGAGCCGCGAGGACCGGAACAAGGGCCTCTGCTTCGTGGCGACGGCCTCCTACGGGAACACGGGCGAGGTCGCCTCGCTCCGCGCGTTCCGCGACCTCTACCTGATGCCTACCAAGTTCGGACGCTCGTTTGTCGATCTATATTATGAGAGCAGTCCCGGGGTCGCCTCCGCGATCTCGGGGAACGACGACGTGCGCGCCTCGGTCAGGGGAGGGCTTGTCCCTGTCGTCTGGGCCGCAAGACTGGTCATGGGCATGGGAAGCGGCCTCGCCGCGGCGGCGGGAGCCTTGCTCGCCCTGGCGGCGGGCGCCGGGATCGGTCGTCGTCTGATGACGTCCGCGAGGCGGACGGCGTAACGCCCGGCGCGGGAGAGACGGAGGAGATGGTAGAGGCACGGAACGAGGATCGGACGGCCCGCGGAGGCGCGGGGGGTCGCGGGACCGGAGCGGCCATCGCGGTGGCCGTTTCCCTGCTCGTCGCCCTCCTGCTCGCGGCGCCGATCCTCTACATCCGCCTGGGCGAGTCCCGCCAGCGCCTCGATCAGGCCCTCCACCGTGCCCGGTCGGTCCGGGAGTTCGAGGCCGCGCGCGTCGCGGACGTCCGCGCCGACCTGGACCGCTGCGTCGGGGAGCGGGCCCTCGACCAGGATGAGGTCCTGGCCCACGTCGAGGCCGGGGTCCAGCGCATGCTCCCGCGCCCGATCGTGCAGGTCCGCCTCCCCGAGGCCCTGCCGCTGCCGGAAGACCTGACGCCCGCCGTGGCGCCCTACGTGCCCCCCGCGGAGCCCGTCCCGGCCCTGGCCGCGGAGCCCGAGACCCCGCGAGACGAGGCGGCTCCGGCGTTGGACGCGGCCACGGAGGAGGTGGTGGGCGCCTGGACCGAGGAGCTGGCTCGATCCCTCGGCCTGAACGCCATGCAGAAGCAACGCTGCTCCGAAGTCTTCGCAAGCTACCTGACGCGGCTGAAGGCCAGGCTGGCCGCCGCCAGGAAGGGTCAGCCGCGCAACGCCGTAGCGGACTCGCGCCGGCTTCGGGCCGAGGCCATCGCAACCATCGAGGGAGTCCTGACCGCGGAGCAATCGAAGTTGTATGACGGAATGAAGGATCGGGACGAGGACGACCCCAACTCGGGGATGATCCTCCGCCCGCTTCCTGGGACACACGTGCCTCGGAGCCAGGGGCGGTAGAGGGACCGGCCTGGCGACGCGCGAGGGGACGGGCGAGGCGCGACGATTGGAGGGGGGCGGGCGCGGGAACGCCCGCCGGAGAGTAGGGGACATGGGGGCAGAAGGGTACTGGAACAGGGACCCTCTCTGTGCGCGCGCCGAGGGCACTCCGCGCGCACGGACGGGGTGCCGGTCGCCCTCGTCGCGCCCGCGATTCCTCGCGTGGGGCCTGCTCGCCCTCCACCTCTCACTGCCCGCCCTCGCCCAATCGCCGCGGGAACGGGTCTATACCGCCAATCAGACCGCGGGGACCGTCACCGCCTTCGACACCGACAAGGTCCAGCTCGGCGGAGACGTCGTCGACTTCCGCGTCCCCGACACCATCACGCCCGTCGCCCCCGCCCTCAGCGCCCCCACCGAGATCGCCCTCAACCCAATGCTCCACTACGGGTATGCGACGGAGCAGACCTCGTCGTCGCTCGCCGTCTTCGACACGCTCTCCAACGACAACCTCGTCGGAGGGGCCAGCTTCGGAGGCCAGATCAAGGTCCGCATCCCGCTCAGCATCGCCCAGCCGTTCGGCGTCGCCGTCACGCCCGACGGTCGTCTGGCCTTCGTCAGCAACGCCGCGGCGATCGCGGGGATCGACGGGGCGCTTCCGGGGGTCGGCGGCCCGACCCAGAACCTCGTCAGCGTCGTCGACTGCGACCGGGAGGTGGAGATCGCCACGATCGACGTCTCCGCCGGGGGGGGCCTCGGGCCGATCGACGTCGTCGTCTCGCCGGACGGGAGCCGCTGCTACGTGGCCTGCATCGACAGCATCGCCGTGCCCGGCACCCCGTGCGTCATCGCGATCGACGTCGCCACGCTCTCTCCCATCGTGCCCGGGTTCCCCGTCTTCCTGCCGACGATCGACACGCCGCTCCAGATCGCGATCACGCCCGCGAATACCTTCGTGTACGTCGCCTGCCCCATCGACAACAACGGCGACGGACAGGGAGAGGTGGCCTTCTTCAACGTCGCCACGTTGACCCCGGGGCTCGTCCTCGGCCTGGGAGCGGGGGCCGTGCCGATCGACGTCTTCACGAACCGCGCGAGCACCGTCTTCTACGTCTGCGACGCGGGGAACGTCCTGGTCCTCGTCGGGTCGGTCGCCGCCCAGGCCATCGTCACCACGGTCGTCACCATCGGGGGAGGGCCGACCTTCGCGTCCGTGACGCGCGGCTGCATCGACGCGACAGACGAGTTCGCCTATGTGACCGACACGGTCGGGGCCGCGGCGATCCAGTTCAGCACGTCTACGAACGTCACGCGCCAGGCGTTCCCGTCCGACGCGGACCCCGTCGGGATCGCCGTCATCGCCCTCGCGGAGCTCCCCGCGGCGGGGGCGAGGAACGTGCAGCGCGTCCGCGAGAGCCGCGAGGACAGGAACAAGGGGCTGTGCTTCATCGCGGGCGCCTCGTACGGCGACTCCGAGGAGGTCGCGACGCTCAGGGCGTTCCGCGACCTCACGCTGATGCCTACCAAGTTTGGGCGCTCGTTGGTCGATCTATACTACGGAAGCAGCCCTGGCATCGCCTCCGTGATTTCCTCGCGCGACGGCGTTCGCACGTCGGTCCGCGGCGGGCTGGGGCCGCTGGCGTGGCTCGCAAGGCAAGCGATCGGCCCTGAAGGGCCTCTCCTGGCCTGGGTCCTGGTGCTCGCGGCCCTCCTTGGAGCGGTCGCCGCGGCGAGGGTCCTGAAGGCCCGCGGAAGGGCGTGACACGGGAAGGGAGAATGGGAGTGGCACGGGACGCGGATCGGCCCTCGCGCGAAGCCGCGGAGCGGCCTCGATCCGCCGCGGAGCGGCCTCGATCCGCCGCAGTGCGGCCTCGATTCGGCGCGGCGGCCGTCGCGGCGTGCGTGGGGCTCGTCGCCCTCCTCCTCGCCGCCCCCTTCCTGTACAGCCGCATCGGCGAGACCGGACAGCGGCTGAACTCGCTCCTGCGGAGCGCCCGAGTCGTGCGTCAGGACGAGGCGGCCCGCGTCGCGCGCATCCGAGCCGAGATCGACGGGCGCCTCCGGGAGTCCTCCCGCGCCCACGACGAGATCCTCACGTTCATCGAGTCGGGCGTGCAGAGGATGCTCCCCCGGCCAATCTACGAGATGAAGCTGCCCGATACGATGCCCCTCCCGAAGGGCGTCCAGCCGTCGGTCCAACCGTACGCGACCGCCCCATCGCCCCAGGCGGGAGTCTATGAGCCGCCGGCGTCAGCCGAGCCCGCGCCGACGGACCCGTCCGCGGCCGAGCTCGTCGACTCGTGGATCGACGGGATGACGCGCTCGCTCGGCCTGACCGCCGTCCAGCGGGAGCGCTGCCGCGAGGTCTGCACGGAGTACCTGACGCAGGTGAGATCGACGCTGGAGAGCGAGCGCCAGAGGCCCTCGGGACAGGGGGTGGAGCTGCTCCGACGGACCCAGGACACGGCGATCCGTCGGATCGAGTCGATCCTCACGGCGGAGCAGAGGGTGACCTACGAGCGTCTGGAGCACGACACGGAGGTGCTGAGGAAGGCCGGCGTCGTAGTGCCGCCCCTCCCCGGCTCGCGCGGGACGCGGAGCGGACCCCGCTAGGATTCAGGAAAAGAGGACCTCCCATGGACCGATTCGCCGCGGGTGCGATGGAGATTGGCGCCGACCCGGTGCCGCCCGTTCCGCCGGACCTCGACCTCGATCTCGACCTGGAGATCGACTTCGACAGCCTTCCCGAGATCGACCTCCCGGGCGAGGCCCCGCCCCCGCCGCCCACGCCCAAGCCGAAGGCGGCGGCGCCGGCCGTCCGGGACGAGGAGGAGGCCCCCCGCCGCAGGTTCGCGTGGTGGCCGCTCATGGGCGGCACGCTCGCCCTGCTCGTGGTCGCCCTCTCCGCGGTCCCCTTCGCCATCCTGCGCCTGAACGACATGTCGCGCGACATGACGCTCCTCGCCGAGCGCGTGGAGCAGGCCGACGCGGAGAACGAAAGGCTCACGGAGACACTGGCTCAGGAGGCCGTGGACGCGGTCTCGACCCACCTGTCGGACACGGAGCGGCGGATCGAGCGGGTGCGCAGCGCCCTCGAGGAGGTCCGCCGCGGCCAGTCGCCGCCCGCCGTGGCGGCGGCCCCGAAGGAGGAGCCGAAGCCGGCCCCCGCGGTCGCGAAGGCCCCGACGCCCCCGCCCGCGGTCCAGCCGAAGCAGGAGCTGCCCAGGCCGCTGCCGACCGCGCCGCTCCTTCCCCCGCCTCCGGACCTGGAGGAGCCCAAGAGCCGCCCGCTCGTGGGGGTCTCCAAGCAGGAGAAGGCGGAGCCGATCGCCCCGGCCTCCGCGGTGCGCTCGGCGCCCGCGCCGCCGGTTCCGGTGGAGAAGGCGGGTCCGAAGGTCGCGCTGCCCACCCCCGTGGCGAAGGAGCAGCCGAAGCCCGCGCCCTCGGGACGCATCCTCCTCCCGACGGAGCTCTACGACGAGAACGACGGCGAGGACGAGTAGCTACGACGCCGGCGGCGAGTAGCGCCGCTGGAGGGCCGCGATGATCCGGCCCGCCGTCCGCCCGTCCCAGAGGTCGGGGATGCGCCCCTTCTTCCACTCGCCGCGGAGGGCCTTCGCCACCAGCCCGGGCACGAGGTCCAGGCGGTCCCCGATCACCTCGTTGGTCCCCTCCGTCACCGTGATCGGCCTCTCCGTGTTCGGACGGAGCGTCAGGCACGGCACGCCGAGCCAGGTCGTCTCCTCCTGGATCCCGCCCGAGTCCGTCACCACGGCCCCCGAGGCGGCCTGGAGCTCCATGAAGTCCAAGTAGCCGACCGGCGGCACCAGGAGGAGCCCGGTCGCTCCGGCCCGCGCGTCGGCCCACGACGTCCTCCTCCTCCCGAGCGTCTCCAGGCGCAGGGACGTCCTGGGGTGGACGGGGAAGACCACGGGGCAGGCCAGGGCCACCTCGTCGAGGCAGGAGAGGACCCTGCGGAGGGGCGCCTCCTCGTCGACGTTCGTGGGGCGGTGGAGTGTGACCAGCGCAAACCGCCCGGGCGAGAGGCCCAGCCGCGCCACGTGGCCGCGCGCCCTCGCCGCCGGGAGGGCCGCCGCGAGCGAGTCGATCATCACGTTGCCGACGAAGACGATGCGCGCGGGGTCGATTCCCTCCTTCGCCAGGTTTGCGTCGGCGTCGCGAGAGGGCGTGAGGAGGAGGTCGGCCACGGAGTCGGTCACGACGCGATTGACCTCCTCGGGCATGCCGCGGTCGTAGCTCCTCAGGCCTGCCTCGACGTGGACGACTGGGATCCGTCGCTTCACGGCGACGAGCGCGGCGGCCATCGTGGAGTTCACGTCTCCCACGACCACGACGACGTCCGCCGGGCGGGCGTCGAGCGCGCGGTCGAATTCCGTCATGACACGGGAGGTCTGCTCGGCGTGCGTCCCGGAGCCGACCCCCAGGTGGACGTCGGGCTCGGGGAGGTCGAGGTCCTCGAAGAAGACCTTCGACATGCCGTAGTCGTAGTGCTGGCCCGTGTGGACGAGGATCGGGGCGAGGGAGGCCTGCGTGCGCATCGCGCGGACGATGGGCGCGACCTTGACGAAGTTCGGCCGCGCCCCGGCGACGATCGCGACTCGGAGGGCCATCACGCCCCCCCGGCGGCTCGGGCCCGTTCGGCCTGGACCATCTCGGCGAGGATGTCCTCCAGGCTCCTGGTGACGCTCCACGTAGGAAAGTGGGTTTGCATCTTCCTCAGGTCCGACAAGTAGCAGATGTGGTCGCCCGACCTCGCCTGGTCGACGTAGGTCCAGTTCACGCGGAGTCCGAACCGCTGCTCCAGGAGGTCGAAGGCCTCGAGGATGGAGACGCCGTTGCCGCGGCCGCCCCCCAGGTTGTAGACCTCCCCGGGCCTCGGCGCCGCGCGGAACGCCTCGAAGGCCTGGATGACGTCGTGGCTGTGGAGGTTGTCGCGGACCTGCTTCCCCTTGTAGCCGAACACGCGGTAGGTCCCGCCCGCGACGGCGACCTTGACGAGGTAGTTCAGGAAGCCGTGCAGCTCGACGCCCGAGTGGGAGGGGCCGGTGAGGCACCCCCCGCGGAAGATGCCGACCTTGAGGCCGAAGTAGCGGCCGTATTCCTGCGCCATCACGTCGCCGGCGGTCTTGGAGGCCCCGAAGAGGGAGTGGAGGCAGCGGTCGATGCGGCACTCCTCGGGGATGCCGTGGCGGTCCTCCGGGCGGGCGTAGTCGTAGCGCTTGTCGAGCTCGACGAGGGGGACCTCGTTCGGGGCGTCGCCGTACACCTTGTTCGTGCTCATGTGGACGAAGACGGCCTCGGGGGCGTGGAGACGGAAGGCCTCCAGGAGGTTCACCGTGCCGAGGGCGTTGACGCCGAAGTCGAGGAGGGGGATCTCGCGGGCCTTGTCGTGGGAGGGCTGGGCGGCGCAGTGGACGACGAGGTCGAACCGCTCGCCGCGGAAGAGCCGGTCGACGCCCTCGCGGTCCTGGATGTCGATGGCGTGGTGCTGGAAGCGCGGACAGGTCCGCCTAAGGCGTTCGAGGTTCCAGGAGGTGTCGCCCTGGGGGCCGAAGAAGACGGCCCGCATGTTGTTGTCGACGCCGACCACTCGGTGGCCGAGCCCGTCGTAGTAGGCGACGGCCTCGGAGCCGATCAGTCCGCTGGAACCGGTGACGAGGACGTTCATCTGGGACCCCGCGTAGGGGCGCGATTCTCGGGGGGGCCTCTCCGGGGGTCAAGCTAAGTACACACCGCCCCGGAGGAGACCCGTCATCGTCTTGCGCGACCCTCGGCGGGATCCGGTCGGAGGCCAGGGGGTTGAACCAGCCGACCAGCCCCAAGACCGACAACACATCGGCCATACCGAGGAGCGCGCGGGACGATTCCGAGCCCCGACCGGGGCGGTGAGTCATATGCCTTCGGGATATCCGAAGCTCTCTAGTAGTTCACCCAGACGCGGACCGTGCGGGTGCCGTAGACCGGCGGAACGTACTGCCACTCGTAGCGCCCGCGGCCGCACCCGTCGCTCACGAACACCTGCTGCCACCCGCCGCAGGAAATCATGTACGACTCCGTGCGGTACTCGTAGTGGCCCGCGCGCGGGCGGCAGGAGTCGCGGTAGCCGGAACCGAAGCGGAAGGACCCGCCGTCGTCGCCGAAGCTGAACCCGAACCCGAACCGGCTCCTCTCATGGTCCGCTCGCGCATCGGAGGCCGCGGTCGCCATCAGGGCAAGCACCATCGTCATCGCGCCAAGCATCTTTCTCATGGCTGTCTCCCTTGTAGTTGGTTGTCCATCGAATCGGAACGCAGCTAGAGGGTGCATGGCCGATGCCAGGGCGTCTGCGGGAGCGTTGAAGCACATAACCATTTGTATGCATGGAAGATATGGTGTTTGTGTTGGAGCGATGAAAGTTAGTGTAGTTAGGCGTCGTTAGTATAACCGTCCGCTGGACGGGGACACTGCCGCGGGGCACCGGTGCACTTCGGGAGCGTCGATTGCCGATAGATCGATCCTCACCACGATACGAAGGGGAATGGGGATGAATACGATCGACAACCGGGGTCTCGCTCCGTACGTCTCCCTGCTCGTCGCAGCGATGTTCGCCGCCTCGGCGGGCGACGCGCTCGCCGACTGGTCGCAACGCTTCCCCACGAACAAGCCGGACGGCCGCTCGCAGCACGCGATGGCCTGCGACCACGACAACGAGGAGGTCGTCCTCTTCGGCGGAGGCGCGGCCGCGCCCCTGGGCGACACCTGGGCGTGGGACGGCGACGACTGGGGCCTCCGTCAGCCTGCCCACTCCCCCGGCCCGCGCATCGGCCACGCCATGGCCTGGTTCGCCGGCATCCACCGCATCGTCCTGTTCGGCGGCAAGGACACGAACACCGTCAGCCTCGACGACACCTGGGAGTGGACGGGGACCGACTGGGTGCGCGTCCCGGCCGTCACCTCGCCCTCTCCCCGTCACTTCCACGCGGTTGCCTACGACTCCGCCCGCGGCAGGCTCGTGCTGTTCGGAGGGAAGAGCACGGCGGGCGCGCTGAGCGACACGTGGGAGTTCGACGGCGCCGTCTGGCGGTCGCGCCAGCCCGCGACGCCTCCCCCCGCGAGGTACCAGCACGCCATGGCCTACGACGAGGTCCGTCAGCGCGTGGTCCTGTTCGGGGGGACCAACGACTCGAACGACATCCTCGGGGACACGTGGGAGTGGAACGGGGCAAGCTGGACGCGTCGGACCCCGCCGAGCTCTCCGGAGGCCCGCTACGGACACGCCATGGCCTACGACGCGGAGCGCGCCCGCGTGGCGCTCTACGGCGGGCGGTGGGCCACAAAGGACCTCGGGGACGCATGGGAGTGGGACGGGGCGAACTGGGTGCAGCGGCCGCTCCCGTCGGGCCCCGCGGCTCGGCGGCATCACGGGATGACCTACGACCGGTCGCGCAACCGCTTGCTCCTGTTCGGCGGAAGCGGGTCTCGCCGCGACCACTGGGAGCTGTCCCCCGTGGACTCCTCGTCCGAGATCGCTTGCGGGACGGGGGCCGGCGGGAACGGCATCGTCGACATCTTCGGCGGCCCGCTGACCGGGATGCGCGCTATCGCCTGGCGGCGCCTCCCCTGGGAGGCCTACGACACAGCGGTCGGCCAGACGAGGCCGGCGTGCGGAGACCTCGACGACGACCCCTGGGACGAGATGGTCGTCGGGATCGGCCCCTACCCCGGCAGCGGGGGGTACGCGGTCGTGATGGACGACGGCCTGCACGGCCACGCCGTCCTCAGGTGGCTCCGTGTCCCGTGGGCCGCCTACAACCAGGCGGAGGGCTCGACACGCCCCGCCTGCGGAGACCTCGACGGCGACGGTCGGGCCGAGATCGTGGTCGGCCTCGGCCCTCATCCGGCGAACGGCGGGTTCTTCCTCGTCTTCGGCAACACGACCGACAGTTACGCCCTCCGCAAGTGGGGGAGGGTTCGGTGGACCGCCTACAACGCGGCGAACGGCGAGACGCGGCCGGCCTGCGGAGACATCGACGACGACGGCCTCGACGAGATCGTCGTCGGGCTGGGCCGCTACGCGCGGAACGGCGGGTACGCCTTCACGTTCGACGACGCGGACGAGGGGTATGCCTTCCTCCGCACGATCCGACTCGACTGGACGGAGTACAACACGGCCAACGGGGAGACCTGGCCGGCGTGCGGGAACGTCGACGACGATGACGCGGACGAGGTGCTCCTCGGCATCGGCCGCTTCCCCGGGAGCGGCGGGCGCTGCCGCGTGCTGGACGACGCGGAGGAGGACCACGCGCCCCTCGCGTGGCTCGGGCTGGGCTGGCAGTCGTACACGGACGCGAACGGCGAGGTCCGACCCGCCACGGGCGAGCTGGACGGCACCGTGGGCGACGAGGTCGTCCTCGGGCTCGGCGCGTTCCCGGCCTTCGGAGGCTGGTTCACCGTCTTCGATCCGCGCCAGGGGGTGTGGGTTCGCCTGGCCTGGGGCCACATCCTGCGCCAGGGGTACAACTCCGCGAACGGCGAGACGTGGCCTGCCATCGGGAAGCTCCGCTAGTTTCGCGTCAAGCGCGATCCTGTGGGATTGGATGGCTGCCCGCGCTCTAGTTCCAGATCCCAAATCCCAGATCCCAACGAGATCCAAAATCCCAACAAGCGCGCAGGCATTGTGTTGGGATCTGGGATCTCGTTGGATCCCTATCGCTCAACAGCTGCGCGGCGCGCGCAGTTGTTTCGGCGTGGACGAACCAAGCC
>CAZYRM010000064.1:0-29191 GCA_964649705.1 uncultured Planctomycetia bacterium
CCCCGCACCGCATAGGCGACTATGTGCCGGGCGAGCTCCGAGATCGGGGTCGCGACCACGGTCAGGTCCGGGTCCGGCAGCCCGGCCTCGGCCGCGAGCGCGCGGCCCTTCTGCCGCGCCACGACCACGTCGGCGTCGGACTGGATCGGGACCCGCGACTCGGTCCTACCGGGGGCCTGGGGTTCGCTTGCCACCCGTGTCGTCCTTTCGCGCCAGCCCGCCGAGGAAGGCCAGGCCCTCCTCGAGATCGAGCGCCGTCGACACACCCTCCATCGTGATCCCGAGCTGCACCATCGAAAAGGCCACGTCCGGCTGGATCCCCACGATGACCGCCTCCGCTCCCCGCAGCCTCAGAAGTCCCGCCATCGCCAGAAGCATGCGGGTCGCGAAGGAGTCGAGCACGTCGAGGACGGTCACGTCGATCACGACGCCGCGCGACCGGTGCTCGCCGACCTTCCGGGCCAGGTCGTCGCGGAGCTGGAGCCACTCGGAGTCCGCGAGGGCGCTCTGCACCGACGCGATGAGGTGCTCCCCCTGCTTCAGGATGGGGACCCGCATTCCGCCTCCTACCCCGACTCGCCGTCGATCCTCGTGACCCGGTACCCGAGGATGCGCTCGGCCTCCTCGATGCCGCCCTGGAGGTCGCCGACCGTGTGGACCCGGGTCAGATCGACGCCCAGCGTGACAAGGGCCTGGGCCACGCCGGCGGAGAGGCCGGTGAGGATCGCCCTCGCCCCCATGAGCCTGCAGGCGTCGGCCGTCTGGAGGAGGTGGTTCGCGACCTTGGAGTCGACCGCGGGCACCCCCGTGATGTCCATGACGACCACCTTGGCCCGGTTCGCGCGGATGGCGCGGAGGAGCTGCTCCGTGAGCTGGCGGGCGCGCTGGCTGTCGATCATGCCGATGATCGGCAGGATGAGGAGCCGGTCCCGGAGCTGGAGCACCGGAGTCGACAGCTCGCGGATTGCGTCCTGCTGGGCGCGGATCGTCCCCTCGCGCTTGACGAGGATCCGGTCGAGCGCGATGCCGATGTCGAGGTACATGAGCTTCTTCAGGGACATGAAGGCGTCGATGGCGAGCCGCGGCCGGTCCTTGTACTCCTCCAGCAGCCGCGTCATGACCGACTGGAGGTACCGGCGATATGCCCCGAGGTACCACTTGTGGTCGAGCCCGATCCGCTCGTGGACGACGCCGACCTGGACGCGGTTCCGCACGTACTCCGCGCCGTAGTCTCCCTGCGTCAGGCGGAGGAAGTACTCCTTCTGCAGGGCCTTCACCCGCTCGAGGACCCTGGGATCCTGGAGGAACTTCCGAGTCTCGTCGAACCGGAGGAGGTGCTCGTAGAGCTCCTCGATGACGTCGTCGGCGTACTTCTCCGCGAGCGGCTGGAGCTGGACGAGCCGGCGCTCGTCCTCCTGGGTGAACTCCAGGAACTCCTTTCGCCGGCGGACCTCCTCCTCGGTCAATTCGACGGCCGCGCCAAACGGAGCGGGGCGTGCGGAGTCCTCGGTCATCGCGGCCTCCCGTGGCGGAATGGAGGTTGTGCGGTGCGTCCGTCCCTGCGGTGATCCGTCGATGGCGTGGTCCGGGGCGAGCTGGACCGGGGCGCCTTCGAGCACACGGAGTATAACATGGTTCGCCTTGACACGCGCAAGCCCCGGGGAGCAGAATTCCCGTCGTCAGGGGCCGATTCCCCGTGAGGGGCCATCCATGCGCTTCGCCTGCCTCGTCGTCCTCGGCCTCGCCCTGCCCCTCTCCGCCGACACCGTCTGGCTCACCTCGGGCGGGAAGTTCGAGGGGAAGGTCACCGAGGACTCCTCCGGGGTCCACGTCCAGCTCCACCACGGCACGATCACCTTCAAGAAGGAGCAGGTCGCCCGGATCGAGCCCGGCCCGTGCGTGTGGGACATCTACGCCGAGAAGGCCGCGAAGGTCGCCGCGGACGACGCTGCGGGGCACCTGGATCTGGCCGCGTGGTGCAAGCAGAACGACCTCGACGAGTTCGTGAAGAAGGAGTACGAGGCGACGATCGCCGCCGACCCGGACAACGAGGTCGCGCGCAAGGCCCTCGGGTTCATCCGGCACGAGGGGAACTGGATGACGCAGCTCGATGCCTGGAAGGCGATGGGCTGGGTCGAGCGCAAGAAGGAGTGGATGCCTCCGAAGAAGGCCCGCTACCTCGACGTGCGCGATGAGCGCCTGGCGCGGCAGAAGAAGCAACAGGAGGCCGTCGACAAGGGCCTCGACCTGATCTGGAAGGCGAACGAGAGGGACCGGGCGAAGGGGAAGGAGCTCCTCATCGCGGCGGGCAAGGAGCACGGGATCCGCGGGCTCGACGACCTGGCGGCCAGGCTCGCCAGCTACTACGAGGACGCCTGGAGGGAGTACATCATCGACAGCGCGGACGTGACGATGGAGGTGCGCGCGACCCAGGCGAAGCTGAAGAGGCTGCGCCTGTTCGACATCACGCCCGACGCCCGCGCGGACGACCCGTCGGTCCCCGACACGTATATCCAGCTTCCCGAGGTCGAGATCATGCGCGTGCAGACGACCGTGATCGTCCCCGTGCGGATCGGCCTGAGGGTGGTCATCCCCCCGAACGGCGAGGAGCGCGACCTCCGCGGCGAGCTGGGCGACGACGTCCTCAAGTAGTCGAGGACTTCGCCAGCGCCTCCGCGAAGAACGGCGAGTGCCGCGCGAGGATCTCCACGTAGCCCTTTACGTCCTCCCGCGCGGGCGCCGCGAGCCCCGCGAACGGCAGGACGTGCTCCTCGGGCACGAAGCGGAACGTGAAGTTGATCCGCCTCGTCTCGAAGCCCCTCACCCCGAGGTCAAAGGCCACTTTGTCGCGCCGGTCCACGCGCTGGACGCGGTGGTTGCAGCGGACCTTGAGGAACTCCCCGCCGAAGATCAGCATCGAGCCGTCGTCGAGCCACTGCTGCGAGACGACCTGCTCGTCGCGGCGCTCGCCCGGGCGCCCCCCGCTACGCTCGGTGAACTGGAAGAGGGCCCGCTCGCCGAGCGAGATCGACCCGATCGGCCCGGGTTCGTAGTCGCGGTGGTCCCCCACGCGGGCCGTGTCGCGCCTCCCCTCCTCCTCGATCTGATCCCCATACAGGTTAATCAGGCAGCAGTTGAGCTTCCAACCCTGGGGCATGTCCGTCCCGCGGAACATGCGGCGTGCCTGCTCCTCGATCCGCGCGACCATCCTCGCGAGCGGCGGCGGGTACGGCTCCGCGCGGACGCAGCGGTCCACGACGCCGTTGGGCGGGTGGTAGTAGTCGAGGCACGCGAACTGCCATACGCCGAGCCAGTACACGGGGCGGAGGAGCCGTCGGTTCTCCTGGCCTTGCGGGAGCGTTCGCGCGGAGTAGCGGTCCTCCCAGATGGGGTGGATCGTCTTCATCCACTCGAGGAGCTCCTCGCGGTCCGCGGCGGAGACGAACACGGCGTTGTAGAAGAGCCCCGGCGGCCGCTCGCGTCTCGGGGGGCGGTTCGCCGGCCCCTGTCTCGGGCGCCAGCCGCGGTCCTGTCGCATTGGTGGCCTCGAATGGACCGCCGAATGGTAGTGGATGCCCCGCGTCCATTCAAGGGGCGCCCTGAATCACTCACGCGTGTTTTCTAATCTTCAATTCTGTGAGCAGTTACGTGATTCACATCTTGCGCGGCGAGACTCGCTGCCCTACAGTGCTCGCCCTGCCAGAGAAGCGAGGTCAAGACGATGGGTACGGTTCTGACGTTCCTCGGCGCCCTGATGGTGGTGGCCGGCATCCCGATCCTGATCAGCCACTTCTCCGCGAAGAAGGCCCAGGTGCAGCGCCAGGCCGCGGATCAGAAGCGGGCCGCGCGGCGCGCGTCCTCGCACACGCTCCCCGCCGTCCAGCGCAACCGCATGGCCACGCCCGTCGGCGTGAAGCGGTAGTCGTTACCGGGGCGTGATCTTGAACTCGACGGCGGCGCCCTCCTTCGCGAACGCCCCCTGGGCCGCATTGGCCACGAGGTGGATCCATCGCTTCCCGTCGATCTCCTCCACGCCCCAACGGCACCCGGTGATCGCGACGTCCTTCGACTCCGTCGTGACCGAGCCGACCTCGGGGAAGTCGCCGGGCAGCTCGACGACGACGTAGATGCGTTCCTGGGCGCCCTGGCCCCCGGCGTACATGTCCCAGAAGACCCCCGCGTCGCCGTCCACCACCTCGCAGTGGACCCTGTCACCGTCCCTGGTGGCTTTCACTGCGTCGCGGTCCGCCGCCGGGAACGGTCGGCACGCCGGATCGCCGAACAGAAGTCGATTCACGGCGTTCCCCCTCATCGGGTCCTCTGCGGGCTCGGGCTCCCCGGGCACGAAGACCGGCGGCGACAGGCGACATCCTTCGGCAAGGACGACCTCGTTGTAGGATGTCCGCATCACGTCCCCGAGCGGCATCCCCGTCGCGAGCGCCCGGTGGGCCTCCACGAGCGTCGCGTAGCCGTGGTTCGGGCCGATCGGGGCGAGATAGGCCGCGGGCCCATTTCCCAGGATCGCGAGCGCCAGGCTACGGTCCGCGGGGACCATGTACTTCGTGACGCAGTCCACGGTCCCAAACGTTGAGACGATGTCCGGGCCGATGAAGGCGCGCCTCGTCACGCCGCTGTGGCACGTCCCGCTCCAGACGACGGCGCGTGACAGGTCGAGCCCTCGGAGGTCCTTGGCGAGGATGCGGGGCATCTCCCCGTTCGGGTCCTCGCCGACGCGCTTCGAGTCGAACGGCCAGTGCTTGGAGTCGTCGATGTTGCGGTCGTCGGCGAAGAGCCAGATCCCCTCGGGGTCGCCGTTCCCGGAGAGCATCACGACGCCACGGCCCTCGAGGTCCTTCAGGTGGTCCTGGACGAATCCGAGCACGTCGGGGTCGGCTTCGCGCGTCGCCCAGTAGATCGACTTCCCCTCGAACCCGAGCTCGCCGGCCAGGGCCATCGGCGGGTCGTCGGTCGTGAACGACTTCACCTCGCTCACGACGGCCGCCTCGACGGCCGTCCGTGCGGCACCGACCTTCTCGACGGCGATCGCGCTCTCGACGAGCTTCAGGGCTGCCTCGGGCGTGGGGCCCGTGATGTAGCCGATGGCGAAGTCGCAGAACGCGTCGTCGTCCATCCGCGTGGAGATGGCGAGCAGGCGGCGGTGGAGGTTGACGTCGAGGTCTTCGGGCTGGAGGACTACGGCGACATGGCGCGCCCCCACGCGCGCGAGCTGCCGATGTGCAGAGGCAAGGCGATCCGGGCGAAATGGGATGATCGTCCCCTTGCGGTACGCCGCGAGCCTCTCGGCGGCCTTGTGCCACGGCCCCTTGGGGTCGACGGCTGAGAGGACTACGTACTCGTTGCCCGCGGGGCCCAGACTTTCGGCGTACCGGGGCTTGTCGAGCGTGGGAACGATGCGCTCCACCTCGCCGCGCAGGGTGCAGTCGAGGCGCAGGAGGAAGGTCCCGACGCCGGCGGCACCGGTCATGTGCCCCGTCCCGTAGTAGACCACTCCCTTCTCGTCGGGCTGGTCGTAGTTCGTCCACTTCAGCCCCTCGCCGTCCCGCTTCGCGTGCCGGATGAGCCAGCGGGCGACTCCTGCGGCGTGCTCGATCCAGCGGTCGTCGCGCGTCTGGATCGCGAGTTCGAGGAAGTAGTCGCCCACGCCGGCCGCGCCGCAGCACATCGAGACGCCGTAGTGGACCGCGGCCGGGTTCGCGGGCTCGACCTCCGCGACGAGCCACTCCCCGCCCTTCACGGCGACGTCGAGGTACTCCTGCTTCTCGGTGACGCGATGGAGGTCCAGGAAGAGCCTCGCGGTTCCCGCGGGGCCGTGGCACCACCCGGTCTGGAAGGCCTCGGTGTGGTCGGGCTGGTAGTGGAACCACTTCAACCCGCCCCGCTCCTCCTTGGATACCGAGAGAAGCCACCTGGCGCCCGCCTCGGCCCCCTCCAGGTACTTCTTGTCCTGGGTCGCCTCGTACACCTTCAAGAGGAAGTCCGCGATCCCCGCCGTGCCGTGCGAGTACCCGGTGTAGAACCGCTCGAGCTGCGCGGTGGATTTCCACTTGAGCCCATCGCCATCCTTCACTCCGACAGAGAGAAGCCAGTCGGCTGCGCCCTGGGCACCTTCGAGGTACTTCCTCTCGCCGGTGATCCTGATGGCCCTGTCCATGGCGATCAGGAACAGGCCGGTACCAGCCGTCCCTGAGATGATGTCAGTGTCCTCGCCCCAGTGGATGCCTGATTTGTCGCGCTTGGCATTCGCCAGGACCCAGTCGGCCGCGCCAACGGCAAAGTCCCTGCCCGGAGCGCGCTTCGTCCACTCGTACATCGCGAGGAACGCGTTGCCGATGCCAGCCGTGCCAACGTAGTAGCCCGGGGAGGGCTCCTGGGCGATCACGTCGTCCTCCGGCTCCGACTCGTCCGGCCAGCAGACACCGTCCTTGTCCTTGCTTGCTCTCGCTGCGAGCGCCTCGGCGGTCTTCTCTGCCGCCACGAACCACTTCCGGTCGTGTGTGGCCCTGTTCAAGTTCATGAAGTAGAGGAGGATCCCCGCCTGCCCCTCGTACAGGCTCGTGGGCCGGGCCTTCGTCCCCTCGTATTCGGTCCAGGTCAGCCCGCCGTCCTTCTCCTCGGCGACCTTGAGGAGCCACCGCCCGGCGGCCTCGGCGGCGCCGCGGAAGTCGTCCTCGTTGAAGCGCTCCTCGCGCGCCGGGGCCGTGACGCCCTTGCCCTCGATGGCATCGCGGGCCATCTCCCCCATCTGGCTCTTCGGGAAGTCCTTGAGGAGCCGCTCCCACGCGGCCTTCGCCTTCTCCTCGTCGCCCAGCTCCCGGAGGTGCTGCCCGAGGAAATAGAGCGCGTAGTCGCACGAGCCGTGCCCTGGGTGCTTCTCGAGGAAGGCCTGGATCTCCGCGATGGCCTCCCGCTTCTTCCCCGAGTTCGCCAGCGAGCACCAGAGCCAGAACTGCGCGTCTCCGCCCTTCACGAAGTCGTGCCCCGGGAACCCGTCGCGCAGCCCGCGATAGGCCTCCACGGCCCCCTCGAAGTCCCCCTTTCCCCACGCCGCCCGAGCCTTCCCGAGGAGGTCATCGCCATCTTCGGCGTGGAGTGCCAGGGCGAGGAGGAGCAGCGATGCCGCGAGACGGTGCATGGAGGCCTCCCCAGCAGCGTGGCAGGGATGGGTTCGACGTGGACATCCTACACAGGCCGCGCACTGCGCCGCCAGAACGGCGCCTCCTTCGATTCGAGGGCCGATTCCGGTCGATCCAGGTGACGGAACCGGTCACCCTGGGGCCGCCTCGCCGCAAACGACGGGGCCCGGCCGTTTCCTAACACATCCCAAGTCCCGCCAGTGCGCGCGGTGTGGGAGAGGCCACGATCGGACGGGGCCCGGCACGCGTCGTGCAGCCTCCCCGTGCGGCAACGGGAGTGATGCGTCGGCACGTCCAGGGATGGGAATGCGAAAGACCGTCGGAAGCTCGCCCGATCGGTCGGAGGGATCAATCCATGACGCGCTGCAAGGCGTGCGGGACCCGGTACGAGGAAGTCCGCTGGGTCTCCCACCATCCGCAGGGCTCGGTCCGCGCGACCACGAGGCCCTGCCCCACCTGCGACACCGGGGTCCTGCCCCGCTGGGGCGTCGCCTCGGACCTCCTGAGGGAGACGGCCCTCTACGGCCTCGCCGCGGCGACGGCCGCCGGCGCCCTCTGGGTCTGGCTCGCGATCGGCGTCGGCTGCCCGCTTCGCTGCCTCTGGCTCGTCGTCGGCGCCGTCGTCGGCCTCGTCGTCGGGTCGGCCCCCGCGAAGATCCCCCTCTTTGCGCGACGGTGGATCGCGCGCAGCTCCGCCTGGGTGGTCCTCGCGGTCGCGCACCTCGCCGCGACGCTGGGCGGCGTGACGCCGCTCGAAGGGGACCTTTCCCTGCGGTCCCTCGCGCTCGTCCTCCTCGCCGCGCTCGACGCGCTCGGACCCGTCGTCTGGCTGATCCTGGCCGGCGAGTTCGCCTCGTGGACGTCCGCGCGCCTCTGGCGGGCGCCGAGCCTGACCGCCGCGCAGCTCCGCCTCCAGCTCCTTTCGCGGCGCAGGCCGCGCGTGGACGCTACGACGACGCTGTCCGCGCAACGATCAGCGTGACGTTGTCGATCAGGATCCGCTTGCGGGCCTTTTCGAGGAGGGCGTCGGCGTGGGCCTTGGGGGAGCCGGGCTCGCGGAGCACCACTCGCAGATGGGCGTCGGTCAGCTCCTTCGTCAGGCCGTCCGTGCAGAGGAGGAACTCGTCGCCGGGGCGGATCTCCCCGCCGAACGGCTCGGTGGCCGCGAAGCCCCGCCCCGCGCGGACGCTCCGCGTCAGCATCGCCTGATTCCGATTCGTGCGGATCTGCTCTTTTGTGATCGCCCCCGCGAGGTATTGCTCGAACGCGACGGAGTGGTCACGCGTGAGCTGGACGAGCGTGTCCGCGCGAAAGAGGTAGGCGCGGCTGTCCCCGACGTGGACCCCCTCGAACCGATTCCCCGCGACGTGGAGGAGCGTGAGCGTCGCCGCCATGTCCTTGAGCGCGGGGTCCGCCTTCGCCCGCGCGTCGACCGCCCGCGCGGCCGTGTTCGCAGCCTTGTCGAGCGGCTCGCCCGCGAGGACCGCCTTCACGACCGCGTTGACGACCGTACGGCTCGCGAGGTCCGCTCCCTTGAACCGCCCCAGCCCGTCCGAGACGACGTAGAGCCCGTGCGCGTCGTCGACGTAGAAGGTGTCGTCGTTGCGCTTCCCCGCGGGGCCGGGGTCGGTGATGGCATGGGACTCCAGTCGCACGGCTAATGCCCGCGGATCATGCCGCCGTCGACGGGAAGCGTCACGCCCGTGACGAACGAAGACCGTTCGCTCGCAAGGAAGGCCACGACGTCGGCCAGCTCCTCCGGCTTCCCCATCCGCCCGACGGGGATCCCCTTCTCGAGCCGCGCCCGGGCCTCCTCGATGGTCACGCCGTCGCGCTGCGCCCCGAGCTGCATGACCCGCTGGATCGCGTCCGTGTCCATCGACCCCGGGCAGACGACGTTCACGCGGACCCCCGAAGCCGCCGCCTCGAGCGCGATCGACTTGAACATCCCCACGACCGCCATCCGGAGCGAGTTGGACAGGACCAGCCCGTCGATCGGCTGCTTCACGCTCGTCGACTCGATCGCCACGATCCTCCCCCATTTCCGCTCCTTCATCCCCGGGAGGACGAGGCGGGCGAGGTGGGCCACCCCCTCGACGAGCAGCCGGAAGGCGTCCTCCCACATTTGCGAGGAGAGCGAGAGGAAGTACCCGATGGGAGGGCCGCCGGTGTTCGCGACGAGGATGTCGATTGGGCCGAGCGCGGTCCGCGTCCCCTCGACCAGGCGGTCGATGTCGCCGAGCTTGTTCAGGTCCGTGACCGCGGAGTAGACCGTCGCCCCGAGAGACTTGAGCTCCCCCTCGGCCTGGATGAGCTTGTCCTTCTCGCGCGCGCAGATGGAGACCTTCGCGCCCTCCTTCGCGAGCGCGATGGCGCACGCGCGGCCGAGCCCGCGGCTGGACGCGGTGACGAGAGCTACACGACCTTTGATGCCGAGGTCCATGGCGCGCCGGGATTGTAACGACCTCCCGCCGTCGTTACAATGAAGCGCCCTTTCGGGAGTGAGCCTTGACGACCGCGACACCGTCTGCCCCTCCGTCCCGAGTCAAGAAGGTCGGCCACGTAGACGTCTTCCTGGACGGCGCGGGATGCGTCCGGTCGATCCGACTCGCGGGCCGCCCCCTCTGGCTCACCGCCGACCGCGATCGCCTCCGCGGACAGTTCCGCGGGGAGTCGCTCACGCCGCCCCCCGCCGTCTCCGAGCTCTACGCGCACGTCTCCACCGACGCGATCATCAAGGCCAACCCGGACTGCTACTACTACGACGACCGCCTCGGAACGCTCGTCCTCCGATCGCTCGGGAACGGAGGGTTCGTCGAGCCGGGGGACATCCGGAAGGGCGGCTTCGGGCTGCTCCTCGCCGCGGAAGGCTGGGGCGAGGGGTCCAGCCGGGAGGTCGCCGCGCTCGCGCTCCTCTACGCCGGGATTGGCGCCGTCTTCGCCCCGAGCATCACGCCGATCCACCGGCAGAACCTGATCAACAACGGGATGTTCCCGATCACGGACGAGAAGGTCGCGCGACGCCTCGCCGCGGGGGAGGAGCTCCCCGTCGCCGAGCTGACGCATGGCTTCGACCCGCTCTCAGCCAGGGTGCTCCTGCGCGGGGGCCTGTTCCCGTACCTGGAGGCGAGGTTGCGGGGCGACGAGCCCGGGACCCCGATCGACACGCCGCCGAGGGCGATGACCATCGCCGAGAAGATCATGGCCTCGCACATGGGCACGAGACACGGGGCCGTGAAGCCCGGGGACGCGGGGTTCCTGAAGGTCGATGCGGCGTTCTCGCACGACTACACGACCGCCCCCTCGGCCGCGCTGGTCCGGATGGCGCTTGGGCGGTCCGCTCGCGTGAAGGACCCCGCGATCATCCACTCCTTCCCCGACCACCTCGCGCTGGCCAGCGGCCTGCCGGGGATCTCCGCGGAGGCCGTCGAGGGGATCCGCGACCTGCGCGACGGCCAGAAGCGCTTCGCCGAGGAGACGGGGATCCGCTTCCACGCGACGGCGACGGGCGGGAGCCGCGGGATCTGCCACACGGTGGTCCGGGAGGAGATCGCGCTGCCCGGGCAGGTCGTCCTCGGAACCGACTCGCACACGTGCTCGGCGGGGGCGCTCAACTGCCTCGCGTACGGGATCGGGAACACGGAGATCGCGTGCATCTGGGAGCACTCCGAGGTCGTCTCGAAGGTCCCGGAGACGGTGCGGATCGAGCTGACGGGGCGCCTCGCGCCCTCGTGCACGGCCAAGGACGCGATCCTGGAGCTCGCCCGCCGCGGAAAGGCGAGCGGTCTCTTCACGGGGCGGGTGATGGAGTTCGGCGGACCGGGCCTGGCGACGTTCTCGTTCGAGGAGCAGGCGGTCCTCTCGAACATGGCGGTGGAGTGCAACGCTCTGACGGCGACCATGGAGCCGACGGAGCCGATGCTCGAGTACGTCGTCGGGAAGCGCGGCCTCGCGCGCGCGGAGGCGGAGCGGCGAGTCGTCAGGCCCGACGCGGGGGCGCGTTACGTGGAGACGGTTGCGCTCGACCTCTCGGCCGTGACGGCGCTCGTGGCGAAGCCCGGCCATCCGGGAAACGGCGTTCCGCTCCGCGACGTCAAGGGCACGAAGATCGACGTCGCCTACGCGGGGTCCTGCACGGCGGGAGACCTGACGAGCATCGCGATGTACGCCAGGATCCTCGCGGGCCGCCGCGTCAGCGTGCCGACCTACATCCAGTACGGCTCTGAGCGCGTCCGCGAGGAGGCGAAGCGCCAGGGGCACCACGAGGCGCTCCTGGCCGCGGGCGTCTCGATCATCGCGGAGCCCGGCTGCGGCGCCTGCATCAACGCGGGCCCCGGAGGCCCCCAGCGCGGCCAGGTGGCGATCTCGGCCACGAACCGCAACATGCCCGGCCGCATGGGCGACGGGGATGCCTACCTCGCGAACCCCCTCGTCGTGGCCGCCAGCGCCGTCCTCGGCCGCATCGCCGGCCCCGAGGACTTGGCGTAGGGCTCCCCGCCCGGAATCCGCATTCCTGTATGAACGCGCCCCCCTCGCGGCATGATCTCAGTGCAGCCTGGGAGGAGGGATGGGCGTCCCGTCGCACAAGTCGTTCATCGAGGAGCTTGCGCCGCATCGAGCTGCGCTGGGCGCCTTCTGCTCGCGCATGGTTCGCGACCGCGCGTGTGTCGAGGACGCGCTGCAAACGACGCTACTTGAAGCCTTTCGGCGCTTCGACACCTACCAGCCCGGTTCCAACTTCCGCGCCTGGGTCTTCCAGTTCGCCGCGCTGACCATCCTCGCCATGAACCGGCGGCGCGCGAAGGGGCCGGAGCCGCTCCTGGAGGAGCCGCTTGCGGCCGCGGAGGAACTGGCCCTCGAGCTGGACTACGACGAGCTGCTCGCTCGACCCGAGATTGTCCGCGAGAGGCTCTCGGACGAGGTGTGCCGAGCGCTCGACGGACTGACCGATCGGGAACGCGCCATCTTCCTGATGAAGTCGATCGGCGAGCTGACCTGCGCGGACGTCGCGCACGCCCTCTCGCTGCCGCTGGGGACGGTGATGGGCCTCCTCGCGAGGGCGAGGGGGAAGCTGCGCGAGTCCCTCGCGGACTACGCGCGCAAGGAGGGGTTTCTCTCCGAGGAGCGCCGGCCATGAACTGCCAGGACGTACGGAAGTTCCTGGGGCCCTTCCTCGACGACGAGCTCGACGCTCGCACGAGCTACGAGATGGGCCTCCATCTGAACGACTGCGCTTCGTGCCGCGAGCGGGTCGAGGCGGAGCGCCGCCTGGAGACGAACATCGTCTCCGCGGCGCGTCGTGACGACACCACGCCCGAGATGTGGGACCGCGCGCTGGCGGGCCTCGCCCCGCGCCATCGCCGCTGGTGGCCGTGGGCCCTGGCAAGGCCAGCTTGCTGGGCCGCGGCCGCGCTGCTCGCGGGGTTCGCGGCGTGGTGGGCCGTCCCGCAGCGCCCCGACCTCGTGAGCGTGGCGTTCGAGGACCACCGCGAGCTCCTCGCGGGCCGGTTCGGACCCGACGTCGTGACGGATGACGCCGTGGCCGCGGCCGGGTACGTCCGCGAAAAGACCTCGCTCGCCGCCACGCTCCCCGGCCCCGCGGACGGGCGCAGCGTCGTGGGCGCCAGGCTCTGCTTCTTCCACGGCGCCCCCGTCGGGCTCGTGATCTACAGGCTCCGCGGCGAGCCGGCCTCGCTGTTCCTCGTCCCCGATGCGGAGCTGGGACGCTTCCAGGACATGAGGGAGGGGAGCGCGGCGGAGACGGGAATGGTCGCGATCACGCGGCCGGTGCCCGGAGGGAAATTCGCCGTCGTCGCCGTCGGCTCCGCCGCCGCGAGGGAGCAGGTGGAACGGCTCGCGATGGAAGTCGCGTCGAAGTAGATAGGGAGGGAGCCCCGCCATGGGACTCGCGCGCCTCGCGCTGCGGAACCCGTACGTCGTCGTCGTCCTCGCCCTTGCGCTCGCCGTCCTCGGCGGCCTCGCCGCGTACCGGATCCCGACGGACCTTCTCCCTCAGTTCAAGACCCCCGCAGTCCAGGTCGTCACGCTCTACCCGGGGATGCCCGCCGAGACCGTCGAGCGCGACATCTCCACCCGCATGCAGCGCTGGACGGGCCAGAGCGTCGGGATCGAGCACCAGGAGTGCCGCAACATGCTCGGCGTCTCCGTGGTGAAGGACTTCTTCCACGAGGAGATCGACCCGAACTCCGCGATGTCGCAGGTCACGTCGCTCGCGATGTCCGACCTCTACTACCTCCCGCCGGGGACCGTGCCGCCGATGGTCATGCCGGTCGACCCGACCGCGATGATCCCCCTCTGCCTCTTCAGCGTGAAGAGCGACAAGTTCAACGAGACGGAGCTGTACGACCTGGCCTACTTCCAGCTCCGTAACCGCCTGCAGTCCATCCCCGGCGTCGTCGCCCCGGCCGTGTACGGCGGGAAGATCCGCCGGATCCTCGCCTACGTGGAGCCCGCGAAGCTCCAGTCGCGGAACCTCTCGCCGATGGACGTGGTCTCGACCATCCACAAGTACAACGTCTTCATTCCGACAGGAACTGCGCGCTTCGGACCGACGGAGTACCTCCTCGACTCGAACGCGATGGTCCCCGACGCCGAGGCGCTGAACGACTTCCCGGTCCGCCTCGACGGTGCGGCTCCCATCCTGATCAAGGACCTGGGGGACGCCGAGGACGCCGCGGAGCTGCAGACGTGCGTCGTCCGCGTGGACGGAAAGCGGCAGCTCTACGTGCCGATCTACCGCCAGCCTGGGGCGAACACCATCCGGGTCGTCGACGGCGTAAAGAGCGAGATCCCGGAGCTCAACAAGCGCCTTCCCGACGGCGTCCAGCTCGAAGTCGTCTTCGACCAATCCCAGGGAGTCCGGAAGGCGATCCGCGACCTCGGCGCGGAGGGGATCCTCGGCGCGGGCCTGGCGGCGCTCATGGTGCTCGTCTTCCTGCGGAGCTTCCGCTCGACGTTCTTCATCCTCCTGTCGCTGCCGCTCTCGCTCCTCGCGGCGGTCATCGGCCTCTACTTCATGGGGCACACGATCAACGTGATGACGCTCGGGGGCTTCGCGATCGCCGTGGGGCTCCTCATCGATCAATCGATCGTGGTCCTCGAGAACACGGAGCGGCACCTGCGCATGGGCAAGGACCCGAGGCAGGCGGCCCTCGACGGGGCGCTCGAGGTCGCCCACCCGGTCCTCGTCATCGTCGTCGGCACGTGCGTCGTGTTCTTCCCGCTCGTCTTCCTGAAGGGGATCACGAAGTTCCTCTTCACTCCGCTCGCGCTCGCCGTGACCCTCTCGCTCCTGGCGTCGTACGTCGTCGCCATGATGGTCGTCCCCGCGCTCTGCGCGAAGCTCCTTCGTGCCACGCACGAGGAGAAGTCGGGGCTCTACGAGAAGCTGCGCGACTTCTACGGACGCACGGTCGCGTGGGCAGTGGACCACCGGTTCGGCGTGCTCCTGCTCGCCGGCGCCGCAGCGGCGGGCGCCGCCCTCCTCTATCCGCACGTCGGGGCCGAGCTGTTCCCGCAGGTCGATTCGCGGCAGTTCCTCATCCGCGCGCGGGTCAACACGGGGACGAAGGTCGACGAGACGGAACGGCTCCTCATCCCCGTGGAAGCGGCCATCCGAACGACGATCGGCGACAAGGACGTCGAGAAGCTGATCACGAACATCGGCGTCTTCAACGACTGGCCCGCGGCCTACACGCCGAACTCGGGGCCGAGCGACGCCTTCATGCTGGTCCAGGTCCGGAAGGACGCGGCGAAGCGGGACCGCGAGATGGCCCGCGACCTGAGGCGCGTCCTGAGGGACTCCTTCCCGGGAATCGAGTTCGCCATCGAGCCGAACAGCATGATGCGGGCGGCCGTGAACTTCGGCCTCCCCGCCCCCATCAACATCCGCGTCCAGGGAAACGACCTGTGGACCTCGTACCGGATCGCGGAGGAGGTCCAGCGACGCGTGCAGGGCGTTCCGGGGACCGTCGACGTCCGGATCCAGCAGCGGCTCGACTATCCGCAGTACCGGCTCCAGATCGACCGCCGCAGGTGCGCGGAGCTGGGGCTCACGCAGGACGACGTCGTGAAGAACATCGTCACGGCGTTCAACTCCTCCGTGGCCTTCGCCAAGGCGATGTGGATCGACGAGGGGAACGGGAACCACTACTGGATCGGGGCCCAGTACCCCGAGGCGACCTTCCGCGACCTCGACACGCTCATGAACGTCCCGATCACGGGGGCGGGTCAGCAGACGCCGACGCTGCTGCGCAACGTGGCGACGTTTGAGAGGTCGACGGCCCCCTCGGAGGTGACCCACCTCAACATCAACCGGATCATCGACGTCTATGCGGAGATCGACGGGCGCGACCTCGCGTCGGTCTGGAGGGACGTGGAGAAGCAGCTCGCGGCGATCGAGGCGGAGGGGCTTGTCCCCAAGGGGTACACGATCCACAGGAAGGGCGAGGCCAAGAGCATGGAGGAGACCTTCCAGGTCCTCGCCTACGGTCTGATCCTGGCCGCGGTCCTCGTCTACCTCGTCATGGTGATCCAGTTCCGATCCCTCATTGATCCGCTCATCGTCCTTGTCGCGGCGCCGCTCGGGCTCATCGGCGTGCTCGTGGCGCTCTGGTTGACGGGGACGCACCTCAGCATCCAGTCGCTGGTCGGGGTCATCATGATGATCGGGATCGTGAAGTCGTTCTCGCTGCTCATGGTCGACTTCGCGAACCGTCAGCGGGAGGCGGGCGCGACGGTCCGCGCGGCCATCCTGGAGGCCGCGCGTGTGCGCCTGAGGCCGATCCTGATGACCTCGCTCGCGGCGGTCCTGGGGCTGGTGCCGATGGCGATGGTCGGCGGGGCGAACATCCCGCTCGCGCGCGCCGTGATCGGCGGAGTCGTCGCCTCGACCCTGCTCTCCCTCTGGCTCGTCCCGGTGCTCTACACGCTCTTCAAGCGGGAGGTGGCCCATGCGTAGGTGGATCCTCGGGGCGGCGGCCCTCGCGGCCGCGCCGCTCCTCTGGTGGGCCGGATGCGCCCTGGCGGCCGGCCCGCCGTCGGCGGGGAGCGCGGAAGACAAGCGTCCGCACGTCGAGGTCGCCCGGCCGGCGACGAAGACGCTGTACCGGGTGCTCGAGCTCCCCGGCGAAGTCCTCCCGGACCAGCAGGCCGCGATCCTGTCCCGGGTGCAGGGGTACATCCGCGCCGTTCACGTGGACCGGGGGGGCTGGGTGGAGGAGAAGGCCCCGCTGGTCGAGGTCGCCGTTCCCGAGCTCCAGGCGAAGCTCGCGCGGCAGACGGCGGAGCTCGTCCTCTGCGGGCCGAGCCGTGTCCGCGACCAGGCCACGCTGTCGTGGCGGAAGTCGGCCTTCGAGCGCCTCGCGGAGCTGCAGGCGCGGAGCCCGAACCTCGTCAACCTGGACATGCTCGAGGAGGCCCGCGGGCGGTACGAGGTTGCGAAGGCGGAGCTGGACCTGACCGTCGCCCGCGAGGCGGTCCTCAAGGCCGAGGCCGCCGAGACCCAGGCGATGGTCGACCTCGCCACGATTCAAGCGCCGTTCCCGGGCGTCATCTCGGAGAGGTGGGCGGACCCTGGGGACCTCGCGCAGGCCGGGACGATGAAGCTCCTCCAGCTCGTGAAGGTCGACCCAGTGCGCGTGCGCGTCGCGGTCCCCGAGTCGGACGTCTGCGACGTCCGGCCCGAGAGCGAGGCGCAGGTGACGATCGACGAGGTGCACGGCTGGAAGGTCCAGCAGAAGATCGCCCGCCTCTTCTGGGCGCTCAACCGTGCCACGAAGACGATGTACGTGGAGATGGACCTCCCGAATCCGGAGCGCAAGATCCGCCCCGGCATGTTCGCACGCGTGAAGCTCGACCTGGAGGCCCACGAGGGCGCGCTCGTCCTCCCCGCCGGGGCGCTCGTCGCGGAGAAGAAGAAGACATTCGTCTACGTGGTAAAGGACGGCGTCGCGAAGAAGACGGCTGTGACGGTGGGTGTCGACACGGGGATCGAGTTCGAGGTCGCGAAGGGGGTCGGCCCCGAGGACGAGGTGATCATCTCCGGGAAGAACATGGTCTCGGACGGGATGCAAGTTCGGGCGACGCGCAAGGAGCAGAAGTGATGGGGTGGAGGGTGATGGTGCTGGCGGTCGTCCTCGCGGGTTGCTCCTCGGCCCCTCGCGAGTGGGAGAGGCCGTGGCTTCCCGAGCCGGCGCCGTACGAGGCCGCCGGCGGGGCGGTCGTCGAAGGGACGCACCCGATCGACCTGCCGACGGTGATGCGCCTGGCGGGCGCGAACTCGCTCGACGTGGCGTGGGTGCGCGAGAAGGTCCACGAGGCGCACGCCCGAAGGTCTCTCGCCGTAGAGAAGTTCCTCCCGACGATCGGTCCCTCCCTCCACTACAAGCGTCACACGGGCGAGACGCAGGGGACGGAGGGGAACTTCGTCGACGTCACGAAGCAGCAGACGTTCGCGGGCGGATCGGGGACGCTGTCGTGGCAGGCCGGGGAGGCCGTCTACGCCACGCTCTCGGCCTCACGGCGGCTCGATGGAGCTCGCGTCGTCCTCGACGGGGCGGAGCGCGCGGCGGTCCTCGATGCGGCGATCGCGTATTACGATCTGGTCCGGGAGACGAGGAAGGCCAGCATCGCTGCGGACTCCGTGGCCGCGGCCGAGAAGATGGCGGCGGAGTTCGACGCCGCCGTGCAGGCCGGGAGAGGCTTCCGCGGAGACGTCCTTCGCGCGCGGGTGCGCGCCGCAGACAGCCGTCTGCAACAGTCCAGGGCGCTCGCCGCGGCGAGGCAGGCGTCGATTCGTCTTGTGTCGCTCCTGAGGCTGGCCCCCGGGATCGACCTGTCGCCCGCCGAGGAGACGCCGACGAGGCTGGCCCTGGTCCCCGAGGGGACGACGACGAGGGACTGGATCGACAGGGCGCTCGCCACGCGCCCGGAGGTGGCGGCGGCGGTGGCCGAGTCGGAGGCCGCGGGCCACGACGTGGACGCGGCGGTCTACGGGCCGCTGGTGCCCGAGGTGTCGGCCTCCGCCTCCGGTGGGCAGCTCGGGCCGACGCTTGGCGAGGCCGACGACACGGCGGACTACGTGGTGTCGCTCGGCTGGAGGATCGGTCCGGGTGGCCTCTTCGACGTGGGTCGACGGGACCTCGCCGCCTCGAAGCGGGGCCAGTCCGAGGTGGAGCTTGCTCGGGCCCGTCAGCGGGTCGTGGACGAGGTCCGTCAGGCGCACGCGGCGCTCCTGAACCGGGCGGAGCAGATTGCCCTCGCCGAGCAGGAGGTCAAGGACGCGCACGAGGCGCTCGAACTGAACCGGGAGCGCCAGGAGGCGGGGATGGGGATCCCGCTCGAGTACCTGGAGGCGGAGATCTCGCTCGCCCGCGCGCACCAGGACCACGCTGCGGCGCTCGCCGACTACAACCAGGCGCAGCTCCGGCTGCTCATCCAGTCCGGCGGGACGCTGCCGTCGGGTCGGTAGTCCGTCCCGGTGCGATGGACCCGCTCATGCTCCGACTTCTCGAATTAAATAGGATGCAATCTCGGGCGGGGGGCAGGACATTCCGATGTAGTGAGAGGGAGTTGATAGGAGGGTGATTCACATGCTCACGAGTCGGTGGTCCCGCTTGCTGGCCCTCGTCCTGGGGGCCGTCCTCGTCGTTTCGTCAATCGGGTGCAACTCGGGTCGGAAGAACGGCAAGGCGGGACCCGGATGCAGCCCCACGGGCGGCTGAGGGCGATGAGTGACGCGCCGCGGGTCCCGCGGCGAGTGTCTGGCGGGCCGGGCCATCGGCTCGGTCCGCTCCCAACCCCTCCTCCGGAGCAGCTCGAGACCCAGCATCCTACCTCGGGACAGGGACGACGGCCTCTAGCGTGACCTCGCCCTCGGCCTCGTCGACACGATAGCTCAGCGTGACGCGGGCCAGCAACTCGTCCTTCTGGAGCTCCCTGGCGACTTTGAAGTCCGCGGTCGATGTCCAGGCCCCCGAGGACGGATCCTCGCGCAGGACGCCGGAGGCGACGCTCAGTCCCTCCTCACCCGTCCACTCGGCTCGGAGTAGGGACACCTGTCCGCGCTTCGACGGCTCCAGGGTCAGGACGAGCTCCCCCTTCGACGCGGGAGAGTAGACAGGGGCGAGGCAGGAGACCTTCCACTCGCCGATCTCCGTCGAGAGCCTGGTCACCACCGGCTCCTTCAGATCGGCGGCGTACTTGTTCGTCCGCCGGACGCAGTCGATCATCCGGCCGACCGACATCTTGCCGGGCTCGTATTCGACGAGGGCCGTCTTCTTCTGGTAGCTCACCCAGACATTTCTGGCGCTCTTCCGCCCTGACAGGGCGGACTTGACCGCTCGGGGTCAGACGCCGTGTCAGACCATGCCGTCGATCTTGAACGAGGCGAACGCGCTGGGAGACGGCGCGCCCTCGAGAGCTGGGTCGGTCACCGGATCGAGAGGTGCAGGATCGGCCGCCGTCTCGACGCGCTCGCCCGGGTCCTCCCGCCCACGATCGGCGTCGATCGCCTTGCGCGAGATCAGGATGGCCGCGAGGCAGACGGCAAGAACGAGGGCGTAGGAACCGCGGTGAGACATGGGGCACCGGTTCGGAGGGCGGCGGGTGAGGAGTAGTATACCCAGGGGGTGTAGGGTGTCCAGTCCTGCCGCCACCGATACAGCTTCCTACGTCCCTTCCAGAACCCGTGCGCCGTCGACGGCGCGGCAGGCGTGGAGGGTTGCCACGCGGCCGGTGGCCTGCAGGTACCCCGCCGCCAGGTCGCGCATGAAGTCGTCGACGTGGGACCACTCCACGAGGCTCACCGTGCAGCCGCCGAAGCCGGCGCCGGTGAGCTTGGAGCCGTGGCAACCAGGGAGGGTCCGGGCAATGTCAACCAGCGCGTCAAGTTCGGGGCAGCTGACCTCGTAAAGGTCGCGGAGGCTCACATGGCTTTCCAACATCATGCGCCCGCAGGTGTGAATGTCTCCCTCCTCCAGTGCACAGGCGCCGTCATCCGCGCGATGCGACTCTTCGATGACATGCTGGACACGCCTGATGCTCGAACCGTCAAGAAGCTCCATAGACTCCCTGAGTTCCTCCAAGAACATCTGCCCCAGCCCCTTGAGGCCCGGATACCTCGAAGACAGTCTCGCCCATGCCCGCTCACAAGTGGCTCTTCGCTCGTTGTAGGCCGACTTCGACAACTCCCGGCGCACCCCCGAGTCGGCAATCACGACAGCGATGCACGTTGGAATAGGCGCCTTGAGAATAACTCGCCCCGTTGCCGGGTCAAAGAAGAGGGCATGCCCCGCGACGCCGTGCAGCACGGCGAACTGATCCATCAGGCCGCAGGCGACGCCGACGTACTCGTTCTCCGCCCGCTGGCACAGCTTCGCCATCTCCATCCGGTCCATCTCCCAGCCGCCGAGCGCCTGCCAGGCGAGGGCGAACGCCGCTTCCACCGCGGCGGAGGAGCTGAGCCCGGCCCCCATCGGGATCGTCGAGCGGTAGAGGGCCGTGAGGCCCGTGAGCTCGCGGTGCGGGTCGCGGAGCGCCCAGGCCACGCCCAGCGGATAGAGCGCCCACCCGGGAACCGGCTTGCCCTCCACATCGACGCGGTCGTCGAGCGCGTCGATGTCGATGGTCACCGATTCGTTCATGTCGCCGGCGTCGAGCTTGACGAGCCCGTCATCGCGGCGCGTCGCGCGCAGCGTGACGTAGCGGTCGATTGCGACCGGCAGCACCGGTCCGCCGTTGTAATCGACGTGCTCGCCGAGGAGGTTGACGCGCCCGGGGGCTCGGACCGTGACCGTCCTTTCGGCCATCATGCGACTCCCGTGGCGCGCTCCGTCGGTCTGGTCACCGCGCAGCCAGGCCGCAATGCGAAATGTGACATGCGAGATGCCAGATGTGAGATCCGCACGCCTGAGGCCTGGTTGTGAGCCGAGCGGCACGCGGGCGTCGATTTCACAGCTTGCATCTCACATTTCGCATCTCACATTGCGGGCCATGCGCGCGTCTCGCAGAAGTCCTTGCGCTTGCCGACCGGGAGCGTATTCTCACCTCTCCCAAGGAGGCCCCATGCCCGATCCCCACCTTCCCCCCGAGTTCGACCCTTCCCGCTACATCGAGAAGGTCAGCCTCACCACCGGCGAGCTCCTCGACGATCCGATCCTACCCCAGCACCTCCTCGTCCGCCATCACCGCGACTACCACGTCGTCGACATCTACACCCGCTTCCTCATGAGCAAGATGGTCCACGAGTCCAAGGACCCCGAACAGGCCCGCGGGCGGATCAAGCAGCTCCGCGAGATGGGGCACAAGGCCGTCGGGGCGATCGCCAAGTTCGCCGGGATCAAGGACTCCACCCGCCTCGGAAAGCTCCTCTTCGGCCTCAAGCGCAAGGAGTACTACTTCCGCTTCCGCAAGCACCACCTCACGCGCGAGGAGATCGACAAGCGCGTCGACAGGCTCCGCGAGGAGGCCCGCGCCCGCCTCTCCATCCGCCGCGGGCTGCGCGTCCTCCTCACCGGCGGGACCGGCTTCGTCGGGAAGGAGGTCCTCTGGCAGGCCGCCCACGACCCGATGATCGAGGAGGTCGTCGTCGTCGTCCGCCCCAAGGAGATCCGCGACCGCAAGACGAAGCAGCTCGTGAAGACCCTCTCCCCCGCCGACCGCGGCGCCGCCCTCCTGAAGGAGCTGTGGCTCGAGGAGCACCCCGGGCGCGGGAAGTTCCGCTTCGTCGACGGCGACGTCGAGAAGCACGGCCTCGGGATCAGCGAGTCCGACCGCGCGCGCCTCAAGCGGACGATCACCCACGTCATCCACTCCGCCGCGAGCGTCTCCTTCGACGATCCGTACGAGGCCTCCTTCCGCTCCAACGTCCTCGGGACCTTGAACGCCCTCGAGTTCTCCCTCGACCTCCAGAAGGCCGAGGGGAGTCCCTTCATCGCCCACCTCGGGATCGAGACCGCCTACATCCACGGGCGCCAGACGCACGACGCCGCGCGCGAGGACGACGTCGTCTTCCCCCGCAACTTCTACAACAACTACTACGAGCTGACGAAGGCGATGGGCTCGATCGAGACCGAGCGGTTCATGCTCGAGAAGGGCCTCCGCGTCGTCCAGCTCTGCCCCTCGATCGTCATCGGCGAGGAACGGACTGGGAACAACCGCGGAGACACCAAGGTCGTCAACGCCCCCGTGAACGCCTTCGGCCGCGCGGGCCAGGCCCTCTCGATGGAGGGGAAGTCGTTCGGAGAGCGCTGGAAGATCGGGATCGTCGCCCGCCTCGCCGCCGTCTTCCCCGGCGACCCGATGGCGGAGCTCAACCTCATCACCGTCGACCGCGTCGTCGCGGGGATCGTCGCCGCGCTCAAGACCGCCGACGCCGTCGGCGAGCGGATCCACCTCGCCACGGACAAGCGGATCACCTCCGCGCGCATGAAGGACATCGTCAAGGAGGAGCTGAACCTCTCCATCCGCCTCCGCGAGCCCACGATCCACCGGAATGTCTCGCTGCCGCTCATCACGCGCACGCTGAAGGCGATGAAGCAGGGGAAGCTCGCGGACGCCCTCGAGAAGATGGGCCACATCTTCGGCGGGTACGCCGAGTGGGGCCAGCCGATCCACGAGGTCGGCAAGGACGCGCGGATCCTCGGCCTCGCCGAGGAGCGCCCGGACGCCGAGCGGTCCTTCCGGATGCTCTGCCGCCACAACCGCTACGTGAACGACTTCGGCCAGGTGCGCGACGAGATGGAGGTCTCCCGCCGCGAGCGGATCTGGCGCGACTTCATCCACGGCCTGGAGGCGCAGACGTCAAAGCGGGCGGGGGAGATCGAGCCGGTCGAGTTCGACCGCGCCGTCCGGGAGGAGATCGAGCTCCCGGCCTTCCGCCTCCACGTGTCAGTCACGTAGCTGGTACACGGCCGCCGCGTCGTCCTCATAGACGGGCGTGAGGAGCGCGTCGTCAGCGCGGTCCTTCAGGTACCGCCGCACGACGAGGTACCGCGCGTTGAACGTCCACCCGAGCTCCGCGGGGTCGAGCGGGCGTCGTCGCGCGCGGATGTCCTCGATCAGGCGCATCTTTGACGGATTGCGCACGAAGGCGAACATCGGGTCGAGGCCGACCAGGTAGCGGTGCGACGGGTCGAAGAAGAAGAGCTCGGGGAAATCGCCCCAATCCAGGTGGACGATCGTCTCCCCCTTCGGCACGTTGTCGCGGATCCACTTCGCGGCGCCCTCAAGCCCGGGGCCGGGAAGCGTCGTCGCGTACCTCCGCGTGTCCGACAGCGACTTCCCGACGAGCGCGCCCGCGACCGCCGCAGCCATCAGTACGACGAGGACGCGCCTCCAGGTCCTGCGGCCCTCCGGCCACAGGTCGCTCGCGGTCGAGGCGAAGGCGAGGAGCGCGAGGGGCGCGAAGTACTCCACGAGCTTCGCCGAGAGGCAGTAGAGGACGAACGCCGCGGCCGCGAAGGCCACGAGGAGGCGGGTCCGCGAGGAGAGCTCCCGCCTCCGGAAGGCGCCGGCGAGGAGCGTCCCGCCCAGGCAGAGCGCGGGGAGGGTCGCCGTCAGGAGAAACTCGCGCATCGTCACCGGCGAGAACTCCTCGCCGAGGCGGAGCGCGGCGTCTCCGCCCGCGCCCCAGGCCGCGGAGAGGACGAGGACGTTCTGCACCCACCACAGGCGCAGGTCGTTCGGGAAGTACGGGTGGAGGACGAGCCCCGCGAAGACCCCCATCACGCTTGCGGCGAGCGGACGCCACACGGGCCTCCCGTCCTCCCATGTCGCCGCGGCGGCGTGGACGACCGCAAACCCCACCAGGACGTGCGGCGCGGCGTAGCTCCACGAGTAGACGAACCCCACGATCCACAGGGCCAGGGGCCTCCTTTTCAGGAGGAAGTGAACGCCGAGGAGGAAGAGCGTGACGGAGAGGACGTGCGCGCGGACCTCGATCATACGGAAGAGGAAGTGGTTCCCCAGGGCGGGGACGAGCAGGACCCACAGCCACGGCGCGCGGACGCCGTTGCCCGCGAGGAGGAGCGCGAGCACGGCGACGAACGCCGTGTCGAGGACCCACGTCGCTACCTTGGCCCCCTCCACCGCACCGAGCCCTCGGCAGAAGGGCGAGAGGAAGACATGGTAGAGGAACTCCTTGTCGGAGAAGCCGTCCCGCCAGACGCTCTCCTGGGCCCACTCGAACTCGCGCGACAGGCCGCGTTCGGGCAGGAGGCTTGCGTATCGCGCGTGGTAGTAGCTGTCGCGGTCGAGGAGGTGCGGCGTCTGCGACTGGAGCCAGGCGAAGCTCGACGCGGAAACGACGACGATGACGAGCAGGGCGGCAGGTCGCATCAGGCTATCGCGTGGTCTGCAGGACCTGCCCCCCGGCGTCGAGGACGTCGACGAGCGTCACCTTGACGACGAGCTTGGTCACCACGGTGTCGCGGTCCTTGCCCGGCGTGACCGACTCCTTCGAGTCCACGACGGTGTAGAAGACCCGCACCACGGCCCCGCTCGTGCCCCACGTCGTGGTCTGGAGCGCCTCCGCGAGCTGCACGCCCATTCCGCTCCCGGCGTCCAGCTCGATTCGCCTCGCGCTGAACTCCTCCGCGATCTCGACGAGACAGGCGTTCAGCCGGCGGCCCCCGTCGGCGACCTCCGCGTTCGGGACGCCCTTCGGAACGCTTGCCCCCGAGGCGATGGGGGTGAAGTCGGTGTAGTACACCTGCTTCTGCCCGGCCGCGGCCGCCCCCCCGAGGCCGAGCGTCTTGCGGATCGTAAGCTCGAACTGCGCCGGCCCGTCGGTCCCGGGGGCGAGCGCGCGGGCGCCCTTCCGCGCCATCGCCGCGTCGGCGACCACGGCGCCGCCGCCCTTGCCGAAGTTCGGGTCGGCCTTGCGGCGCGTGTCGATCGCCACGAATCCCCCGTTCCACCAGACGGGCGACGCGAGCAGCTCGCGCGCGTTCTCGATCTGCCCCGGGCCGCCCACCCGCGGCATCCGCGTGAGAGACTGCTCCCACAGCGTAAGCTGCCCTCTGAGCTGCCGGTCCAGCGAGCTGCAGGCCTCCTGGAGCTTGTACACGTCCGGCGGCGCGACCTGCTTCGAACCCTTGCCGGCGCAGGCACGGCACGGGACCGTCCCTCCCTTCACGGTGTAGCGAGGCCGCCTCGTCGACGGGGCGTTCGTCCCCGCGAGCTGCGGCGAGGAGTAGCTCGTCCGCCCGTCGGTGGTCACCTCGACGACGCGCTCGGCCTTGCACGAGGGGCAGAGCACCATCCCCCAGCCGTCGCACTCGTCGCAGAACCGCGCCGTCTCGGCGTTCACGCTCTTGCGGACGAGGTAGCCCTTTCCGCCGCAGCCCCCCTGGCAGTCCCGCTGCCCTGTTCCCTTGCAGATCGTGCAGTTCACGATGTGCGACCCCTTGCACCCCTGGCACCCCGACTTCGACACGCAGTAGTCGATGATGTCCTGGATCGACTCGCCGAGGATCTCCTCGGCGCGAAGTCGCAGGACGGAGTTCCGCCCCGACTCGAGGCCGGCCTGCGCCTGATCGTAGCTCCCCGCCATGGCGGCCCTCAGCCCGTCGACGAGCTTCTGGTCGCAGGCGGAGCCGGAGTCCTGTGCCGTGTCCTTCACCTTCTCCCACCGCTCGTGGCACCCCGGGTTCGTCGGGTCCGCGAGGAGGGCGCTCTGGTAGCACTGCGCCGCCTTCCGTCGGTCGTTCTTCTTTCCGTAGTAGTAGTCGCCCAGGTAGAGCTGCCCGTCGGCGTAGAGCTTGGGGTCGAGGGCCATCGCGAGGTTGATCAGCCGCAGCCCGACCCCTTCCTGCTTGGCCTCCTCGAGGCACCACTTCCCGGCCTCCAGGTACTGCGGGGGCGCGGAGGGGTTGAGCGCGAGGAGCCGCTCGTCCATCAGGTCGACGAGGCTCTTCTGCGCGATGATTTCGAGAATGTCCTCCCGCTTGAAGGTCATCGCCCCCATGGGGGTCTTGATCTTGACCTCCTTCTCGTTCTGCTCGATGATCTTCCCCTCGTAGTCCCGACCGTCCTTGAGCTTCAGAATGTCCGCCCACAGCGGGGCGGACAGGAGCAACAGGACCGCCAGGCCCGCTCCCCACCGAATCACTCTTGCCATCGCCGTCCTCCTGGGCTCCTACGGCCTCAACGCCGGGTCCGAGGCCACGATCCAGAGCAGCTCGGCCGCGGCCGTCCCGCCGTTCAGGACCTGCTCGACCACCGTCTTCGCCGCCATTTCGCGCTCGTCGAACCGGGCGAGGATGCTCGCCTTCTTGTCCGCGTACACCCCCCGCGCGTCGCGCGCCTCCAGGTAGAGCGCGCAGAGCTTCACCGCGCGGTAGACCTCGGCGCAGGTGTTCTGGAGGGCGTTTCGGCACGAATCGAGCTGCATCTTGTGCTCCACCTCCAGCTTCAGGAGCGCGTCGCGCGTCCCCTTGCTGTCGGCCGAGACCAGGATCAGGATCTGAAGCCCCGCGACCAGCGCCCTGGCGGAGCCCTCCACGCGCGCGCCGAGGCCGCCCGCCATGTTCGTCGCCCCGCGGAGCTCGCCCTGCGCGGCCTGGATCTCCCTGGAGAACTTCCCGTCCTTGTCGAGTTTCTTGTCGAACTCGATCAGGTGCCCGGCGAGAGACGAGAACTCCGCCCCCCACCTGTCCACGGCGGAGGTCAGGTTCGCCTCGCGGGCCATGTTTCCCCCGCCCCCGCTGCCCGGGTCGACGTACCCCGAGTTCGACGGGTCGCTGCCGAGAATCTGGAGGGACGACTGGAACGCCGCCGCCTCGCCCTGGGCCACGGCGTAGTTCTGCATCACGAGCGCGATGCACGTCATCATGCCGTGGACCCCCGCGCTCGCGCGGTCCCAGGTCTGCTGGTTCGCGAACTGGCCCATCGAGAGCTGGCGGACGCCGTTCTCGCAGATGGACATCGGGTAGGAGAGGTCGCCGGTGTTCCCCACCGCGACGACGGGCCCGCCGCCGATCCGCCTCTTCGCCTCGTCGTACTTCTTCCCGTACGCGCAGGCCTGCATGTACCGCCCGAGGAAGTCCTTCGCGGCCTCCTCGTTCTTGAGCGCGCTGTACGTCATCCCCATCTCGTACAGGGCGTCGGGGTACTCCTCGATCGCGAGCGCCGCGCGGAATGCCCCGAGCGCCGCGGGGCCGTTCCCCATCTCGCGGTACGTGATCCCGATCTGCATGCACACGAACGGCGTCTTCCCGCCGTCGGCCACGATGGCGTTCAGCTTCTGGAGGCACTCCTCCATCTTCCCGTCGTCTCGCACCAGCTTGGCCTGCAGCGCGCGCAGGTCGGGGTTCTTCGGGTCCCGCGCGAGCATGTCCTTGATCTTCCCCGCCGCGACGACGCGGTCCTTGGTCGAGCAGAACGCCAGGGCGACCTTGAAGCGGACCCGCGGGTCGTCCGAGTTCAGGCTCCAGAGCCTCTCGTAGTGCTCCTTCGCCTGCTCCGGGCGGTCGAGCGCCATGTAGGCGTCCCCGATCGCCTCGATCGACTCCGGTGAGTGCTTGTTCAGCATCGACTGCTGGAGCCAAGCGATCCCCTGGTCGGGGTTCCCCGCCCGGATCGCCAGCCTCCCCGCGACGGCGAGCCCCTCGGAGTCGCTGTAGTTCGACACGACCTCCTTCGCGACGGCGTACGCCTCATCGTAGCGGCCGAGCTTTTCGAGGCAGACCGCCTGCACCGTGCGCGCGGACCAGTTCTTCGGGTCGACCTGGACGGCCTTCGCGACATACCCGAGGGCCTTCTCGTACTCCCCCTTCCGGCTGTAGAGGAGGGCCAGCTTCTCCTGGATCGCCGGGGAGGACGGGTCGAGCTTCTCCGAACGGGACAGGATCGACATGGCCTCCTCGACCTTTCCCTGGTCGATCAGGATCCGGGAGAGGCGGGAGGCGATGTTCGTGTCCTCGGGCTTCTTGTCGAGCGCGATCCGGTACTCCGCGGCGGCCTGGTCCTTCATGTTCGTCATCTTGTCGTCGTAGAGGTAGGCGAGCAGCTCGTGGGCCTGGACCATGTCGGGCTTCTTCGCGAGCGCCTGCTTGTACCACTTCTCCGCTCCGGCGGGGTCGGCCATCCCGTCGCACGCGGTGCCCAGCGTGACCATCGCCTCCGCGTGGTCGGGCTTGATCTCGATCACCTGCTTCAGGGCGTCGAAGGCGTCCTTCGGGCGCTTGAGCTCGAGGAAGGTCAGGCCCATGTCGAACCAGGCCTCGACGAAGTCGGGCTTCTTGTCGACGGCCTTGCGGAAGTTGAGGATCGCGCTCTCGAAGTTGACGACCCTCTCGATGTTCGCCCTGCCGGAGTCGTCCGCGGCCAGCATCCCGCGGTGCAGGTCGGCCGCGCGCCATGCGCGGCCCGAGTCCTCCGAGATGTTCACCTGGTTCTTGGCGAGATCGGCCCTGCCCATCTCATAGTAGTAGGAGGCGTCCCGCGCGAACGTGGTGTAGAGGAAGATCGCGAGCAGGATCGCCCCCGCCCCGACGCCGAGCTTCACGCCGTTGGCGAGGATCCCCTGGATGAACCCATGGTAGGAGCGGCGCTTGACGCGGTCCTCGAGGCCGGAGCCGAGCTGGCAGGCGGACTGGACGCAGCCCTGGGTCTTCATCCAGCACCACTGGTGATAGACGCTCCCGCACTGCTTGCAGGCGTGCTGGGCCTGTCCGTCGCGGATCTCGATGCCGCAGAAGGTGCATCGGTCGACCGACATCGGGGGCGGGGTCGGGACGAGCGGGGTCGGCCCGGGGCGCGGGGTGGGCCTGCGCGCGGTCCCTGCCGCGGGGGGGACCGGCGACGGCGCGGGCCTGGGCGTCGGCTTGCGCACGGGGGCGGCCGCCCCGGGGAGCGGGGACGGCGCGGGCCTCGGCGTCGGCTTGCCCGCGGGAGGCGCCGGAGAGGCCGCGGGGCGCGGAGTCGGCCGGCCGGCCGGCCCCGCGGCCGGCGGGACGGGGGACCGGGCCCGCCGCGGGGTCAAAGGCCCCATCGCGGGGGCGGCGCCCGCGGGC
>CAZYRM010000064.1:29201-32363 GCA_964649705.1 uncultured Planctomycetia bacterium
GTCGGGGCGCCCGCGCCGGGGACCGGGGACGGAGCGGGCCTCGGCGTCGGCTTGCCGACCGGCGTCCCCGCGGGCGGCGTCTGGTAGGCCGATGGGCGCGGGGCCGGGCGCCCGGCGCCCGCCGGCGGGCCGGGCGACGCGGCCGGCCTCGGCGCCACGGCGACCTTCGCGGGCGCGGGGGCCGAGGCCACGAGCCCCTGGAACTGGAACTCGGTGATGTACCCCTTCGAGAGGAGGAGCTGCCCGATGCGCGGCGGCGTCGGCTCCCCGTTCCGGACCGCCTCCTCGATCTGGCGCATGCACTCCCCCACCTGGACGGAGGAGACGTACCCCTTCTGCACCGCGTTGTTTCCAAGCGCCTGGTCCTCATCGAGCCTGGACCCCTCCTTCGTGGCCGCCGTCACGGCGCCGACCTGCATCGCGGTGATGAGCCCCTTGTCGAGCATCAGGTCGACGAGCGTCGTGGGGAGGTGCTTCTCCTTGATCTCGTTCATGCACCGGGCCACCTCCTCCTGGGAGGAGAAGCCGTTCTCGACGATGATCTGGGCGTGCTTGAGGTCGGATGCGGTAAGCATGGGGATTACCCTACAACGGCGGCCCCCGGAATAGCAACACCGGACCTGTGCGTGCGTTGACAAGAGCTATCCGAAATGACATGTTCCGTCTTTGTCGAAGAGCAAGGATCGCGAAAATGTCCTCCGGCGACGAATGGGCCTTCTTCCGCGCCAGCGGCGAGCCCGGTCTCGAGTCCTTCACCCCGGGCCAGACGTCCCGGGCGGTGATGGTCCTCTTCCGCCTCGTGACCGAGGCGCTCGATCAGGAGGCGACCGACATCCACGTCGAGCCCGAGGGGGCTCACACCGTGGTCCGGTTCCGCGTCGACGGCTTCCTCCGCGAGGTCGCCGCCTACGACACCGCGCTCGGTAAGCAGCTCATGAGCTGCGTGAAGGTCCTCTGCAACATGGACATCACGCGGAAGGAGCGCTTCCAGGACGGCTCGTTCAAGGCGAGGCGCGGCGAGCGCGAGGTCGACTTTCGCGTCTCCACGGTGCAGGAGGTCGAGGGAGACAAGGTCGTCATCCGGGTCCTGAACCTGACGCTCAAGGACGAGCTGATCGGGTCGCTGGGGATGAGCGACGACCTGATCCGCGTGCTCCGGGGCTTCGCCACGCGCAACCAGGGGACGCTGATCTGCGCCGGACCGACGGGCGCGGGGAAGACGACGACGCTCTACGCGCTCCTCCAGATCATCGACAGGACGCAACGGAACGTCGTGTCGATCGAGGACCCCGTCGAGTACCACCTGCCTCGGATGACGCAGCTCCACGTCGACACGCGGCGGGGGATGACGTTTGGCGAGGCGCTCCGCTCCGTGCTGCGTCAGGACCCGAACGTGATCATGGTCGGGGAGGTCAGGGACGAGGAGACGGCCCAGACGGCGCTCCAGTCGGCCCTCACGGGGCACCTCATCCTCACGAGCACGCACTCGAAGGACGCGGTCGGTGCGCTCTTCCGCCTGACCGACCTCCAGGTGCCCGCGTACCACCTCGTGACGGCCGTCGACATCGTGGTCGCGCAGCGGCTCGCGCGGAAGCTCTGCGAGCGGTGCAAGCAGCCGTTCGCCGTGGAGCGGCGCTACTTCGACATGCTCGGGTTCCCCGTGCCGAACGCCTTCGAGGTGTACCGGGCGCAAGGTTGCGCCGACTGCGCGGGGACGGGGTACCGGGGGCGCGTCGGGATCTTCGAGCTGCTCCAGATGGACGACCAGATGAGGGACGCGGTCCTCAGGAAAGCCCCGGAGTCCGAGATGGCCGCGATCCAGGGAAAGAGCCCTTTCCCGCGCCTCCTCGCGGACGCGATGGGGAAGGTCGAGGCAGGACTGCTCTCGATGGAGGAGCTCTCGCGCGTGCTCGGCTAGTCCTCCACCCGCTCCGCGGGCATGTCACGGCCGTTCTGGTGGAGCACGAGCTCCGAGGCGTCTTCGGCGAACGTGATCCGCGCCTCGACGATGCGATAGACGAACTCGCTCTCCCCCTTCGCGAAGAGGCGGAACCTCGCCTGCCCGGTGAGCTGCGCGTAGAGGCGGTCCTCCTCGCGCGTGACCGCGAGCTCCAGGCCCGAGCCACGGTAGGTCCCCACGTACCGCTCCAGTACCTCCGGGGCGACGTGGACGGGCATCGGCAGCTCCGGCGGCTTGGGTTTCTTCCCGTCGAGGAGCTCCAGGATCTTCGAGCCGATGGCGTCGACGATCCCGTTTCCCGTGTTGGAGAGGATGACCACGCCGCGGCCGGTCTTCGGGTCGAAGCCGACGTAGCTGTGGTAGCCCCCCGTCTGCCCGTTGTGCCAGACGACCCCCCGGTCCCCGATGTGCCATCCGAGGCCGATCTTCCCTCCCGGGATGTCGTGCCGCGGCGTTTGCGCGAGGGCCATCGCGCGCCCCAGGTCGTCGTCGCCGGGGTGGAGGTTCGCCCGGACGTACGCGAGCATGTCGTTCACCGTGGAGCGGATCCCGCCCGCGCCGCCGAGCGTGACGATGTCCCAGCACTTCGTCGGCGTGCCGTCGGCCAGGAACGGGGGCGCGAGCCGCTCGCGCATGTCGTCGGTCAGGAGGATCCGCGTGCTCGTCATCCCGAGCGGCCTGCGGATCCGCTCCTCCAGGAGGCGCTCGTACGGCATGTTCGCCTTCAGGGCGAGGGCGTGCCCGAGGAGCCCCGCGCCGAGGTTGCTGTACTCGTACTCCTTCCCGGGCTCGCGGGCGAGCTTCGACTTCTTCATGAAGGCGTACAACTGCGCCACCGAGTAGTCGGCGTACGGGTTCTCGGGGTCCCTGGGCGTGAAGTTGTCGGGCATGCGCGGGAGGCCCGAGGTGTGCGTGGAGAGGTGCCACAGGAGCACCTCCTTCCCCTTTCGCGTGGGAACGGTGACGCCCTTCGGGAGGAGGCCCTCGACGGGGTCCTCCAGCGCGACTTCGCCGCGCTCGACCAGGTCGGCGAGGAGGGTGCCCGTGAACGTCTTGCTCACGGAGCCGATCTCGTACACGGTGTCGCCGTCCGGGGGCTCCTCTCCGACGCCGCGGCCGTACCCGAGGACGAGGGTCTCCTCGCCGTCGATGACGCCCACGGCCGCGCCCGTGACCCACTCCCCCTCGATCGCCGGCGCGAA
>CAZYRM010000065.1:0-6188 GCA_964649705.1 uncultured Planctomycetia bacterium
CGCGCCGTGCCGCGGCACGGCGCGGCCCTTCTCCTCGGGCGCGCGGCCGCCGCGTTGTAAGACAACGATGTTCCGTCCGATGGCACCTCCGTGCGTCCTCCGTGTCTCAGTGCCTCCGTGGTGAAAGAGCCACGGTTCCCAGCTTCCTTGCAAGACACCGTGCTGCAGCGAGTTGCGCGTCCACGCTGCGGGCACCTGCGTGTACCGCGAAGGTGCCCGTCCAACTCCCGGAGTGCGAGCTGACGGAACGCTAGCGCCCGTTCACGGGGGGGAGGAGCGGATCGAGCTCGGGCAGGGCTCGGACGCGGAGGCAGTCCTTGTCGGCGTGGTTCCCCGCGGGGTCGAGGAGGACGGGGAAGAAGCCGGCGCCGCGCGCCCCGACGACGTCGATGTGGAACATGTCGCCGATGTAGAGGCAGCGCGCCGGGTCGCTCGCGAGTGCCGCGGCCCCCATGTGGAAGATCGCCGCGTCGGGCTTCTCCACGCCGACGACGTGGCTGTCGATCACCGCCGAGAAGTGGAGGAGGAGTCCGGTCCGATCGAGGATCGACTGCACGCGGCCGTCTGAGTTGCTGATCACGCCGAGGCGGTAGCCGCGTTCCTCGAGCGTGGAGAGGAGGTCGTCGGTCCCCGGGGGGACGTGCTGCCAGAGGTTGAGCTTGTGGTGCTCCACCTCGATCGCCTCGAAGGCTGCGGCGAAGCGCGCTTCGTCCTGGGGCGCGGCGCGTGCGAGCATCCCGCGGAAGTAGCCCTTCCACCGGTCGCGGTCTACGGTCGCCTGGATGTGCTCCGGACGGTCGACGACGAGGCGCGCGGAGAGCTCGGCCTGGGCGAGCGCCTCCGCGGCGGCCCGGACGCCCGCCCGCGCCAGGGCCGCGGAGAGGCGGTCGAAGTCGATCGTGACGAGGGTGTTCCCCGCGTCGAAGAAGACGGTGTCGATGGTGCGTGGGACGTCCAAGGGGACCTCCAGGATCCCCCAGTGTAATTCCGCCTCGCCCCGCGCTTCAAGGTCGCGCGCCTCCGCGTCCACGTCGAGGGGCCCCTTCTCGTCGACCACTCCCGGCATGCGGAAGGTCGCCCTCGTCGAGGCGGCGCACCTGGTCGACGTCACGCTCGGGCGCATCGCGCCGCTCGAGGCACTCGCGATCGCGCGCGGGGAGCTGTACGCGCCACTCGTCTTGTCCCGCCACTGGCGCTGGGCGCAGGGGAACACGTCGGAACGCGCGATCCGCGAGGGGGCGGAGGCCTTGGCCCAGGTCCTTGTGAGCGGAGCGGTCGCCGCCGAGCCATCCCCGACGCGCGCGCGCCTGGGCACGCTCCTCATCGCGATCGCGCACCAGATCCAGGATGAGGTCCCGAAAGGGGAGGAGACCGACGAGGACGTCGACCGCATGGCGCGCCTCTTGCGCTACGCGCTCGCGCCCTACGTCTCGCCTGAACGGTTCGGCCCTGAGGCCCGCGCTGCGGGCGACGAGTTCGTCCACGACCTCGTCGAGCTCGCTTTCCGCGAGCTCGGCCACGCGCGAATCACTGCGCCCCCCTTCGGCGGTCGCCCCGCCGCGGAGTGGGTCCGGGAGCTCAGGAGGAGAAGGGAGGGAGTACTCCCGACGTTCGGCAACGAGCAGGGGGCGGGGAAGACGGGACCATGAGCGATGGAAGCGTCCAGCAGGTCGCCTAGAACGGGTGTTGCTTCGAGATTGCCTTGAGCTGAGTCACCTTCATTTCCCCGTAGGTCGTCAGTCGCCAGTAGGTGTTGCAATCGCTCGCAGTGTGCTTCTTCGGGCTCCGCTCCATCAGACCCAGCGCCTTGAGCTGGATTAGGACGGTCTCGAAGTCCTCTTTCAGTAGGCTGGGGTGTGAGGAGAACCCTTCGAGTGGGGGCTCCTTCGAGAAGAAGTGAGTTTGGAGACGCTCGAACATCAGCGGTTCGGAGGACTCTTCGAGCATTCCTGGGCCGATCGTCCGGAGGATTTCATCCCACGTCGTCTGGATATCGGCGTCGCGCTTCTTTTGAAGCTTCCGGTAGTCGACCATCTCCAACCCGGATAGCTGTGGGAGGTGGGTGATGACCATGCGAAGGTGGACAGGCTCGAGCCCACTGGACAAGCGATCGGCACCCTCGGGCGGACTTGTTCGGATCCGGTTGACTTCTGCTTCGAGGTCGGCGACATGCTCACGAAGGCGATTCAGTGTCGCGGGGTCTGAGGCTGTGCCGCCACGAACCCATCCCTCCCTCGGCTCATCCTGTCGCAGCTTCCACAGACTCGCCATGACCGCGAGGGCCAGCTCCTTTGAGTCGCCCCACTCCTTGCAGAGCCGTCTGCGCACCTTGTCGCGAAAAGCCTGTAGCTTCTTGCGGAGGACTTCATTCTCTTCGAGGTGCTTTCCGGGAAGCTCGCCGATGTCACGATGTACGAACGCTGCGACCGGGATTCCCTTCGACAAGGCGTAGTCGTACTCTCGCTCCGTGAAGCTCAGGCCGTCCTCCGTCGTGGAGCCGTACCGGCCTGCGACGATCACGACGTAGTAGTCGCTGTCGTCGATGACGCGCTGAATGTACGTCCACTGGTCCGTGCTCGCCGCCGGAAACAGCTCCATTCCCACGGGAATGCAGTCGAGCTGTAGGAGAGCCTGAATAATCTCTCGGCGCTCGTCCTTGAGATCCGTGTAGGTCGAGCTGACGAAGACCTGGTGACGGATTCCCGCGGCCATCTCTACCCCCGCGTCGGAATTCGAATGCAGTCCTCGGTGACGCTGCCCCTGATGCCCCGGGGCATCCCAGGCCCGACGATGGGTTTCCCCTCCTGCTCCCGCGCGGCGCACTCCTGGTTCAGCGCCAGGAGGAACGCAAGGGGCTCCGCCTTCTTCCCCATCCCGTAGGCCTCGCGCACGGCGTCGTCGAGCGCCGCGTGCGCGTCCTTCAGCGGGTGCTTGCCGGGGAGTTCCATCGAGCGGTAGAGGTCACGCAGGGACAGCTTGTCGCGCTCCATGATCTCGCGTCGCAGGGCGCGCAGCGCCACCGCCGCGGCAGCCACGTGCTCGACCTGGATGCGCGTGGTCGTCTGGGGCCACGGAAACGTGTCGAAGACGGTGTCCGAGGTGTAGTTCTGGTCGCCCTTGAGCGTAGAGCCCTTCGCGACGACCCAGGCCCAGTGGATTCCCGACTGGAGAATCCCGAACGAATAGTCATCCGCGAACGCGAAAACGACGAGCTTGGAGTCGGCGTGAATGTCGTTGCTCACGAACTCGAAGATGCTGCGCTTCGTGGTGCGGGAGCAGGCGATCCACCGGAGGACGCTGTTGATCGCCGCGATGGTCCCAGGACGGTAGTCGTAGAACTGCCACCACCGCCCCGCGATTCGCGTGTAGCGGGTGACCTCCTCGCCTCTCGCCTTCTTCTCCCGTTCCGCCCGCTCCATCACGACGGGCATCACCCTTTCCTGAACCCGCTTGAATGGCACCTCGTATTTCATCGCCGACAGGACGTCCCGCTGGGCGAAGTCGATGATCCAGCGGGTCGGCCCGCCGTTCTCCACGAGGTCTCGGCCGATCATGTAGGGGAAGATGACCTCCCGGTTCTTCGGGTCCACCTCGATCAGCGCCTTCGCTTCCGCGGGGGTGAGGAAGAAGCCCGCGTTCACGGGGTTCTGCCCCGTGAAGCACTTCTTCGCCTTCTCGTTCGTGACCAGCCGGCGCGCCTGGGTGACGTCTGTCTTGGTCGTCAAAGTGGGGCCTATGGTGTCGAGCTCCTCGCACTTCCAGGGGCTGTCCGTCGCATCGCCGAGCTGCGTGTAGAGTCGCTTGTGCCCGTTCTGCTGCCCCCTCCTCCAATTCACGATCGACACGTGGACCGCCGCCTCGCCTGACCAGACCTGGTGGGCGACCGCCTCGCTGATAGTGCCGCCGTTCTGCACGATGTAGTCGAGGCTCGCCTCGCGGGACTCGTTCTGCCGAATCGTCTTCGTGCCGACCAGACCCGCGCGGCCGCCCGGCTTGAGGTGGTCATGAGCGAGCCGGAACCAGTGGACGCAGTAGTCGGCCATCTTCGGAACGGCGGGGAAGGTCGTGTACACCTTCCGCGCGTACTCGTAGCCATGCTGCTTCGCCAAGTAGCGCGAACCAAGGTACGGCGGGTTCCCGATGATCGCGTCTGCCTCGGGCCACGGCGTAAAGAGCGCGTCCGCGCACCGGATGTTGTCGTCGAGGTTGTCGAGGGGCAGGGCGGGGTCGAGGTCCAGGCGCATTTCGCTCTGTCCACGGGAGAGGCGGACCCGCGCCTCCTGAATGGCGAGCTCTTTCGCGAGCAGGAGAGTGACTTTCGTCAGCTCCACCGCGAATGGCAGCACATCCAAGCCGTACATCTGGCGCACGCTGACCATGGCATGACGCTGGACCTTCTCCCCTTTGCGGAAGGCCTCGCGGACCTTAAGCAGAATGTCCACCTCGATCCGCTTGAGCTCGCGATAGGCGCAGTAGAGAAAGTTTCCGCTCCCGCAGGCGGGGTCCAGGACCTTGAAGGCGCGCAGCTCTTCCCGGAGGGCGAGGAGGTCCTTCATGGTCTTCGCCGAGTCGAGGAGTTCCCGCCAGGGGCGCACGATCGTCGGGAGGACGATCTTCATGATGTCCGCCTCGCTGGTGAAGTGGGCCCCAAAGGCGTGCCGCTCCCCCTGGTCCATGCTCGCCTGGAACAGGGTACCGAACACGGCGGGGTTGACTTTGGCCCAGTCCTCGGCTGAGGCCTCGGCGAGGAGGTGTACGTCGAAGTCCGCCAGCTCAACGGGCTCGATCGCGCTGAAGAGGCCACCGTTGAAGTAGGGAACCTCCTTGTACCGCCCGCCGCGAGCCGGTTCGCGGGAGTTCATCTGGCGGAAGAGCCCCCCGATCAGATCGTACGCACTCCCGCCGGTCTGGCACTCGTGAAGGACCTGCAGGAAGATGCCGCGCGGAAGGAGTTCGAAGTCCTCGGCGAAGAGCGCGACGACGCACTGGAGGATGAACCTCTGCGCGCGGGCCCGGTCTTCGCCGCGGCGGACGAGCGCGTTGAAGACCTTCGCGACCTTGTCCGCCGCGGCGCGGGTGACCGCCACGCGGTCGTTCCCGAAGATTGGCTTCCGTTCCTGCGGGAAGAGGAAGTTGAGCGAGGTGTACCGGATGGGGAGCTCTTCGACACCAACCGCGTCGACGGGCTCGTCGAGCTGTCGGTCGAAGTCGTAGATCCAGAACTCGTCGAAGTTGCAGAGGACAACGTAGCGGGGGCGGTTCGGGACGAGGTTGAGCCAGTACTCGAACGCCTGCCGGAAGTGCTGCTCGAGCTTCTCCCCGCGGGACTTCATCTCCAGGAGGAGGCGTGGCCGCCAGACGAGGTCCGCGAACTTCGTGGTCCCCTTCGCCTGCTTGACGCGGTCCTCCAGGGTGGCGCCGGCCTCCTTGTAGCCGCGGTGGCCGAAACCCTGGAAGAGCCGATCGAGAAAGACCTGCGCCTCCCCCTTCTCGTCGCCCTTCAGCGTCTTCGCGTAGGCGACGAATTCCTGCAGTTTCGCGGTGACTTCGGACACCAGTGGCGAGCCTCGATTTGATCCTGGTCGCGGTCACTTTGCCCGGGATGGGCTCTCGGCGCAAGGATTCGACGTGCTGCGCTGCCCGATTGACGACCTCGTCCACGACCTCCTCGAGTTCGCCTTCCGCGAGCAGGGGCGCGAGCGCATCACCGCGCCGCCCTCTGGCGGGCGTCCCGCCGCGGAGTGGGTTCCGGAGCTGCGGGTGAGGAGGGAGGGGATCGTGGGGGCGGTCAGGATGCTATGACGAAGGACCCCCCGGTAGCCTCTCGCACTACCGGAGGGTCCTGAGCCTCGCCCTAGCGAGCACCGGCGAGACGGCCCTTCTGCGTCTGCAGGAGTTCGTCCGCGCGGAGCATCAAGCGAAGCGCGAGAGCCCACTTATCGAAGTCCGGAATGCTCTTCGCGTACTTTTCAAGAACGAGCTCACTCGCCTTCCGGTTCTTGTTCTTCAGCGCCTGCCCGTATTCCTTGAGGGCGCTGAGAACCAGCTTCTGCTTGTCCATAGTGGTGTCCTCCGTGGTCAGCCTCCAAAGCGTAGACACTGTCGCCCCTCACGACGGGGACCCGCCGGGTCGCCCCCCGGTACCCCTAGTGAGGGGGATAACACCGACAAAGCACCAAAAACCCCGG
>CAZYRM010000065.1:6198-31857 GCA_964649705.1 uncultured Planctomycetia bacterium
CCCCCCCCCCCGGGCGCGCGGGGCGGGCCCCCCCCCCCCCCCCCCGCGGTGGGGGGGCCCCCGAGGCCCTCGTATCCCTGGGACTCTACATTAAAATGAGGCGCGCAAATGGCAGAGTGTGACCGCAATCTAGGATTCCTTGGGGCGCGTGTTGAAGCCGCGACGCAACTTCAGGAGCGCCCGAGAAATGCGCTTCCGCGCTGTGGGGACTGAAATGCCGATTCGTTGGGCTATCTCGGCATTCGAAAAGCCGTCGACGAAGCAGAACAGTAGGATCTCGCGGTCGTCCTGGTCAAGGTCCCCAAGAATCGCGCTCACGCGCTCGAGCTGCTCCCATTCTGGGCTGCCCATCTGCGGCTTCGGTTCATCCAGGAAACGAAGGAGGGCCCGCTTCTCACGGCGCGCTCGCCGGACACGACGAGCAATTAGCCGTTCCATGGTGCGCAGCATGTACGCACGAGGATGCAACACCACATGGCCAGCGCTCACCGCTCGCCACAGCGCGCCCAAAGCGCTCTGAACGATGTCATCGACATCGCTATCTTGCACTGCACCCGGACCACCTGACGCCAAATTCGCCAAGCGCGCCAGGGAAACCCGATTGCGATGGAGCCACTGGTCGAGATTGTCCTTCGTTAGCTGAGAGACTGGAATGCCTCCTTCAGGAGCAGGGCGTTTCCGTGAGTCCGCGGCAGGCCGACGAGCCCAAGAGCCTCAAAGGCCATGAAGTAGACCTCGTCGTTCCGCACGTCGCCATAGTCCCCGAACGCCTCCTTCTGCCGGCGGATCTCGTTAGCGGCGAGCACCATCCCCATCAGACACTCGGCCAGCTTGTCCTCGCTCATCGCCCCACTCATGCCCGATGCGCCTTTCAGTGCCATTTTGGTATCCTCCCTATCAATTGTCGTCGAGAGTCCATGTGGATTCTTGAAAATCCGTGTCTGAATTGGCTGGCCCGACTGGAGGCTGAGCGAGCTAGCACACTCCAGTCTCAATCGGCTCTCCAATCTAATAGAGGATCGCGCTCGTCGAGGTGTGACCGGAATTCTGCGATTCCCCCGAGGAGTCGGACTTGGCCGTACTCCCCGCGACGGACAGGAGCACGGCTACGTCGTGTTCCGCTGATCGGAGAGAGCTTGCCCTCCCCGCCCCCGCGGAATAAGATCCCCGCTGTCCCGGACGAGTAATCCGCCCATGCCCGGCCGCTCGACCGCCCCTCGCGCCGGTGACGCTCTCCGCGACCACGTCGCGGGGCTCGGCCGCGACCTCGGCCTCGACGCTCGCATCGAGGTGCGCGTCGGACGGCGGGTCTGGGGCGCGGAGCGCTTCATCGACGTCGTCCTGACGCAGCGCGCGACCCACCCCTCGCTCGAGATCGAGTGCAAGGTGCAGAACACGGCCGGCTCCGCCGAGGAGAAGATCCCCACGACGATCCAGGACATTCGGGCCTGGCCGATCCGCGGGATCGTCTGCTTCGCGGGGGAGGGGCTCTCGACGAACATGCGAGCGTTCCTCGTGTCGACGGGGCTCGCGGTCGAGTTCGAGAACCTGGGGCAGTGGCTCCGTCTCTACTTCGGACTCCTTGAGGACGAGGGGGGGAGGGGATGAGGACCTCGGCGAGGATGCCGAAGGCGGCGGAGACTTCCGTGTCGACGCCGCCGCCAGCGCCACTGCCCTTCCTGAAGTGGGCCGGCGGGAAAGGCCAGCTTCTTCCCGAGCTGCTCGCCCGGCTCCCGAGGGCATTCCGCACCTCTCACGAGCCGTTCGTCGGAGGAGGTGCGCTCTTCTTCGCGCTCGCGGGTCGCGGCAGGATTCCCCGCGCCGTCCTCTCCGACGCGAACGCCCCGCTCGTCGACACCTACCTCGCAGTCCGCGATCGCGTCGACGACGCGATTGCCGCCCTGCGTCGTCACCCGAACGACGCGGCGCACTTCTACCGCGTCCGCGCCCAGGACTCGGACGACCTCTCCCTCGCCGAGAAGGCCGCGCGGGTCGTCTACCTGAACCGCACCTGCTACAATGGCCTCTACCGCGAGAACCGCCGCGGGGAGTTCAACGTCCCCTTCGGGCAGTACATGAACCCGACGATTTGCGACGCGCAGAACCTCCGCGCCTGCTCCCGCGTGCTGCAGGACGTCGAGGTCCTCCGCGCGGACTTCACGACGGTCCTGGACCGCGCGAGGCCTGGCAACCTGGTTTACTTCGACCCTCCGTACCACCCCGTGTCGAGGACGGCCTCCTTCACGGCGTACGACCAGAACGGCTTCGACGAATGGGACCATGCCAGCCTCGGCGACGTGTTCGCGGAGCTGTCAACGCAAAGTAGGAATGTCCCCTTTTGTGCAAAGTAGAAATGTCCGCTTAGCTGAGTGAGCGAGCGTAGCGAGCGGATCTCCAGGAGAGAGCTCGGAATTGGGATCCGGCTTGTGGATCCCGGCGAGCGAGCGTAGCGAGCGGACCCCCAGGAGTAGAGATCAGAGTCGGGATCCGGCCGGTGGATCCAGCCGAGCGAGCGTAGCGAGCGTTCGATCTTGGAGGAGACCGGAGGGAGGATCGGCCCCACGGACCCCCCATCCTTCCTTTTCCCCGCCCCGCCGGGAGGGGGGCGTGGGGGGCGAATGTCCCCCACCCACGAGACACCATGCCCGCAAAGGACGTGACGGAGCGAAGCGACGGCGCGGACTTTGCCGGGCCGTACGTCGGTGAGATGGGTATTTCCTAGAAGCGGGGGCGGGCACGGCGTGGATTGCTGGGTTGGATGGAGGCGAGCGTCGGTGCGGCCGTGGCCGGGGGGTGCGGGGGGTCGGCCTTGACCGTTACGGCGCGCCGCTTCCGGATGTGGGTCTTGCGCCAGGGATGCTCTGGTGGCGGTGTCCAGGGTTTCTGGCTGCTTGCGTCCGGCTTGCTCCGTGCGGTTGTCGTCCGTGGCGGAGGTGCCACCGCGAGGTCGCCGGTCTCGACTCGGTGGAACGGCAGATATGGGCTGCGCCAAGAGAGGCGAAGAGTGCCGTCCAGACGATCCTGAACGACGAGCTTGGAGCCGCGAAGTCCTGCGAGAGCGCCCTGGCGTTCAATCTGGTAGAGATGCCCGTTGTATTTGATCGTGTAGTCGTTGGCGACCGTCCTCGGCGTGTGCGCACTCAGGATGCCATCGAGGTCAGAACCGCGGGCGCTGCGGTGTACGTCCACTTCGCACGAGGGAGGGCGCGTGAAGCGCTTCTCCCAGAGGGGGAGGAAGTGCTCCTCCAGGTAGCGGTTGGCCTCTTCGATCGTGGAGATCTTCTCGATCCGCAGCGCCTTGACCAAGCGATCCTGCGTGGTACCAAAGGACCGTTCCACCCGCCCTTTTGCCTGCGGGGAGTTTGCTGCGATGTAGACGATATCCAGCTCCCGCAGCGCGCGACCGATCTGCGTCTCGGCCTCGATGCCCTCCAAGGCCTCCATCGTCGTCGCAGGCCGATTGACCCGGAAGTGGCTCGCTTTGTCGGCGTAGATGGCCTTCGGACGGCCGTAGCGCTGGATCCAGCGGCGGATCATCTCGAGGTTGGTCTTCGTTGTGTCCGCGGCAAAGAACCGCTTGAGCGCACGCGACGTCGCATCGTCGATCATCGTGATCAGGACAGGTCGCGGTCCCCGCCCCTCGAACCAATCGTGCTCGGATGTGTCCATCTGGACCATCTCGCCGAAGCATGCCTTCCGCTCCCGCCCCTGGTGGTGCGAAGCATGCCGCCGACGCGCCTTCCAAAGCTCTGCCTGAACCATCCACTTGCGCAGTGTCTCCCGACTCACCTCGATGTCGTGCCTCTCCGCCAGGTACTCAGATGCGAGGGTGGGGCCGAAATCGACGTACTTCGAGCGGATCAAGCTCACCGCTCTCTTCTGCGTCCGATCCGATACCCGCCGTGCCGAACGGCGTCCACGAAGCCGATGCAGCAGGCCGCTGTCGCCCTCCGCACGGTACCTCTGGAGCATCCGTCGAATCTGTCTGATCGTGCGGTCCAGGACCTCACCCGCCTCTCTCTGCAGCATCTTCCCCGCCGCGACCGCCGACACCACTCTGAGGCGAAGCCGATCCCTGTCCCCCATGACGAGCTCCATCGTGGGCCCCTCCGCATAGAATCGAAGGGGACATTTCTACTTTGCAGAAAGGGGACATTCTCACGTTGCTGCTACAACGTGTTCGCGGAGCTTGCGCGCCAGGGGGTCCACGTCGTACTCTCGAACTCCGACACCCCGCTCGTCCGGCGGCTCTATCGCGGGTTCCGCGTTGAGCGCGTCCTCGCGAAGAGGGCGATCAACTCGCGGGCGGACAGGCGGGGAAGGGTGGCGGAGGTGATCGTGGTGGGGCCGGCAGCTGTACTGCGATGACGATTGAGAGCAGCTACGACTTCCCCGTCTTCGTGAGCTCCACGTGTTGGGGCATGGAGGACTTGCGCGCTGAGCTCCGTGACCACTTGAGACACCTCGGGTACCGTCCATTCCTCAGTTCGGAGCAGGGGTTTCCCGACCACTGTCCTGAGTACGCGCCTTGGGAGAGCTGTCTGGCCGTGCTCTCGAAGTGCTTCATCACCCTCGTTGTCGTAGATGGGCGATATGGCGCGAGGATGGAGTGGCCGCTGTTTACGGAGGTGTTCACGGGACGCCGTGTGTCCCCGACTCACGCCGAATTCCTGTACTCGCGCTACCTGAAGAAGAGGACGCTCGTCTTCGTTCGCCGCGCCCTGATGCCCTACTACGAGCAGTACAAGGGACTTCTCGACGACAAACGCAACGACCACGAGCGTCTGCGCAAGTCGGGTCGCCTCCCTCTCCCCTCCAGTGTTGAGTTCGACACGATGTCGTTCATCCATGACGTTATGACCCTGCGCCCGATCCAGTGGGTCACCGAATTCGACGACGTCAGCGATTTGAAGGTAGACCTCCAAGCGAAGCTGGTGAACGAACTCGCGAAGGCCTTTCATGCGTTCGAGGGCGATTTCCAGACAATCCTGAGCGGGCTCAAGCGAGCCTTTGACCGCATACCTCCGGAGCGCATGCGCGAGGTCCTCGTGGCGATCGGAGCGACGAAGGACCTGCAGGACTCTCTCGATACGGCGAGAGCGGAGCTCGCTGACGCTCGCCAGGCCGCAACCAAGAAGGAGAAGGATGTCGAAGAGCTGACAGCGGCGTTCAAGAAGGCCGACAAGACCAAGAAGAAGGCCGTCAAGGACCTTTCGGAGAAGCTGGCTGCCGTGACGCGGGAGGCTGCGGAGCTCCGGCAGAAGGTCGCGGCCGGCGAACGCAGGGTCGCGGAGAAGCTCGCCGAAGGTGCGTTCCCTAGTTTCACGTCTGGCCTGACGATTACCGGAGGAGCATCTCTCTCGGCTGGTGCCTCCGTAGCTCACGCCGGGTTCTCCCCCGGGGCGATAACCTTCGGCCCAGCGTGCGGGGGTTGCGCACAAGCGATCGTCTCGCACTCGGGACTTGCCCCTGAAACCTGCCCGCAGTGTCACCGCACGCTCTGCAACTCCTGCAGAGGCCTCATGGGAGTGTGTCGTGACTGTCTGGTTCGTGGCCCCGACATCACTCTCGGTGGCAGGAGTCCCCGATGATCCGCGCCCTGATGCAGAAGCTCGGCCTCGACCGGATCGGCGAAGTCGGCGCAGACGAGGCGCGGCAGGTCCGGACTGAGGTCCTCCGCGAGGAGCGCGGCATCCTGGCGGGGATGATCGGGAAGCTCGACGGGCGGCCTCCTCTGCCGACCTACGGAGGAGGGCAGGGAGGGCCTCGTCCCCTTTCGATTCGGAGGTGCGCATGAGGTGGCGCGGTCTTGTCCTGTCGCTCACCTTCCTGGCGCTGCCGTTCGCTTGCCGTGCGCAGGCTCCCGACGAGTCCAAGGGGTCGCCTGAGACGGAGATTCAGCGCCCACCCGAGACCGTCTCCGGCTTCTCCATCCCTGAGGGACTCCCGTCCGACCTCGAGAAGATCGAGGCACCGATCGGAATCGAAGCGCTCGTGGTAGCGAGGATCGTGGACGGCGACACTCTCGAGGAGGAAGGTGGCACGAGGTACCGGCTCATCGGGATCGACACGCCCGAAGACGGTGAGGACGGTGACTTCGAGGCTGCTGAGCGACTTCGTAGGCTCATCCAGGGCAAGAAGGTCCAGATTGAGGTCGGGAAGACCGCACTCGACGACTACGACAGGACCCTCGCCTACGTCTGGATGGAAGACCCCTCTGGACGCCCCGTGATGGTGAACCAGATCCTCGTTCGCGAGGGGTTCGCGAGCTACTTCCCGTTCCGCGACAACCCCAAGCATCTCGACGAGCTCTGGCGTGAGCAGGAGAAGGCCCGGAAGGGGGCGCTTCGGGTATGGACCCTCCCGGTCAATCCCGAGCCGTCCGGTCGGTACGTGGCATCCACTGGGAAGGGCGCGGAGCTCCGGTTTCACCGGCCGGAGTGCGGCTCCGCGAAGCAGGTTACAGACCGGAACCGAAAGGTCTACTCGACTCGCGACGAGGCCCTCGCAGACAAGCGGAGTCCCTGCAGGAAGTGCAAGCCGTGAAGCCCCATCGCCTGCTCGAATCGCTTCCAATCCCCGGGGTGCTCCGGGTTAGCATGTCGCCGCTCGTGGAGGGGACGCCGGTGATACGCGACCTGATGCAGAAGCTCGGGTTCGACCGCATCGGCGACCTCGTTGCCGACCAAGTGCGGCAGGTCCAGCTCGACATCCTCCGAGAGGAGCGCGATGTCCTCGCGAGGATGATGTCCAAGCGCAACGAGCGGATTCGCGAGGCCGGCGGCAAGCCCCGTGGTCGGCCTCCGAAGGCTACCTCTGCGATTGCCGCCACCCCGACGCGGAGGCCGCGGCGCCGACGGCGCATCGTCCACGCCCCCGGCCAGACCCTCCGCGACATGGTCGTGAAGGCCCTCGCCAAGGCCGGCGGGCCCGTGAAGGCAACCACCCTCGTCGAGTTCGTCAAGGAGCTCGGCTACCGGACGACCGCCAAGCCCTCGACTCTCCTCACGAGCATCTACCACATCCTCTCGGACACGAAGCTCTTCAGGAAGATGGGGAGGGGGGTATCCGGGCTCGTCGCGGCGCCGGCTGCGCGGCAACGGACGCCGACGAAGCGGAAGAAGGCGGGGAAGGCGGCCAATAGGAAGCCCGCCGCCGCCGAGACGGAGACCCACAGCGAGAGGCAGTACGGGGCGAAATCCTAGGGCCCCGGAACGGGTGGCCGATGAAACTCATCAACTGCTTAGGTTATCCTCTATCGCCTTAAGGGTGCGCTCCATCTGATCTGTAATGTGCTTGCTTTTCTCGAGGGGCGGAACACTATCACCCGCCTGATCTATGACCGATAGCTGCTTGAGGAATGAGAAATAGACCACCTGTACCTGCAAGATGCGCCTGGTGGCCGACCCGATGGAGTGCAGAGGGCTCTTCAAGAGACTGGCAATCACGCCCGACATCCCAAGACCGCCAAATGCAAGCGCTTGCCACTCGCGAGTTGCGCACGAATAGATGAAGGCTCCAACTACAAGCGCCGCGCCCAAGCCGAGGACTGTGACATTCACTCCTGTTGTCACTTGCAAGGACCGCGACGCCTTTTGTAGGGTCTCGGTCACCAGCTCATCAAGTGTGCTCGTCTGCACCCCCGGCACTATTGGGCGGCTAGTTTGCGCCTTGAATTCGAGAGCCTTCTCAACCTCCTCAACGACCCTCTGAGCTCGCTCTCGGCTCACGCCAGCCACTCCGCGGCCGTCCCCCCCCTGGACGAGCGCAGATTTCAGTTCTCCCAGCCCCACTTTCGCACGCGCTACCAGCACGTAGGCGGCGACCTCCAATAGGACACCGTCGAGCGTCGTATCGAGTGCGGTGGCAGCCACGTCCTTGTAGAGTCTGAAGTAGTGTGTGAGCCGGTCGCGCCAGTATTCGTCGACCCCTTGCATTTCAGCGAGGTTCTTGGCGGTCGAATAGAGACAGAATGCTACCGATGGGCGCTTGGTGCGTGTCTCCTGGATAAACTGGATGACATCCCAGGGAGAGCCACCGGCAGAGAAGAGGTCAATGAAGACAGCGTTCGCACGATCGTCCTCCAGGGCGGCTCGGCAGTCGTCGACAGTGGAACACACCTTGGCCCACTGAACCCTCCTTCGGAGGAGCGCCTCGAGCACGCCAGCCGTCGAGGCGTCTCCGTCCACAATGAGAACGGACAGTGCCACCGGCGGCACTCTGCTTGCCAATACTCGCGTTCCGTATCGACGTGGAGTCGTATCCCCCACTTGGTGAAACCCGGTCTTCGCTCCACTGACGATCGCAACTACGATCGTCTTCTGATCGATCGTGTGGCGCTCCAGGCGGCATTCCAGTGGTGGCGATGTCTGGAGCCCTGCCTGCTTCACAATCGCTTCAATCTTGGCAGGGTCGGACACTCCTTGCAGTGTTCCGTCGTCATTGACGCCAACGATCAGGATGCCGCCCATCGAATTCGCGAAGGCAGCCAAAGTCGTCGCAGTCGCCTGAACGTCGTGGATCGAGAGCTTGAATTCCGTCGTGAGACTCTCGCCACGTGATATAGACTCTCGCACGCTCTCGGGGGTCATAGGATGTACTCCTACCGCGGACCGACCCTTACTGTGCCGGCTTTCGCCCCTTCGCGGGCGCGTCGACTGCGAGTTCCAGAACGACGACACCAAGGGACTCCTTCTCCGGGGGATAGATCTCCCGAAGAAGGGGAAGAACCTCCTCGGGACGGAGGTGTGGGGCAACGCGAGTGGGATCCTCTACCTTGATCATCTCGGCGAATGTCGTATAGCGACGGACATCAACGACGCGAGCATGGAGACCATCCTCCCTCGACATGAAGTGAATGGTCTCGCCCGGGCGGATGCTCCTGATGCTCTCGTACGCCACGCGGACCTCTAGTGTCTTCTGGCCGGAACGCACGAGATCGAGGAATGTCTTCTTCAATCGCACGATACGCATTTGTGCCCCCTGATCAAGGTCGAACCCCCACTGTTGCGTGACGACGCCCGTGTGATACGCTGCTGGCATGGCTCCGCAGAGTTGCCAGCCTCGCTGCTGTAAGGCGATCGTCTCATCTGCGGATGGGCTGAGATGGATGTACAGCTTTCTACCGTAGTCCTTTAGGAGGTGTGGAATGTCAGTCAGTAGCGCCACGAAGGCCGGGAGTGTGGTAGCTAGGAACGGCATGATCTTGATGGGCTCGCCTTTCTTGGGCGTAGCACCGGCAACCCCTAGAACTCGATCCTCCCGATCGATTGCCATGAAGAGGAGCTTGTACTTGAGGTTTATGTCCGCTGACATGCGTCGGCGGAATCCCTCCAACAGAGCGTTCACCCAGGTATCGTCGATTCCCTGGAAGTGTTCAGGTAGGCGACCTAGGACTAGCTCTCGGACCTGAGGTTCGTACCTGTCCTCAAAGGGTAGGACCGAGATGTTGATGCTGTCGAATCGACGATCGAAGCTCTCGTCAACGAAGAGCTTGTAGAGCATCACCTCTGTTTGACCTAGCTTGTAGTGGCTGTCCGAGTGGCCTGCGGGAACATAGGTGTGGCGCAAGAAGAATCGAAGTGCAAGCTCGTTGTTCTTCGCTACAGTACAGTACATCTGCCTCGCCCCACGCTCGCGCGCGTAGCGCTCGGCGTGTGAGAGCAGTGCGTGCCCCACGCTTGGAGAGGATCCCCGGTACTTGGAGGCAACGATTAGGGGGCTGATCTTGAACGTCCCTTGGCGCTTCGCTACCAGGTGGATCATCCCCGCAGGAATCCCATCAACCTCTGCGATGAACATCCGTTGCTCGACAGAGAAGTGCCCGATGTGGTCCCTTCCACCGGCAATGTGGGTATTGAAGATCCGCTCGGCGTGGGCTCTGTGGTCTCCGCCATAGTACGGACTCAAAGCGTCGTCCATGAGGCTCGCGACGAAGTCATGATCCTCCGGCATTGCAGGACGGATTTCGATTCGAGGGGACATGGCATTCCGTCCAGATGGACTCGAAAACACGCCACCACGGACTTCGGTAGGGGAAACGGCGTGCATTCGCCCCCAAGATCCGCCTACCGGGCCAAGACCAGCGAATGCCGGTAAACGGCACTCTCCCAGCGGTTTCGGGCGCACTCGCCAATCGTGCACATGCGAAGCTAGCACTCTCCCGATCTCTCGTCAAGCAACCCCAGACTTGGCGTCTCCAAACCAGAATGCCGCTCAGTTCAATGCTGCACCCACCGGAGCATCACTGGGATGCGTGCCGTTGTTTCCGATCCCTCCGGATCAGCCGCTCCGGCGCTTGCGCCGCTACTCACCCCTCCCCCTGAACGGAAACCTCCACATCCCGACAGCGGGCTGCTCGTCCATGGCGTCGTCGCCGCGTCATTCTGGCCCGCCCGGCCTCGCCCCGAACATCCTCCCCGGCGCCCTTTGGACGTGCGGGAAGGGCATCCGGTCGACGGCCTGGCGCTTCGTGAGTTCCCCGCGACGGTCGTAGGAGACGGTGGTGTCCGGGCGCGCGTGGCCGGCGAGTCGCTGGACGAGGCCGAGGCGGCCGTCGTCGTGCTCTCCGACCCGCCGCTCCTCCAGGACATGCTCGCCGCGGCGGAGGCGGACCCCCTGCCGCAGACGACGGGGGCCGCGCTCCGGGGCCAGGCGGAGAGGGACCGCGAGAGGCACATCGAGGCGTGGGCGTCGTTCGGCCCGACCGGGCGGCTCATCGCCACGTCGCTTGCGGACGACGAGGTCCCTCCGGGCGGCTACTCGGGGACCCGCTTCGAGTCGAAGCGGGGGCCGGCCCGCTCGGTGAGGGTCATCCACCGGCTCGCCGACGGGCGGGAGGCGGGCGGGGAGGAACTCGGCCCCCACGAGTTCGTCCACGTCGCGCGCCGAGCGGGGCGGGACGGGCGTCCCTGGAGCCGTGAGCTCCTCGCTCCCTCCTTCCTGCTGGTCGGCGGAACGCTGGTGTTCCTCGTGGCCTGGCCGCTCCTCGCGGGGCGGGCTCTCCTTCCGCCTGGCGGGACTCGCGCTCGTGCGACGGAGCGGGGCGCCGGCGCTCCGCCTCCAGTGCGCGCTCAGGGCGCTCCTCGTCTGGGGCCCGCTCGCGGCGCTGCTCTACGGCGCCTCGACGCCGACTTCTCGAGCCCATCCGTGGCGGAGGCCCACCGCGTCTTGGCCCTGGGCCTCCTCCCGACCTGGCTCCTGCTCGCCCTCCGGTGGCCCTCCCGCGGCCTCCACGACCTCGTCTCGGGGACGTGGGTCGTGCGGCGCTAACGGCCGTCTAAAGGGGGGGGAGCGGATCTAGCTCGGGGAGGGCGCGGACGCGGAGGCAGTCCTTGTCGGCGTGGTTCCCCGCGGGGTCGAGGAGGACGGGGAAGAAGCCGGCGCCGCGCGCCCCGACGACGTCGATGTGGAACATGTCGCCGATGTAGAGGCAGCGCGCCGGGTCGCTCGCGAGTGCCGCGGCCCCCATGTGGAAGATCGCCGCGTCGGGCTTCTCCACGCCGACGACGTGGCTGTCGATCACCGCCGAGAAGTGGAGGAGGAGTCCGGTCCGATCGAGGATCGACTGCACGCGGCCGTCTGAGTTGCTGATCACGCCGAGGCGGTAGCCGCGTTCCTCGAGCGTGGAGAGGAGGTCGTCGGTCCCCGGGGGGACGTGCTGCCAGAGGTTGAGCTTGTGGTGCTCCACCTCGATCGCCTCGAAGGCTGCGGCGAAGCGCGCTTCGTCCTGGGGCGCGGCGCGTGCGAGCATCCCGCGGAAGTAGCCCTTCCACCGGTCGCGGTCTACGGTCGCCTGGATGTGCTCCGGACGGTCGACGACGAGGCGCGCGGAGAGCTCGGCCTGGGCGAGCGCCTCCGCGGCGGCCCGGACGCCCGCCCGCGCCAGGGCCGCGGAGAGGCGGTCGAAGTCGATCGTGACGAGGGTGTTCCCCGCGTCGAAGAAGACGGTGTCGATGGTGCGTGGGACGTCCAAGGGGACCTCCAGGATCGTGCAGTGTAATTCCAGGTCGCTCCGGTCTTCAAGGTCGTCCGCGTTCGTGCCACAATCGCGACGTGTCCGGACCGTTCTCCCGGGCGACCCTCGTGAGGCCTGTCATGAAGCACGCCGCTCTGCTCGCCCTCCTCTCCCTCCCCTGCCTCGCCGAGGAGCTCCGCTTTGAGCCGGTCCTCGGGAACACCGAGCTCGAGAAGGGCGCGATGTGGCTCTTCGTCGTCGAGGACAGCGAGGGACGCCTCGTGGCCTCCTGCGAGCGCGGCCAGCGCCTCCACGTCGGCGTGCTCGACCTGTCGGGCCGCGCGCCTCGAGTGGAGTGGAAGGGCGTCGCAGGGGCCAAGGAAGGCGGGGGAGACGCCGTCGCCGATCACTGGCACGTCTTCGCCCACGGCCGCCACTGGCTGTCGTACTCCACGCCGGGGGCCCGGCGGAGCCACCTCATCGCCCTCGACGATCGCCTCGAGTGTGTCAGCTCCTGGGTCGTCGCCGACGACGAGAAGGCCGGGCGGGGCGGGATCCTCACGAACGACCACTTCCTCGTCGCCGAGCCCGACGGCGTCGCGGTCGGGCACTTCTTCCCGGGGCAGGGGCACCGCGTGTTCCGCATCTCGAAGGACGGGACGCCGCGAGGCGAGGTCGACATCGGGAGCGGGGAGTTTCGGCACGCGAACGGCAGCTCGGCGAACCCGATCGCAGGGGGATTCGCGCTGTGGGCCTCCGCCACGCTCGCCCCGAACCAGTCGGGGTGGGTGAGGTGGATCGAGTTCGACGCCGACTGGAGCCCGCGCACGGTCCAGGCGACCATCGAGAAGAAGGGGGCGAACCTCTCGATGCCCTCGGCCGTCAAGCTGGCCTCGGGGACGTGGGTCGTCCACCTCCGCGAGATCGATGGCGCGGCCGGCGGCCCGCCGCCCAAGCCGGGCCCGGGGGGTGCGCAACCGCGGGATATGGGGGACATCGTGCGGTACCTCGTCGGCGCCGACGGGAAGGTCGGCACCCGGGAAGTCATCGCCGACGTCGAGTGCGCCCGGCCCCACACCCTCCTCGTCGGGGACCGCCTGATCACGACCTGGGACGGCGACGGGGGCGCCTGGATCCGCGTCGACAGGGTGAAGTAGGCCCCATTCCCGGATTCCCGTTGCGCGGCCAACTGTATTGGTGTACTAATACAGTCGTTCGTGGAGGGAATCTCGATGCAGAACGGGGCCTGTCTCTGGTGCGAGGGGAAGAACCTGGTGGACGGGAGCCTCACGTCGACCGGAAACGTCTACTTCAAGGCGTCCAACGCGAAGTTCTGGACGCTCTCAGAGAACATGGTGGGCGTCAAGGCCCGCGTCTGCCTGGACTGCGGGTACATCGACCTCTACGCAGACACCGCGAAGCTCAAGAAGCTGGTGAGGACGTAGTGGCCGAGCCCTCCCTGTCGATCGACCCCGACGACGCGCTGCCGGTCTACGCGCAGATCGAGCGGGGGATGACGCTCCTCGTCGCGGGCGGCCACTGGGCCCCCGAGGAGCGCGTCCCCTCCGTCCGCGAGATGGCCGTCCGTCTGCGCGTCAACCCCCTCACCGTGCAGAAGGCGTACCGCCTCCTCATCGAGCAAGGCGTGCTCGTCTCCCGCCCCGGCGCGGGCGTGTTCGTCCCGAAGCGCCGGCCCGCGAGCGCCCATCCCCGCGGCATGGCGGAGGAGGTCCTCGCCGAGGCGGTCGAGAAGGCGCGCACGCTCGGGCTCGGCGACGAGGAGATCCAGCGGATCGTGGAAGGCTCTCTTCATCTCACCCGGAGGTGACGCCGTGGCGGGCGGGGCGCGGGCTGGAGCATCCCCGACGCCTCGTCCGCCGCGGCCACCCTCCCCCCTGACGGGCTCCCGGATCGTGCATGGCGGACCGAAATCCCTTCCAACGATTCCCACCAAACGGGTTATGATCCTGTTGGAGGATCCAGGTTGGCTCACCGATGCGAGTCCTGAAGGACATCCAGGCCCGTCCCCGGCGCGGCATGGCCATCCTCATCGCCCTCGCCGTCCTCGCCGCGACGGCAATGCTCGCCACCGTCTTCGCGACGATGGCGCAGATGGAGCGGAACGTCGCGGCCGCCGCCGTCGACCGGACCCGCGCCCGCCTGCTCTCGAGGGCGGGGATCGAGGGCGCCGTCGCCGGCCTCCGCGACCTGGCCGGAAAGCACGTCTTCGAGGACCCCCGGGGCATGTCCGCCTCGCCGTCCGGGTCGAATTGCCGGTCGTTCCAGGGGGAGCTCTCCTCCACCTACGAGGGGGGCTCGGATACCTGGGAGTGCGAGGCCGTGGATGCCGCCTCCGGCCTCCCCCTCGACACCGACCACCCCTTCCTGGCCGCCATGCTCGACACCCTGGGTCGAGCGATCGCCCAGCTCGATCGCGGCCGACTCGATCCCGTCCGCGGGAGGGGCGCGAGGATCGTGGCCCTGCGCGACTCGCTCGGCGGCTTCCGTTGCCGACAGCAGCTCCTCCGCATCTTCACGCGGGAGGAGCTCGACGCGCTCGCGCCGCACGTCTCCCTCGGAGGGTGGCGGGACAGGACGACGGTCTCGCCGGTCCCGGGCCGCCAGGCCGACCCGATCGCGCCCTTCCGAAGGGACCCTCGCCCCCCCGTCGACCTGAATACGGCCTCCGTCCCCGTCGTGTGCGCAATCATCTCCGGCGTCGACTCCACGCTCTGCGAGCCGATCTCGTTCGACTCGGCCCTGCGCGTCGCCCGCGAGCTGGATCGCGTCCGCCGCAGCGCCGCCCCCGGCGAGGGCCCTCTGGAGTCGCTGCCGCGGCTCGATCGGTTCCTGAAGCGCCTCACGGCGCCGCCCACGCCGTGGCTCACCCCCGAGCAGGCCGCGACGCTGATCGTGAACTTCGACCCGAACTTCAACCCGGCCCGCCTCAACCCCGACCGCGTCATCGCCCGGGGCGTGGACAAGACCCGGCTCACCTTCCACACCTTCGAGGCGTCCTTCCGCTCGATGGGACGGTACGAGCTCACGAGCACCGGCCGCGTGCGGGGGCCCGACGGGGCCGTGGTCGCCGAGGTGCGCACCGTCGCCATCGCCGAGGTCTACGGAGTGCTCCGCGAGACGCTCCAGAGCGAGTTCGAGGACGGCCGCCACTCGGGGCCCGACGACGGCACCTGCACCTTCCCCGAGGCGGCCGGGTCGCCGCCCGCCGACTGGTCGGGGTACATCCAGCTCCATCCTTCCCCGGACGCGACGTCCACGGTTCCCCTCCGGTTCGAGGCGACGTTCGAGGAGTCGTTCCAGCCGCGAATGGGGACGCCGCCGCTCGCCGCGCCTTCGACGGCGGGGCTGCTCGACCGCGGGCGGCTGCACGCGGACGGCCTCGGCGTCCGCAGGCTGGACGAGGAGCCCCTGGTGTTCCAGGCCTCGCCGAACCTGCCGGTGGCCGAGGGGACGATCGAGCTGTGGTTCAAGCTGAACGAATCTCCGACGCGCGGGGCCGAGTCGATCTGGTTCTCGTCGCAGCCGGTCGACCGGGGGGTCGTGCTCCAGCACCGGATCTCCCTCCGTCGCGACAAGAAGCGGCTCGAGGTGCGGAGCCGTCGGATCCTCGCCGAGCCGGGGGCCGCGCCGGGGGACCCGCCCGCGGAGGTCCCCTTCGAGTACCGGGACAGCGAGTGCGCCGCCGAAATCGACGGTCCCGGCGTGGCGAACGAGTGGCACCACCTCAGTCTCTCGTGGAGGGACGCCACCCGGCAGCGGATCCACCTCGATGGGCGCGAGATCGGGTCGGAGGTCAGGCTTGGGGCCTACGGCGGCCCCGCGCCCCGTCCGATGGGACCCGCCGACGACGCCCTGTGGATCGGGGTCGTGCCCGAGTCGGTCGACGGCAACCAGGGCGGGCTGCTTCGGACCGGGTGCGACGCGACGATTGACGACGTCCGCGTGTTCTCCCTTGCCGACCTTCGCGGCGCGGGAACGTCTCCTCCCATCGACCGATTCTCACGCGTGTCGACCGGGCCGATCCTCGGCCGCTTCGTCGGACGGCTCGATCCGCTCCCCTTCACGGCCCTCCTCGACACGATCGCCTGGACGGAATGGACCCCGTCCGAGTACGAGGGGAGGCCGCTTCTCGATGGCGCGGTCGGCGTCCGGTTCGGGCTCCTCCAGCCCGTCGAGGCGGCGGCTCCGGTCCACTGGGCGGACTCGTGCACCACCTGCCAGGCCTCCGGGCACTTCGGAGGCTCCCACGACAACGCCACGTGCCCCGTTTGCCTGGGGACCCACGAAGCGGGGCTGGAGGCCGAAGACCCTCCGGACGTCGGGCCCGGAGAGGAGACCTCGTTCGTTGTCGAGGACATCGTCCGCCTCGGCCTGCCACGCGTCCTCGTGACCCATGAGGAGATCCAGTACCAGATGGAGTTCGTCTCGCCCGAGTACTTGACGCCGACCAACGTGACGCCCGTCGTCGACGACCTGACGCTCACCTACCGCGGCCCGATCCGGTTCGTCTCCTGGTTCGAGGAGTAGACTGACACCTCCAGGGCGGCGCGCGGGCTACCTCGCCACATTCGTGTAGAGGTCCTGGGAGTACCCCTTGATTGGCACGCGGGGCGCCCCCGGGGCCCGCCACGCCAGGCTCCCGTCGTTCGTGATGCTCGGGTTGCCGCTCACCTGCGACCCCTTCACGGGCGAGTTGTCCGGACGGGACGGCGGCGCGTCCTCGGCGATGACGCAGCCGAAGATTGTCGGATTGCCGTTCAGCTTGACGTTCTCGTGGGCGAGGAGGATCCCCTCGAAGTTCTCGTTTACGTCGCTCTGCGTCGGGTTGCCGGAGATTTCGACGTCGCGCCCCCCGACGACGAGGATGTTGTCGGCGTACCAGGTCATGTACGGGTTCCCCGAAATGGAGACGTCCCCCTCCGCGAGGATCGTCACGCGCCACGGCTGGAGCGCGGCCTCGCCGGGATTGCCCGAGACCTTGACGTCCCCCTGGAAGTAGTAGGCGCCGTCGAATCCGACGTCTCCGCTGAGGTCCCAGGTCCCGTTGCCGGTCATCCTCCAGCCACGAAACGCGCCGCCTCCCGGGCCGGCGTCCGCCACCACGACCCCTGATCGGTCGAGGACCAGCCCGCTCGCGGTCATCACGTAGTCCGCGCTGCTCCGGTACTGCGCCGGAACCACGGGGGGAATTGGGAGCGGAGGCGCGTTCGCCGTCACCGTCCCACCGACGTAGGAGCCGCCGCCCCCGTGCGGAACCCCTCCGCCGATCGCGATGTGGCTGGGCAACTGCGTGAACTCCCCGCTTGTGGACAGGTCCTGCTCGATGTAGGCCGACCCGCTGTACTTGATGTCGCCGTTGGAGTGCACGCTCCCGTTGCTCCCCGCGATCATCGGGTTCCCGCTGATGACGAGGTCGTCGCCCGTCAGCAGGGCCAACGACGACAGCGTGGTGCCGTTCTCCCCCTTGACGATGACGCGAAGGAGGACCTCCTGGGTGCCCTCGCCGAAGGGGACGTGGGCGCTGCACACGAGGACGACGACGAGGTCGACGTCGGAGCGCGGGTCCGACGGGACTTCGTCGTCATTGTCCTCCAGTCGGACCTCGTAGCGGCCGTCGGCGAGCGACTCGGCCACGTACGGCTGCGGGGCGGCGAGCTCGTCGCTCCAGCCGTCCGCGAGACCGGCCGCGAGCGTCACGCGGGCGTGGTCGATCCCGGCCTCCGCCACCGAGAGCAGCCGCTGCCTTGCCTCGTCGCGGATCGTCGCCTCGGCGTGGATCGAGGCGACGGCCAGGTACGCCCCCGAGAGTCCGGCGACGACGACGACCAGGACGATGGCAATCAGCAGCACACTGCCCGAACGTGTGCTGGGAGTGCGCTTCCCCATCGGCTTCTCACTTGAATCCGTCCCGCGCTCCCATATCCCGCCGGGAGGAGTGCGTCGGCGGGATTCCCGGAATCGGGTGCGGAGACTCCGGGGGCCGGCGTCTACCGCGGGGCGTCCTTCGCGCAGCGGAGGCCCAGGAACGGATGGGCGGCCTGTTCGACCTCCCGGGAGCGGCGCGCGAGGTGGTCGAGGTCGATCCCCTCCGCGGAGTGACGGTGCAGGAAGGAGTTCCCCTTGACGACCCGTTCTCCTCCCGAGGCGCCGGACCGGGGAGTCGACGTCCACTCCGCGACGTTCCCCGCCATGTCCATGCACCCGAATGGGCTCTCGTCCCCGGGGGTGCCTCCGACCCTCGCGGCGGCGCCCGTCCCCACGTTCGCGGCCGAGACCGAGGGGAGGCGCCCCCAGGGGTATGGACGGCCATCCGTGCCGCGGGCCGCCTTCTCCCACTCGTCCGCGGTCGGAAGCCTCTTTCCGACGTGGCTCGCGTACCGGCACGCCTGCTCCCAGCTCACGCCCGTCGCGGGGAGGGCCTCTTCTCCGGCGGAAGGCGGCGCCCCGGCCTCCCCCATGTCCTGGAGGAACCGGAAGAACTCCCCGCGGGTCACCTCGCGGCGATCGATCAGGAAGGCCGGGACGTCGCGCTCCTCGGCGGCCGAGGTCTCCCCCCCGAGGAGCGCCGTGCCCGCGGGGATCAGGAGCATCCCCGCAGGCACCTGGTCCTCTCGGAGGAGGGGGAACTCGAGCGTCGTATCACGCCCTACGCGCACGGGCAGCCTCACCGTCACCCACCCCGCGGCGCCCACCTCGATCACGTGCGCGCCCACGGAGAGTCGCCCGTCCAGGGGGAACGGCTCGGGATGGCCGATCGACAGGTCCTCCGCGTCGACCGTCCGCAGCAGGACGGTCGCGCCGACGGGGAGGCCCTTCAGCTCGACTCGAGCAGTCCGTCCCGCGGGAGGCTCCTTCGTGGCCTCCTCCCGCGGCGGGGAGGCGGCGACGAACGCGATCGCGATTACGAGGCCGCCGAGGCCGAGCGGGATCAGCCACTCGATCGTGCGGCGGCGCAGGCGGCGGGCGGCGCGGGTGACCGGGCCGGGGAGGCGAGCCTCGACCGAATGGCCCCCAAGGAACCGGTCGAGGTCGTCCGCGAGGGCCTCAGCGTCCGGGTAGCGCCTGTCCCGCTCGTGCTCCATGGCTCGCCGGCACACTGCGTCCAGCTCCGTCGGCGTCCCCTGCCGTGCCTGCGAGGGGAGCGGGGGCTCGTCGTTCACCACCTTGTAGACCACGGTCGCGACGGAGTCGTCCTCGAAGGGCGGCCTCCCGGTCAGCAGGTGGTACAGCGTCGCGCCGAGCGCGTACACGTCGCTCCGGGCGTCGATCTCCTCCGACCGTCCCTCCACCTGCTCGGGGGGAGCGTAGGCGGGCGTCGCAAGCAGGTCCCCCGCCGCCGTGATCGTAGGGTGCTCGCCGGCCGGGCGGGCCAGCCCGAAGTCGCAGAGGTGCACCGACCCGTCGCGCGCGAGCAGGAGGTTCGAGGGCTTCAGGTCGCGGTGGAGGACGCCCATGCGGTGCGCGTAGGCGGCGGCACGGGCGGCGTCGCGGACGATGCGCGCGGCGACCTCGGGCGCGAGGGCCTCGGCGCCCAGCGTCTCGCCGTCCACGAGCTCGGTGGCGAGGTAGGCTCGGCCCCCCTCCTCTCCGGCCTCGTGCACCGCGACAATTCCCGGGTGGCTCAGGCGGGCCCCCATTCGCGCCTCGCGCAGGAACCGATCTCGCTCGCCGTCGCGCGCCTGCTTCAGCAGCTTGAGCGCCACCCACCGCTCGAGATGCCCGTCCCAGGCCTTCCAGACCTCGCCGAAGCCGCCCTCGCCAATCCGCTCCACGAGCACGTACTTCCCGAAGGCACTGTCGGCCCGCGTGGAGGCCTCGACGACCTCCCTGGGGATCCGATCCTCGCAGGCGCGCCCGACCGCCATGAGGTCGGTCTTCCGCAGTTCGTCGACGGCCGAGGCGAGCGCCTCGGGCCGCAGGGTCCCGGACTGGACCAGGCGCTCCGCCCACCGCTCGCCCTCCCGTCGCGCGCGGTCGATGGCCTCCTGCGTGAGGACCCCCATCGCCGCGAGCTGGGCCGCGAGGAGGTCGTCGCCTGCCTCCGCGGCGGCGGCCTGGAGGCTCCGTACCTGGTCCGCCAGCGGTGGAGTCCTCGGCGTCACGGGGCGATCCCCCGGGGCGGCGTGAAGAGCTCCAGGAGCTCCGAGAAGAGGTCGTCCGCGCTGGCAACCCCGTCGGAGACGCGCGCGAGGAGGATCTCCCGGTAGCGGCGGCGAAGCTGATGCAGCGCCTCTCGGACGCCCGCCTCCGTCATGCCCAGGCGGGCTGCGGCGTCCTTGTACGTCAAGTGCGCGTCGAAGGGTCGTTCGAGGACGCACAGCCTCCAGATCTCGAAGTGGCTGGGCTTCCCCTCCCGTGCGAGGTCCTCCTTGAGCCGCTCGGAGCTGGCCACGAGGAGGTTGGCGGCCCACTCCCGGTCGAACGCCGCCTCGGGGCCCGCATCGGGGGAGGCGGGCAGGAGGGTGCAGCGCGTCTCCGATAGGCGTTCGAGGGACAGGGGACTCTGGCCGCCGCCGCGTTTCAGGCGGCTGGCGTCCCGATGCTCGCGGTGCAGGAAGTTCTGCAGGCATGCCTTGATGAACCGCCGGAAGCGGGACCTCTCGCGTTCGTACCTCTCGAGGGAGTCGTCCTCGATCATCTGCAGGATGAACTCCTGGGTGAGGTCCATGGCGTCCTCGTCCAGGGCGCACCAGCCGTTGCGGATGTAGGCAAACACGGGGCGCCAGCAGCGGACGAGGAGCGACTTGAGGCGCTCGGGCCGCTCGGACGGGGAGGCCTGGATCACCGAGGTCCAGGCCGTCGTCGGGAAGGCGGCCGCGCGGGGGCATGGATCCGGTGAATGCTCCGTGCCGGGCACCTGAACGTCCTCACTCGTGCTTCCCGGCGGATTATACGCCTCGCGGATCGGGGGGAGGAATGCCGTTTGGTGGCCGATCGCGCCCGCCCCGGAATCCGCCCGACGGATACGGGCGAGTGGGTAATAGAAGGCTGCGGCCGCTGCCGGCCGGACGGAGGGTTCGTGCCCGAGCGCAGGATCTGGATCCAACACCTTCTCATGGCCCTGGCGTGGGGCGGAGGCGTCGCTCTCCTGACGATCCAGGTCTCGTCGATGCAGCACGTCCCCTGGTACCTCTACGCCATCCTCGTCTCCGCGTGGGGGATCGCTGCGCTCGGGGCCGCAAGCCTGTTCCGATCGAGTCGCGACCCGGCGCGCCGGAAGAACGGCGAGCCGCCCGCGGAATGATCGGTTTCCGGACGAGAAGAGCCGAACCGAGGTCCCCTCCCGCCCGTTTCCACCTCTCTTGTAACCCACAGCTTACGCGGCCCGGGCACTCGACCGGGTTCGCATATAAACGCTGATGTTGCAGCACGTTGCGGGCTCACGCGAGTTGCGTAAGAGGTCGCTTACTGTGGCAGAATGCCGCGCGTTCCACACACAGCGCAACTTGCTGTGCCACAGTATGTTCCGTAACACAGCGCTTGGGTTTGTCTGGCGCGCGACATGCTAGTCATGACCTGCAACCGAACACACAGAACCGAGGAACCCATGATGAACCGAGTCCTGCTGCTGGTTGCGCTCGTCGGCCTGGTCGCCGCGGTCCCCGCCCAGGCGACCGTCGTCGAGGCCCTCACCCTACAACAGATGTGCGACCGCGCGCACTCCGTCCTTCGCGGGACCTGCGTGTCGGCCCAGACCGCCTGGACGCCCGACAATGCCTACGTCGTCACGACCTACGAAATCCACGTCACGGAGTGGCTGAAGGGCGGCGACGGCGCGACCACGACGTACGTCACGCACCTGGGCGGAGAGAAGGACGGCGTCGGCACGGGCGTCAGCGGGATGCCGCGCTACGCGGAGGGAGAGGAGGTCGTGCTCTTCCTCAATCAGGCGCACGAGGCGACCGGGTGCTGCCTCCCCCTCGGCCTCGGGCAGGGGGCCTTCCACGTGAAGGAGTCCGCCGTCGGCGGCCTCTCCGTCTTCCGCAGCTTCGCGGGGCTCGTGTTCTGGAACCCGGCAACCGGGATGGCCACGCAGCCCGAGTCCGAAATCACCGGGGAGCAGCCCCTCGCAGACTTCCTCGCCGAGGTCCGCTCGCGGATCGCGGCGAGCCGCTAGGAGACCGAACCAGCCATGCGAACGGTGCACATGCGTTTCGCCCTCGTCGTCGCGGCCGTCGCGCTCCTCGCGTCGGTCGCCTTTCCCTGGCTCCAGAACACGACCGGCACGGGCGCCGGCACGAGGTGGACCTCGATGCCGGTGACGATCGTGATCAATTCCGCCGGCTCGGCGGACGTCCCGGGGACCGCGGACGACGACGCGATCCGCGCCGCCCTGGCCGCGATCCAGGCGATCCCGAGCTCGACCGTCGCCTTCAACGAGAACACCAACGCCTCCGAGCGAGCGCGGACCGATTACAACTCGAGCAACATCAACCTCTACGTCTTCGACGAGACGGGCTGGAGCGGCCTCTTCGGCAGCGGCGGGTCGGGCGCGGTGGCGATCACGCCCTACAGCTTCCAGTTGAACGGCAGCATCATCAGCGCGGACGTGGTCTTCAACGGGCGCGACTACACGTTCTCCACGGACGGGAGCGGTAGCTCGGTCGACATCCGGAGCGTCACGACGCACGAGACGGAGCACCTCCTCGGGTTCGACCACACGGGCGACTACACGGCGTCGCTCTTCCCGGTCACGTTCGACAACGTGACGAGGTCCCCGGCCCCGGACGACGTCGCGGGGCTCTCCACGATCTATCCGGAGTCGAACTACAACGGCACGTTCGGCTCGATCTCGGGGAGCGTCAGGACGGCGAGCGCGGCGGCGCGGGGGGCGCAGGTCGTCGCGTCGAACACGGACGGGATGGTCACGGCGACGGCCTATACGGACGCCAGCGGCAACTTCACCGTGCGCGGGCTGATTCCGGGCGGGTACACGCTGTACGCGGAGCCGCTGAACGGGCCGCTCTACTCGGGCAACGTGAGCCTCGACGTCGTCGACACGAACTTCGGGACGGCGTACCTGGGCGGGAACACGGCGCCCACCGTCGTCACGGTGACGGCGGGGCAGACCGCCGCCGCGGGGCAGATCACGGTCCCCGCCGCCACGTCGATCAACATCACGTCGGGGACGCCGGTGCGGGGGAACCGCGGGCAGTCGCTCTCGGTGTGGCTGAGCGGCGCGGCGATCAACACGGCGACGAACGTCTCCATCCCCGGGAATGGGGTGACCATCACGGGCGCCCAGATCCTGAGCGCCAGCCAGGCGCGCCTGGACCTCACGATCGACGCGAACGCCCCTCTCGGCTCCAGGACGATGATCCTGTGGGTGACGAACGGAGGCGACTGCACGGCGCTCACCGGCGGCCTCGACGTCCTCGACGCGAGCGGGAACAGCGTGAGCTACCCGGGCTCGGGCAGCGGCCCGACGCCCCCCTCGATCACGACCACGACGCTTCCGAACGGGCAGGTCGGCGCGGCGTACAACCAGACGCTGGCGGCGAGCGGCGGGACGCCGCCGTACACCTGGTCGCTGTCGGCGGGGAGCCTCCCGACGGGGCTGACGCTGGCCGCGAGCACGGGCCTGATCTCCGGGACGCCGACCGCGACGGGGGCCTTCAGCTTCACGGCGCGCGTGACCGACGCGAACAGCCTCTCCGCGACGAGGGCCCTCTCCATCACGATCGACGCCGCGACGCTGAACATCACGACCACGTCGCTCCCGAACGGGCAGGTGGGCGCGGCCTACAGCCGGACGCTCGCCGCGACCGGCGGGACGACGCCGTACACGTGGTCGCTTTCGTCCGGGAGCCTCCCGACGGGCCTCGCGCTGAACGCCTCCACGGGCGCGATCACGGGGACGCCGACGGCCACGGGGACGAGCAGCTTCACAGTGCGAGCGAACGACTCCGCGAGCCGGAGCGATACGCAGGCCCTGTCGATCACGATCGACGCGGCGACGCTGAACATCACGACGACGTCTCTCGCGAGCGGGCAGGTCAACGTCGCCTACAGCCAGACGCTCGCGGCGGCGGGCGGAACGACGCCGTACACATGGTCGCTGGCGTCGGGGAGCCTGCCGACGGGGCTCTCGCTCAACGCCTCGACGGGCGCGATCACGGGGACGCCGACCGCGGCGGGGACGTTCAACTTCACGGCGCGCGCGACGGACTCCGCGAGCCGCACGGACACGCAGGCCCTCTCGATCGTGATCAACGCGAGCACGCTCTCGATCACGACGTCGAGCCTGCCGAACGGGAGCACGGGGACCGCCTACAGCCAGACGCTGGCGGCGACGGGCGGGACGACGCCGTACACCTGGTCGCTGGCCTCGGGGTCGCTCCCCGCGGGCCTGACGCTGACGGCCTCGACGGGGCGGATCAGCGGAACGCCGACGACGGCGGGGACGGCGACCTTCACGGCGCGCGTAGCGGACTCGGCGAGCCGCACGGCGACGAGGTCGCTCTCGATCGCGATTGCGGCGAGCATCACGCCGACGCCGGGGGCGGAGATCGTGTTCGGCTTCGGGCCGTACCCCTCCGCGGGCGGGTATGTGGAGACGAGGAACGACGTGACGGCGAGCTACTCGCACCTCGGCTGGCCCAGGATGGACAACGCGGCGTACAGCGCGGCGAACGGAGAGACGCGCACGGCCATAGGCGACGTCGACGGAGACGGGAAGGCCGAGCTGCTTCTCGGGATGGGCCGCTACTCGGGAGGCGGGTATGTGGCGGTCCTCGACGACGCGCTGCGCGGGCACGCCCTCCTGCGGTGGCTCCGGATCCCCGACGCGAGTTACAACGCGGCGAACGGGGAGACGTGGCCCGCCTGCGGAGACAGCGACGGGGACGGGCGCGCGGAGATCTTCATCGGGCAGGGGACGTACGCGGCGAACGGCGGGTACGTGTACGTCTTCGACGACGCCTCGACTTCGTACGCCTACCTGCGCTCGGTGAGGCTGCCCTGGTCCGCGTACAACTCGGTGAACGGCGCGGTGCACCCGGCGTGCGGGGACGTCGACGGGGACGGGCGCGCGGAGCTGGTGATCGGTCAGGGGACGAGCGGCCCGAACCTCGCGGGCGGGTTCGTGGCGGTGATGGAGGACGCGGCGGGCGGGTACGTGAGGCGGCAGTGGATCACGGTCCCCGCGAGCGCGTATCGGGCGGCGAACGGGCTGACGAGGCCCGCGTGCGGGGATGTGGACGGGGACGGGCGCGCGGAGGTGATGATCGGCATGGGGGCGTACACCGCGGCGGGCGGTTACGTCTGGGTGTGCGACGACGCGAGCGGGAATCACGCGGTGCTGCGTACGCTGCGGATCCCGTGGGCGGCCTACAACGGGGCGCGCGGGGAGACGAGGCCCGCGGTCGGCGACATCGACAACGACGGACGGGCGGAGATCGTGTGCGGGATGGGGACGTATACTGCGAGCGGCGGGTACCTGTACGTGTGGAACGACGCCGCGGCCAACTACAGCGGGCTCACCTGGCTCCGCACGCAGTGGAACGCCTACAACTCGGCCGACGGGCAGACATGGCCGTCGGTCGGCGACTTCCGCTAGGAGCCTGCCGGACCCTCCGCGCCGAGCGACCGTAGGGCGCGCGAAATGCGGGCCCGTCGCCGTTCCTTTTCGGTGGCGGTGGCGTGCTCGTACTCGGGCTCGAAATCGTTCTCGTGCTCGTTCT
>CAZYRM010000066.1:0-31734 GCA_964649705.1 uncultured Planctomycetia bacterium
TCGTAGTCCGTGATCACCACCGACACCGGCGGCCGCTCCGGGTGGGCCGCCTTCCTCACCAGGAGGTCCCGCGCGGGCAGGAAGTGCGTGCACAGGACGTGGAACGGCTTCACCTGCTGCACCAGCCTGACGAGCTTCCGCTTTCCGAGCTGATCGAGCAGGTGGACCAGCCGGGCGCCCTTGCTCTTCGCCGGGTCCTGCTTGTCGGACACCTGGTAGAGGTACCCCCACAGCGCGGGCGAGCGGTTCACCGTCTGCAGGTACCCCCGCGCATAGGTCCGCTTGACGAGGCGCGAGACATGGTCCAGGGCGTCTTCGTGGTGGACCTGGATTTCGGAGTGGCGCTCGAGACAGGCGGCGGCGAGCGCCTCGGCCGCGCGGACGTGGCCGGCCCCCGCCGAAGCCGAGAGAATGAGCAGGCGCTTCCGTTCGCTCACTACTTTTCCTTCTCAGCTTCCTTGATTTGTTCCATCAGCTCCACGATCCCCGGGTCCTTCGGCTTGATCTTCAATCCCTCGTTCGCCACCTGGAGCGCCTTCGAGTAGTTCCCGGCGTCCATCTCGCGCGAGATCACCCAGCGGCAGACCGTCGCCGTCTCCTCCATCAGGTCCGTGCAGTCGGGGAGCGCCGCATGGGCCTTCTTCAGCGCCGCGTAGAGGTCGTCGTAATTCTCCACCTTGGCGTCGCCCGTGAACGCGCGGGCCGCCTCTCCCACCTCCCACGCCAGGTCGTCGTCCTTGATCTTGAGCGCGCCTGCCTTGCACAGCGACTCCGACGCCTTCTTGTAGTCGCCCGAGGTCGCGAGGACCTTTCCCTGCCGCGCGTAGCAGCAGGCCAGGAGCTTCGCGACCTCCTGCCGCCTCGGCAGCAGCTTGTTCGCCGCCTCCGCCGAGGGGATCGCCTCCTCCATCTCCTCCCGCATGAGCGACGTCCGCGCCAGCATCAGCGAGGCGTGGCCGAACTTCGGCCAGGCCTTCGTCGCCTTCCGATAGAGCGCCTGGGCCGTCTTGTACTCCCCCGCCAGGTACTGCTCGTCGCCGTCCCGGAGCGCCTTGATCGCATCGAACTCCGCGCCCTTCAGCGCGACCGCGGCCGCCGCGCCCAGGACCCTGAAGCCGCTCATCACCGTCACCAGAGACTCCCTCGCGCTCGTCTCCACCGCCGCGCGGACGACGATCTCGAACACCCGCGTCCCCTCGCGCGTCACCAGCGCCACCCCCGCGCGCGGGCTCCCGTCCCGACGGTACTTGAAGCCGAACACGCGCGACGATCTCCGCTCCACTGTCTCGTTCGCTTCCCTCCCCGCCTCGAACTGGGCCAGCTCGCCCGCGAGCTGCTCCGCCAGGGCGCTGCACGCGCTGCGCAAGTCGGTCTCCGAGCCCAGATCGCGCGCCGCGAGCGTCGCCTCCGCCGTCCCGTCGCGGGCCGAGAGGGTCGCGGTCGCCTCCGTCTCGCCGTCGCTCCCCTCGAGCAGCCACCCCTCGGGGCGCGCGATTGAGAAGGCGAGCGTCCCGCTCGTGAACACGTCTCGCGTGGCCGCCCCGCCGGAGACCACGGCGCCCCCCTCGAACGAGCCGACCAGCTCCTCGAAGGCCCCCTCCGCCTCGCTCGGCACCCCGACGGGCGCCTCGTACTGCAGGAACCAGACGAACCCCCCGGCCTTCAGCACGACGGTGCGCAGCGTCAGCTCGGTCGTCGTGAGCTTCCGCTTCCCCTCGGCCGTGAAGAGGAACGCGGTCCCCGTCGGGCGCGGAAAGTCCTCCACGTTGACGTTGTAGAGCTCGAGCGTCGGCACCGCGAGCAGGGCCTCGACGGCGGGCTGGAGCGACTTCGCGGCGTCCTCGGAGAGCGGCACGGAGGGCTCCTCGTCCTTCAGCCGCGCGACCGACATCTCGACGCCGAGGGACTCGTTGACCACCATCGCGTAGACCATCGGGCGCGGCGGCGCCTCCTCGATCCGCCAGCCCTTCCTATTGACGTGGAAGGAGAACCCCTCGGTCTCCGACGCGAACTCCCCTCCCTCCCCGCCTTGTCCCTTGGGGGCCGTGTCCGTCCCGGCCTCGTCGGGCCCCTCTTCGACGCGGAGCACCTCGTCCTTGTGGATGCGCACGCTCCCGATCTTCGTCTTGACGACCCAGTAGTCCCCGTCCTGGATCGCCTTTCCCTGAAGGACCCGGTCGTCCTTGAGGTAGATCGTGTCGGCCAGCGCGGGAAGCGCGAGCAGGAGGATCCAAAGGAGGCGACGCATGGCGGTGTCCCTCAACTGAGCCTAGCCTGGGACATTCTGAACCGGCATGCCGATGTCCACAACGATAACCTCGCCGGTGAATTCGGGACCGCGGCCCGCCGAGAAGCCGGCCTTGGGCAGGGCCATCGTGACGGTCCGCGTGGCGCGGATGGCGGCGCCGAGCGGCAGCCCCGTGTCGGCGTCGAGGCCGCTCGGGAGGTCGACCGCGAGGATCGGCCGCTCGCAGCCGTTCACGGCGCGGATCAGGTCGGGCCAGGGTGCCCGAAGCGGGCGGTCCAGCCCGGTGCCGAACAAGGCGTCGACGACGAGGGCGCTCACGGCGCACGCCGCGCCGACCTGCTCGGGAGGCATCTCCCCCGCCTCCACGACGTGGACGCCCATGCGCAGGCACGCCTCCAGATGGACCCCGGCGTCCCCCTTCCCGCGCAGCTCCTCGATCCGCCCGAACAGGTAGCAGGTCGGCCGGGCTCCCGCATTAGCGAGGTGCCGCGCGGCGACGAAGCCGTCGCCGCCGTTGTTCCCCTTTCCGCAGAGGATGGCGACGCTCGCCCCGGCGCCGGGGAGGAGCCGGAGGGCTTCCTGCGCGACGCCTCGCCCGGCGTTCTCCATCAGGCACAGGCCGGGGATTCCCAGCCCGTCGATCGCGCGGCGATCGAGCGCCTGCATCTCGGCGCGGGTGACGGCGCGGAGCGGCGACCCGGCCATGTCCTCACCTCGCTGACAGGCGGACGCTCCCCTCCCCGACCAGCTCCTCGACGTCCTGCAGGAACCGGTGGGTCGGCGTGACCATGAAGTCGGCCGCCGCGCGGATCAGGGCGCGGTGGTGGTCGCCCGTCGCGACCTCCAGGAGGATCGGACAGCCTCCCGGGTGGGCCAGGACGAGGTCCTTGAGCGCGTGGATCGTCCTGTCCTCGAGCCCCGGGGCCTTCAGGGCGATCGTGACGCTGCCCGTCAGCTCCTCGGTGGCGCGCTCGATCGGGACGATGAGGTCGCACTTGAGCGTCGGCTCCTCGACGCGGCGGAAGTCGATCTTCCCCTTCGCGAAGACGAGGCGGTCCTCGGCGACCTGGTCCCGGTACTTGTCGAGCTCCCCCGGGAAGAGGATGGCGTGGACGCCGCCGTGGAGGTCCTTGAGCTTGAACTTCGCCATGCGCTTGCCGGCGCTCTTGCCGTTCTTGAGGAGCGTGTACGACAGCTCGGCGATCACGCCGCCGATCATCGCCTCCGACCCGTCGGCGATCTTCGGCACCTCGGCGGTCGTGCAGGTGCCGAACGACTTGAGGAGCATCTCGTACTTCGCGAGCGGGTGGCTGGTGACGTAGAAGCCGAGGGCCGCCTTCTCGCGCGCGAGGAGGTCCTCGGTCTGCCACTCGGGGACGTTGGGGAGCGTCGGCGCCGCGGCCTTCATGGCGCTCCCGCCGAAGAGCATCGACTGCCCCGCGCGGCGGTCCTGCTGGAGGCTCTGGCCGTACGTGACGGCGGAGTCGATCCCCTCGATCAGGCGCGCGCGGTGGGCGCCGAAGCCGTCGAAGGCCCCGCAGCAGACGAGCGTGCGGAGGACGTCGCGGCTGATGAGCTTGAGGTCGACCTCCTCGCAGAGCTGGTAGAGGCTGGTCAGGCCCCCGATCTTCGCGCGGACGTCGAGGATCGTCTGGAGGGCCCTCTCCCCCACGTTTCGCACGGCGCCGAGGCCGAAGCGGATCCGCCCGTCCTTCACGGCGAACTCGATTCCGCTCTCGTTGATGTCGGGCGGGTCGACGGGGATGCCGAGGCGGCGGCACTCCTCCATGTACTCGACGACCTTCTCGTTGTCTCCGCGTTCGCAGGTCATCACCGCGGCCATGAACTCCACGGGATAGTTCGCCTTGAGGTACGCCGTCCGGTACGTCACGAGCGCGTACGCGGCGCTGTGGCTCTTGTTAAAACCGTAACCCCCGAAGTGCTCGAGGAGGTTCCAGATCTGCGTCGCCAGCTCCTCGTCCACCGACTTCTTCTTCGCCCCGTCGATGAACTGCTGGCGGTACTTCTCCATGATCTCGGGCTTCTTCTTCCCCATCGCCTTGCGCAGACCGTCGGCGTCCGCCAGCGAGAAGCCGGCCAGCTCCGCCGCGACCCTCATCACCTGCTCCTGGTAGAGGATCACGCCGTTCGTCTCGCGCAGCGCCGAGGCCAGCGACGGGTGGGGGTAGCTCGCCTCCCGCACGCCGTGCTTCACCTCGATGTAGGTCTCGATCATCCCCCCCGCCTGGATCACGCCCGGGCGGTAGAGGGCGAGCACGGCGATCAGGTCCTCGAAGCGGTCCGGCTTCAGCTTCGTCAGCAGGTCCCGCATCCCGCTCGATTCGAGCTGGAACACGCCCTTCGTCTCCGCGCGCGCGAGCATCTCGTACGTGCGGCGGTCGTCCAGCGGCAGCTTGACGAGGTCGATCTGCTTCTTGCGGACCGAGCGGATCACCTCCACGGCCTTCTGGAGGATCGTCAGCGTCTGCAGTCCGAGGAAGTCCATCTTGAGGAGGCCGAGCGACCCGAGCGTCCCCATCGGGTACTGCGTGATCTCCACCCCGTCCGCGACGTGGATCGGCACCAGCTCCGTGAGCGGCCGGTCGCTGATCACCACGCCCGCGGCGTGCACGCTCGTCGCCTTCGCGATCCCCTCGAGCGTCTCGCTGATCTCGAAGATCTCCTTCACCCGCGGGTCCTTCTCCGCGAGCTTCGAGAGCTCCGGCTCGAGCTTCATCGCCTCCTTCAGCGTCATCTTCGGGCCGAACGGGATCTTCTTCGCGAGCGCGTCCTGCTCCGCGTACGGCATCCCGATCGCCTTCCCCACGTTCCGCACCACGGCCTTCGCGCCCAGCGTGCTGAACGTCACGATCTGGCCGACGTTGTCCTTGCCGTAGCGCTTTCGGACGTATTCGATCACCTCCTCCCGCCGGACCTGGCAGAAGTCGATGTCGATGTCGGGCATCTCCTTTCGCCCGGGATTGAGGAACCGCTCGAAGATCAGGTCGTAGGCGAGCGGGTCGAGCTCGGTGATCCCCAGGCAGTACGACACGACGCTCCCCGCCGCGCTCCCGCGGCCCGGGCCGACCGGGATGCCGTGCTGCCTCGCGTAGCGGATGAAGTCCCAGACGATCAGGAAGTAGCTCTCGAAGCCCATCTTCCCGATCACCGAGAGCTCATACTCCATCCGGTCGCGGATCTCCTTCGACGCGTTCGGGTACCTGTCCTCGAGGCCCTTCAGGCACAGCTCGCGCATGTACTGGGGCGGCGTCTTGCCGTCCGGGGGCTCCCACTTCGGGAGGTGCTGCTTCGAGAAGTCGAGCTCGAGGGAGCACCGCTCGGCGATGGCGAGCGTGTTCGCGAGGGCCTCGGGCGCGTCGCGGAAGACGTAGGCCATCTCGTCGGCCGACTTGAAGTAGAACTGGTCGTTCGGGAACCGCATCCGCCCGGTGTCGTCGACGGGGCGGTTCGTGGCGATGGCGAGGAGGACGTCGTGCGCCTTCGCCTCCTCCCTCTTGACGTAGTGGGCGTCCTGGGTGGCGACGACGGGGATCCCGTGGCGCTTCGAGACCGACAGGGCCACCCGGTTGACGATCTCCTGCTCGTCGAGGCCGTGGTCCTGCAGCTCGAGGTAGTAGTCCTTCCCGAAGAGCTCCTTGTACTCGCCGGCGCACGCGGCGGCCTGCGCCTCGTCGCGCTGCGCGAGCCAGGGGAACTTCCCCGCCAGGCACCCCGAGAGGCAGATCAGGCCCTCGTGGTGCTTCTGGAGCGCGGCGAAGTCGATGCGGGGCTTGTAGTAGAAGCCCTTGGTGTAGGCGAGCGAGGCCAGGCGGACGAGGTTCTTGTAGCCCGCCTCGTTCTTCACGAGGAGGGTCAGGTGGTGGTTGGAGCCCTCCCCGTCGCGCGCGCGGGCCGTGCGGTCCTCCATCGACTTCGGCGCGACGTAGGCCTCGTACCCGACGATCGGCTTGACGCCCGTCTTGATCGCGCGCTGGTAGAACTCGATCGCGCCGAAGAGGTTGCCGTGGTCCGTCAGGGCGACGGTCCGCATCCCGAACTTCTTCGCCGCGTCGCAGATCGCCTCGATCTTGGACGCGCCGTCGAGGAGGGAGTAGTGGCTGTGCGTGTGGAGGTGGACGAACTCGTTCTTTGCCATGTCGCGCGGGAGGGTATCACCACGGCGGGGCCGGGGCAACGATCCACGACGGCGGACTCGGGGACACGAGCGGTCGCTTGTCGCGCGGCCAAAGCGTTGACACGATGGCGCGAGTGCGGGATCCTCTGGGCGGGGGGGCAGGGCTCGAACGGATCGAGGCATGAACTCCACGCCCTCACCGCTGCCGCGGACCTCCCGCCGCCCGCTCCTCCTCGGCGGGGTGCTGACGCTCCTCCTCTTCGTCGGGACGGTCGCGGCCTCCCTGCATCTCCGTCAGGTCGAGCGCGAGGACCGGGCCGATGACTTCCACGAGGCGGCCCACGATCGGGTCCAGGCGATCCGCCATCGGCTGGAGGCGGACGTCGAGGACCTCCGATACGTCGAGTCGCTCTACCTGAGCAGCCGGGAGGTTGAACGCGAGGAGTTCAGCACGTTCGTCGCCGGGATGCTCTCGGCCCACGAGGAGATCCTCGCGGCCGGCTGGGCGCCGGCGGTGTCCGCGGAGGGCGTCGACGGGCTGGAGCGGCGCGCGCGCGAGGAGGGGCTGGCGGCGTACCGGGTCCACGACGCAGGGCCGGACGGCGGCGCCATCCCGCGCGGGGATCGCCCGGAGTACTTTCCGGTGAGCTACCTGGAGTCGCGCGACGGCGCGGTCGAGGACCTGGGGCTCGACCTGGCGAGCGTCCCCGCGATCCGATGGGCGATCGGCGTCTCCCGCGGCTTGAGGAGGCCGGTCGCGTCGGCCCCCATGCCTCTCCCCGGCGCGCCCTCCCGCCGCGTCGTGTGGCTTGTCCAGCCGATCCGTCGCCAGGGGACCGACCTGCCGCTCCTGGGCGTGACGTTCGTCAAGCTCGACGTGGGAGCCATGGTGGAGCGCGCCCTCGCCGGCCTCTCGCCGGGGGGAATCTCCCTCGAGGGGCGCGACGAGGCGACGGCGGCCTCCGCCGAGGCCGACTTCTCGCACAGCTCCCGCCGCGCAGCCCCGGGCGACTCGTCGCCCGATGTCGGCATCGTGGACGAGGAGACGTTCACGGGCGCGGTCCGCCGCTGGTTCGTGCGCTCGCGTCCCGTGCGCGCGTGGCTCGACGACCACGAGAGCCGCGGCTGGTGGATCCTCCTCGCCTCGGGCTCGGCCCTCAGCCTCTTCTTCGCCCTCTCGCTGGCGGCCGCGGCGCGGCGATCGGGCCTCGTCAGGCGCCTCGTCCGGGAGCGGACGGCGGAGCTCGCCCGGCTCATCGAGATCCTCGAAGGGACGACCGACTTCGTCGGGATCGCCACCCTCGACGGGCGCGCCATCTACATGAACGGCCCCGGAAGGCGGATGCTCGGCATCCCTCCCGGGGAGGACCTGCGGGGAGCGGACATCTCGCGGTACCACCCGCCCTGGTCCATGGAGATCATCCGCACCCTGGAGTTTCCGACAGTCCTCCGCGAGGGGACCTGGACGGGCGAGTACGCCCTTCTTGCCCGGGACGGGACCGAGGTCCCCGTCTCTGCCGTGGCCATCCGCCACCTGGACGAGGCCGGGCGCCCCTCGTGCGTCTCCGTGGTCATGCGCGACATCAGCGAGCGGAAGCGGATCGAGGAGCGGACGATCGCGGACTACAACCGCCGCCTCGAGGCGGCGCTCAAGGACCTGCACCGCGCGCAGACCGCGATCCGCCTGCAGGAGCGCCTGAACGCCCTCGGCCAGATGACGAGCGGGATCGCGCACGACGTGAACAACGCCCTCGCCCCCGTCGTCGGCTTCGCGGACCTCCTCCTCATGGACCCGTCGGCCCTGGCCGACCACGAGAAGGCCACCGCCTACCTCACCACCATCCGCACGGCGGCGAAGGACGCCGCGGGCGTCGTGCGGCGGCTCAAGGAGTTCTACAGGAAGCGGGAGGAGTCCGAGCCGCTCGCGGCGGTCGAGCTGAACGAGATCGTCGAGGAGACGGTCCGCCTGACCCGCCCGCGCTGGAGGGACGAGGCCCAGGCCGCGGGCGTCGCCATCGAGGCGCGGACGGAGCTGGGTGAGCGGACGAAGATCGCCGGGATCGGGCAGGAGCTGCGCGAGGCGCTGACGAACCTGATCCTGAACGCCGTCGACGCGATGCCGAAGGGGGGGACGATCCGCGTCGTCACCGCGAGACACGGCGACAAGGTGACGCTTTCGGTCTGCGACACGGGCGTGGGAATGGACGACGAGGTCCGCCGCCGCTGCCTGGAGCCGTTCTTCACGACGAAGGGAAAGGCCGGCACCGGCATGGGCCTCGCGATGGTCTACGGGATCGCGTGCCGCCACGAGGGGACGATCGAGATCGACAGCGAGCCGGACAAGGGGACGACGTTTCGGCTCGTGTTCCCCGCGTTCGGAACGGCCGTGCTGGCGGTGCCGGCGGCGGCTGTGCCCCCGCCGCAGCGGCCGAGGTCGCTCCGCGTGCTGGTCGTCGACGACGAGCCGCTCGTCCGGGAGGTCGTCAAGTCGTACCTCCAGCTCGACGGCCACGACGTGGAGACGGCGCCGGACGGGCAGACGGCCCTGGAGACGTACCGTGCCTCGAACTTCGACCTCGTCCTCACCGACTCGGCGATGCCCGGCATGCGCGGCGAGGACCTCGCCCGGGAGATCCGTCGCATCCACGCCGACCAGCGGATCGCGATGCTGACGGGCTTCGGCGACGTGATGAGGGCCTCGGAGAGGCGGCCCGAGGCGATCGACCTCGTCCTCGCCAAGCCCATCTCGATCGAGGACCTGCGGGCGGCCGTGTCGAGGCTCTGCTCGCGATAGCCCGCCACGCCGCGAGGTTTCCGGTCCAACGGAAGCGCCCTTCCCCCGAACTCGGACACGGAATCTCGTCCCGGGCACACTGGCTCAACTCGCCCGAGGACCGTCTCTTGCGGCTCTCATCGGATCCGGAGTCTGGCCGCCGTACTGCATCTCCGGGTCGGACGGGCGAGGGTGGGACGCGCCGCTTGCGGAGCGACGATGCGGACCACCATTGCCCGAAAAGTCGGAGTGCTCCTCGTCATCCCGACGGCCGGCGCGATCGCCGCCCTCTTCGTCTCCTACCGGTTCGTCCTCGACAGCTCCGACTCCCAGGTCTGGATCGCGGTCTCGAACCGGCAGATCGAGCACGTCGAGAAGCTCGCGGACTGGGCGCGGATGGTGCACGAGGGTCAGGTCGAGGACCAGCGCGCCCTTCGCCAGCATGCCGATCGGTTCGGGCGAATCCTCCTCGCGATGGAGGAAGGCGGCGCCGTGCTCGGCGAGTCGCTCCCTCCCCCGCGGCCCGAACTCCGATCGCATCTCCAGGAGATGAGGGCCGCGTGGGACCGCGCGAAGGCCGGCCTCCTGCCCCTCTCGCAGGACCCCGTCGGCAGCGAGTCCGCGGTCCGCGCCTACGCCGGCGCGATGGCGGCGCTCCCCGGGCTCATGGACTCCTCGGAGTCGCTCATCGCCACGGTGCGCGCCGAGGCCGAGATGCGCGAGCGCGTCATGCTCTGGTCCCTCGGCGGCATCGCGCTGCTCGACGTGGGTCTCCTGCTCGCGGGGCTCTACCTGACCGGGCGGTTCATCTCGCGTCCCGTGAGGCAGCTCGAGGCCGCCGCGCGGCGCCTCAGGGCCGGGGACTTCTCGGGCCGGGTCGTCGCGGAGACGCACGACGAGCTGCAGCTCCTTGCGGAGACCTTCAACGAGTCGTCCCGGACGATCGGAATCCTCCTCGGCCGGCTCGAGAGGGAGCGGCGGGTCCAGGACGAGATCATCTCGCACGTGCCCATCGGCCTCGCCTCCCTGTCTTGCGACCTCGTCGTCCTCTCCGTGAACCAGCCCCTTTGCGAGCGGTTCGGCGTCACTCCCGAGGCGGTCCAGGGCCGTCTCCTCGATCAGGCCCTCGGGGTCGCCGAGCTATCCGCCTGGCTCAGGAACGGCGCGAAGGCGGGAAAGGAGCTCCTGATCGAGCGCGCCCGCGGGGAGGGGGTCCGGAGGCTCCGCCTCACGCTGCACCGGGTCGAGCCGGGGTGCGAGGGGTCGCTGTTCTGCTATCTCCTCGCCGTGGAGGACCCGACGGAGCACGAGCGGATGCAGCTCGCCGCGCTCGACGCGACGGTCAACGGCATCGTCATCACGGACCGTGACGGGGTCATCGAGTGGGCCAACAGCGCCTACGAGCGGATCGTCGCGACGCCGCGCGGATCCCTGGTCGGGCGGGACATCCGCGAGGTGGAGCGAGGGTCCCATGCGACCGGGTTCTACCAGGCGATCTGGGCGACGCTCCAGGCCGGCCAGGTCTGGAACGGCGAGCTGGCGCACAAGGGGCCCGACGGCCTCCCCACCGTCCACCGCACGACGATTACGCCCGTGCGGGGCATCGAGGGCGCCTCCGAACACCTCGTCGGCATCCTCGAGGACGTCACGGAGCAGCGGAGGCTCCAGGAGCAGTTCCGCCAGGCGCAGAAGATGGAGGCCGTCGGTCAGCTCGCCGGGGGCGTCGCGCACGACTTCAACAACCTGCTCATGGTGATCAACGGCAACGCCGACCTCCTCCTCGGCCGGCTGGCGCAGGACGACCCGGTGCGCCGCGACATCGAGGAGATCCGGAAGGCCGGCGAGCGCGCCCGCGCGCTCACCCGGCAGCTCCTTGCCTTCAGCCGGAGGCAGATCCTCGAGCCGAAGGTGCTCGACGTGAACTCCCTCGTCGTCGATATGGAGAGGATGCTGCGCCGACTCGTCGGCGAGGACGTCGACCTGGCGGCGGACCTGGGGTCGGACCTCGGACAGGTCCGGGCCGACCGGGGGCAGATCGAGCAGGTCGTCATGAACCTCGTCGTCAACGCGCGCGACGCCATGCCCGACGGCGGGCGAATCGCCCTCCGGACCGCCAACGAGGAGATCGACGCGGCGGCCGCTCGGGACCGCCCCGGGCTGAGCCCCGGGAGCTACACGAGCCTCTCGGTCGCCGACACCGGTTGCGGGATGACGCCGGAGGTCCAGGCCCACCTGTTCGAGCCGTTCTTCACGACGAAGGCGCAGGGAAAGGGCACGGGGCTGGGCCTGGCGACGGTCTACGGCATCGTGAAGCAGAGCGGCGGGTACATCGCGGTGGAGAGCGCCCCGGGCCGCGGGACGACGTTCCGGATCCTGCTGCCCCGCGTCGACTCCCCCGTCGAGGAGCCCCTGGGGCCGACCGCGCCGAGTCTGGCGCCCGCGGCCGGTGGGACGATCCTCCTCGTCGAGGACGAGGCCATGGTGCGCGAGGTCGTGCGGGAGTTCCTGCTCGCGAGCGGGTACCAGGTCGTCGAGGCCGCCGACCCGGAGGAGGCGATCGAACTCGCCGTCCGTTCGGCGATGGAGTTCGACCTCCTCGTGACCGACGTGGTCATGCCGCGGATGACGGGGCCGGCGCTGGCGGAGCGGATCTGCTCCGTCCGGCCCGGCGTGCGCGTGCTCTACATGTCGGGGTACACGACGGACGCGGTCCTGCAGGCCGGCCTCCTGCGGTCCGAGTCCGCCTTCCTGCAGAAGCCCTTCCGCCCCGAGGAGCTGGTGGAGAAGGTCCGCTCGCTGCTCGCGGCATCCGTGTCGACGGCGTAGCTACGGGAAGGCGCGGGCGACGCGGAAGCCGACGGCGTTGGAACTCTTCCCCGGCTGGTCGCCGTCGCGGAAGGTGACGCGGAGGAACCGCTGGGCGCTGCACCACGCGCCGCCGCGAAGGACGCGCTCGCGGCCGCGCGAGGGCCCCTCGGGGTCCGTGATGCCCGCGGTGCAGTCGCGGAAGTAGCGCTCGGAGAACCAGTCGGCGCACCACTCCCAGACGTTCCCCGCCATGTCCATCGCGCCGCACGGGCTCGCCCCCTCGGGGCAGGCTCGCACGGAACAGGTGTAGGCGCCCTTCTGCTCAATCCGCCCGAACGTCGCGAGGTCCGAGGTCGGCGCCACGTCCCCCCACGGGTACATGCTCCGGTCCGTCCCGCCCTCCAGCCAGCGCGCCGCATGCTCCCACTCCGCCTCGGTCGGCTGACGGAGGCCCGCCCACTCGCAGTAGGCGGCCGCGTCGACCCACGTCACGCCCACGACCGGATGGTCCTCGTAGGACGGGTTCGAAAAGTACGCGGGGTACCCCCACCCGCTCTCGGGCTGCCGCGGATGTGGATGCCCCGTCACCTCGCAGAACGAGCGGTACTGAAGGTTTGTCACGGGGTACTTGCCGATCAGGTGGCTGCCGAGCGTCACCCAGTGGGACGGCTCCTCGTTCTTCTCCGCCCCGTCCGCGCCCATCGCGAATTGGGAGGCGGGGAGATAGATGAGGACCGATCCGTCCTTCCCGTTCCTGCACTCGTAGAAGCCCTGCGGGTTCATGCCGACGAAAGAGAGGCCGATCGCCTGGAGCCCGCCGATGTCCGGCCGGTTCACCGTCGTCTTCCTGGGGGCGTGCGGCGACGCCAGCGTGTCCGTCGGGGCGGGCATCTCGAGCGCCTCGAGGAAGGCCGCCGCGTCCGCCGGCCGCCGCGCGGGCTCGTCGTGGAGGGCCGCCTCGATCGCGCGGGAGACCTGGATCGGCGCGCCGAAGCCCAGGTGGAGCATCGGCGTGTAGCGTCCCGGGAGGCGCCCGGAGAGCAGCTCGTACACGAGGACCCCCGCGGAGAAGACGTCGGTCCGCGCGTCGAGGGCGCCTCCCCGCCGCTGCTCGGGCGCCATGTAGTCGGGCGTCCCCGCCCCCGCGAGGAGCGAGAGGCCCCCCGTGAACCCCTGTACGCGGGCGAGGTCGAAGTCGCACAGCACCGCCGACTCGTCCGACGGGAGGAGGATGTTCTCGGGCTTGATGTCGAGGTGGAGCACGCCCATCGTGTGGGCGTACGCGAGCGCCCGGAGGAGGCGGTGGACGATTGGCTGGGCGTCCTCCCAGGTGAAGCTGCCGCGGAGGTCGAGGCAGCCCCGGAGCGTGGGCCCCTCCACCCACTCCATCGCGAGGAAGGGGACCTCGCCGGCGACGCCGCTGTCCGCCACGCGCACGATCCCCTCGTGCGCGAGGGACTGACCGATCCTCGTCGACTCGGCGAATCGGCGGACGCACGCGGGGTCCCGGGCCAGCTCGGAGCGGAGGAGCTTCACGGCGACGCTGGCGCCGTTCCACGTGTCGGTCGCCTTGTAGACGACGCCCATGCCCCCGACGCCGACCAGCTCGACGACCTCGTAGCGCTCGGCCACGCGGGCGCCGGGGTCGAGCGGCCGCTGCTCGAGGAGGCGGCCGCAGGCGAAGGTCAGGAGCGTGTGGCGGACCCCGGCGGAGCCCGCGAGCGCCGCGAGGGCGTCCTCGAGGGCCCTCGGCGAGTTGGCCTTGATCGCGCGGCCGATCCGCGCGCGCTCGGAGTCGCCGAGGCGCGCGACGGCCTCGGAGAGGGCGCGGTCGAGGTCGGGCCCCTGGAGGGCGAGGAGGGCCTGGCGCCTGAGCGGCTCGCCGCGCGCGACGCGACGGAGGAGGGCGTCGAGGGCCTCGGCGGGGAGCTCGGTCGACGCGACGGACGGGGCGGTCCCGAGGGCGCGCGCGAGCGCGGCGACGACGCGGGTCTGCGCCCCCTGCCCCGTCCCGGTCCTCGCAATGTCGTTCATCGGCGAGCGCCTCCCGCGAAATGATACCGCCGGGCCCCCGCCCGGTTCGAGCGGAGATTCGGGCGTGGTTCAATCTCCCTCGTCTTTGGGTAGCGCGGCGCGGCTGAGACGAGTGATGCGCCCCGCCTTACAAGGCTCGAGGCCCAATGGACCCAGCCCGACGAGCTGGAGCTCACCGCTCGCGCTGCACGTCCGCGCAGTCCGACTTCGTGAGGTGCCTACGCTGCGGAGGAAGCGCGCCTATCGGCTTGCCCTTGCGAAGAAGAGGCGGATGGTCTTACCCTGCGCGGCCGAGTCGAGTGCAAAGATCAGCCAGGTTCCCTCCTTGCCCACGAGCGTCGTCTGGTCCTCGGTCTGGAGCTTCTGACCCTCGATGGTCGAGTCGACTTCGAGGTTCACGCCGAGGGAGACCTCACCCTCGACGGGTCCCCGGGAAGCGACCTCGGGCGCGGCTTCTTTCTCCAACGGCGTCCGTCGAGGTCGCTCCGGCAATCCTGCGGTGACCGCGCCGCGGGAGACCTCACCCTCGACGGGTCCCAGGGAAGCGATCTCGGGCGCGGCATCACTCACCAACGGCGTCCGTCGAGGTCGCTTCGGCAATCCTGCGGTGATCGCGCCGCGGGAGACCTCACCCTCGACGGGTTCCGGGGGATCGACCTCGGGCGCGGCCTCTTTCTCCAACGGCGTCGGTCGAGGTCGCTTGGGCAGTCTTGCGGTGACCGAGAGCTGGACGGTGAGAGACTGGGATCGGCTGACGGACCGCGCGGGGACCCCTTCCAGGATCCGCCCGCTCCACCGCTGGATCACGCGCACGTCCCCTGAGCCCGAGGCCGCCAGGAGATCGGACCATAGCGCCCCGACGTCAACCTGGTCGAGCGGCTTCCCCTCCCGGGACCCCGATGTGCGGATGCCGCGCGCCCCGAGGGCCGTCGCGCCCACCTCGAACAGGCACGTCTCCACGACGACGCTCGGCTGGCCTTCGACGCGCGCAGGAACGTCCATTCCCCTGATCGCGGCGCCGATGCGTCGGAGGTTCTGGGCCGTGTCCGTGATCGAGACGGCGTTGGCGGACTCGAACGCCTGGACCATGCGAGGGTCGCTGGCCATCCCCTGGACCGCGATGAAGACGGAGCGCGCATCGCCGTGCCTGAGCACGACGACCAGGGTCGCCAGGGCCTCGCTTTCAGGAAGCAGATCGAGTTGCTCGAGGGAGACGACCGGGAGGCTCCCCTTGTTGGACGGATTCGCGACCGGCGCGGTGAACCGCACCACCTTCCAGACCTCTGCCCCCGGCGGTCCTGACTTCACCAGCGTGAGGCCGTGCATCCGGAGGCTCGAGAGCAGGAGCCCGAGGAGGTCCTCGCGCTTCACATCGACCAGCGATTTCACGCCTGTCCTCCGACCGCGGTGGTCCTGATCGTAGAGGACGCGGAGCTTCAACTCAGAGCTCACGAGCTCCAGCAGGCGTCCCAGGTCCATGGACTCGTCAGGGGGTTTGGGCGTCCCAACCGGGTCCGCTTCACCCTCCGCCTCTGCGGCTGGCCCCCAGTCAAGTGCGACTCGCAAGCCGACAGCGGGGCTGCGCTCGTTGTCTTGCACGGCCAGCCGGGACGCGCAGCGAAGAAGGCTCGGACGGCTGTCTGTCCAACCGCCTCCACGGAGGACCGGCTTGGAGTCCGCGAAGGCCTGGATCGCCGCGGAAGAGGCCCCCGCCAAGACGTCCTCGGCGATGCGCGCGCAGCACCACTCCCAGACGTTACCGCTCATGTCCTGGGCGCCGAATGAGGTTGGGCGCGTCTTGCCGACGAACGTCGTCACCGTACCGTTGTCCAGGTACCGGGGAATCCACCCGAGCCCCGACTCCCGCGAGTCCCAGGCCACGGACCTGTCGGCGAGATTCGCCGCGCCCATCGGAGGCGGCCAGGCATTTCCCCAGGGGAACAACCTCTCGTCTCCGCTGCGGGCGACGTACTCCCACTCCTCTTCCGTCGGCGGGCGGAATCCGGACCACCGACAGAACCCGTAGACGTCCGACCATGACACGCGGACGACCGGTTGCTCGCTCGTGTCCAGGTCCAACCCGTCCCAATCGCCGCTGGAGTGCGTTGGCAGATACTTCCGGCGGGCCGCAAAGCGGCTGAACTGCTCGTTCGTGACCTCGGTCTTGGAGAGGAGAAAGGGGTGTTCCATCCTCACGCGCCGACGCTCCTCGGAAGGGCCCCGACCGGGCTCGTCTTGAGCGCTCCCCATCTCGAACTCTCCTGGGGGGATCTTCACGAAGACGATCCCGGTCAGCTCGTCGCGGAACTCCTCGACGCCGTTGTGGTTTCCGAGCGCCGTGAGGTGGGCACGCGCCGCTCGAGGGCTGCGCGGCTCGTCCACGGTCAGGACGGTCATGTCTTCCAGCGCGATCACGAGCAGGGCGCCGTCACGAATGGCGAATCCCACGCCGAGCGGAGGCCCGATCCAGTAAAGGAAGGCGTAGAGAGGCATGTCCGCTCCAAACTTCTCCACCTCAATCTCGCCGATCCGCTCGGTCGACTCCGGCGCAATCTCCACCTTGATCCCAAGCCCGGCTCCGATGCAAGACAGGGCATCGGTCAGGCGCCACTCCTTCTCCTCGAGGACGACCGTCTCGTCGAGCAGCTTGCGGACCCGCTCGTCTTCGTCCCCGGAAGAGCGCCCCTGCGCAGAGGGGAGAGAGACGACGCCATCCCAGATCAGGTCGCGCAGAGGGGGAAAATCGGAGGATGGCGAAGGGACCAGGTCGAGGAACTGCCGGTCGTACGTGTAGTCCAGGTCGACCTGGGCGAGGACGGACTCCAGGGCGTGGCGAGCGGTGACCCCCTTCACGTGCAGGGTGACGGGCGCATTCCAGGCGGCTCTGGGCACCAGGTGGTTGTAAAGCCTGCACCCTGCGGCGGCGGCGAGCTTCACCCGCACGGTATCGAAGCGCGCCTGGTCGACGTCGAGCGTGACCGTCCGCTCGTCCAGCCCCCTCTCGATCTCCGCGACGGCCGGGTTCTCCGCCGCAGCCCTCGCACGGAGCCTGGCCATCGCCGCGCGCGCCTCGACCTTTGCGGAGTCCTCCGCTGCCTGGAGTTTCTGGATGAGCGCCTGTCGTTCGGAGAGGGAGTCCTGCGCGGATGCGGAGAGCACCAGGCCAAGAGCGATCGCCCAGGCGCCGCCGCTCGCAATCCTCCGCGTGGCCGTGAATGAAGGCGCCATCGCGACCGGCCTCGAATGAGGGCCCAAGAGGATCTTCTCGCGGACTCGCGCGCCTACCGGCTCGCCCGCGCGAAGAACAAGCGGACGGTCTTCCCCTGCGCGGCCAGGTCGAGTGCACAGACGAGCCAGGCCCCCTCCTTGCCCGCGAGCGTCGTCTGGTCCTCGGTCTGCAGCTTCTGACCCTCGACGGTCGAGTCGACTTCGAGGGTCACGCCGAGGGAGACCTCACCCTCGACGGGTCCCGGGGAAGCGACCGCGGGCGCGGCCTCTTTCACGAACGGCGTCCGGCGAGGTCGCTTGGGCAGTCCTGCGGTGACCGAGAGATGGACGGTGAGGGACTGGGATCGGCTGACGGACCGCGCGGGGGCCCCTTCCAGGATCCGCCCGGTCCACCGGTGGATCACGCGCACGTCTCCGGAGCCCGAGGCCGCCAGGAGATCGGACCATAGCGCCCCGACGTCAACCTGGTCGAGCGGCTTCCCCTCCCGGGACCCCGATGTGCGAATGCCGCGCGCCTCGAGGACCGTCGCGCCCACCTCGAACAGGCACGCCTCCACGACGACGCTCGGCTGGCCTTCGACGCGCGCAGGAACGTCCATTCCTCTGATCATGGCGCCGATGCGACGGAGGTTCTGGGCCGTGTCCGTGATCGAGACGGTGTTGGTGGACTCGATCGTCTGAACCATGCGAGGGTCGCTGGCTATCCCCTGGACCGCGATGAAGGCGGAGCGCGCATCGCTGTGCTTGAGCACGACGACCAGTGTCGCCAGGGCCTCGCTTTCGGGAAGCAGATCGAGTTGCTCGAGGGAGACGACCGGAAGGCTGCCCTTGTTGGACGGATTCGCGATGGGCGCGGTGAACGGCACCACCTTCCAGAGCTTCGTCCCGGGCGGTCCGCACTCCACCATCGTGAAGTTCTGCATCTCGAGGATGGACAGGAGGATGCCGAACAAGTCCTTCCGCTTCACAGGCTCCGTCGAGAGCAGATAGACCTTTCGCTTGAGGATCTTCTCGTCGTAGAGGATGCGGATCCCGAACTCGTCAGCGTACAACTTGAGCACCCGATCCACATCGAACCCTTCCAGGCTAAAATCGATCAATTCCTCCGGGTCCGGCTCCTGCGACAGGGCGCTGGAAGACAGGACGAGTGTTACGACGAGGGCGAGCAGGGCGCGCATGGTTTCCTCCAGAAACGTCGAATCCTACCGCAAGCGACCGCTGAACCAGTGCGACGCAGGCCAGCCCAGAGTGAACTGGCCCAGGAGGGCAAGCTCGACCCGTGCGATGATGATGGCCAGGAGCGCCCGCCGTCCGAGGGAAGTCCACTGCAGGTGAACGTCAGCAGCGTATGTCTCACGCACGCCGAGCCCGCGAGCGCCGCGACGGAGGAGTGCGTCGACGGCCTCGGCGGGGAGCTCGGTCGACGCGACGGACGGGGCGGTCCCGAGGGCGCGCGCGAGGGCGACGACCACGCGGGTCTGCGCCCCCTGGCCCGTCCCGGTCCTCGCAATGTCGTTCATCGGCGAGCGCCTCCTGCGGAATGATACCGCGAGGCCCCCGCCCGGTTCGAGCGGAGATTCGTGCTGACGTGTCGCAGGCGTGATCGTACTCGTGCTCGTACTCGTACTCGTGCTCGTACTCGTGCTCGTGCTCGTACTCGTGCTCGTGCTCGTACTCGAGATGGCGTCGAGCACGAGCACGAGTACGAGCACGAGTACGATCAGGAGCACGCCTACGACCTTGCAGGGCGGGGACTCCGAAAACGGGCGGGAATGACCGATAATAGAGGTATGGGGCGGAATACACCCGTTGCGTTGGGAACCCTCCTCCTCGTGCAGGCCCTGGCGTTCGCCAAGGACCCGCCGCCCGCTGCTCAGGCTCGGATCACGAAGATCGGGGAGCTCGAGGCTCAATGGACCCAGCCCGCCGGAGACTGGGGATGCGCCGCCTTTTCGCCTGATGGGCGTCACCTTGCGGTCGGCAACGCGGCAGGCCTCATCGGCGTCTGGGACTCGGCCACGGCCCGACGCGAGCTGGAGTTCCAGGCCCACCCCATGGGCGTGGTCGCCCTGGCGTGGTCGCCGGACAGCAGCGTCATCGCGTCCTCGGGCGAGCTCGGCGGGACCAGGCTCCATGTGGCGAGCACAGGCGAGGAGATTGACCACCTGACCCGGGAGCCTCACGCCGTCAAGTCCCTGTCGTTCTCCGGCGACGGCCGAACGGTCATCATCTCATCGGAGGCGGGGCCCGAGTACTGGGAGCGCCCGGCCACCGCCACCACCTCCAAGGTCGTCTCGGGGCAGGACGCCATCCCGTTCGAGGTGGTCGGCGGGTCGAGGCCCTTCCCGATCATGATGTGGGACGTGGCGCGGGACGTCCCGCTGCCCGGGCTACTCGTCCTCCCCCGCCGCCCGGATGCCCTTGCAGAGTCGTTCGACGGCGCCCTGGTCGCGGCGACCATCTTCGACGAGCCGCTACGCGTCTGGGAGGCGCCCAGCGGCCGCTGCGTCCTGAAGACCGGGCGAATCGCCGAGCGGTTCCGCGTCCTCGACTTCTCCCCCGACCACCGTCACCTCTGGGGGCTTGGGGTCCTGGGCTGCCTTCGGATCTGGAGCGTGCGCGACGGGACCGTGGTCTTTGAACGCAGGACCGAGGAGTGGGGCTCCCCCGTCTCGCTGGCCTGGCTCGATCAGGACGTCGTCCTGATGACGGTCTCGAAGGAGGCGAGGGCGATACTCTGGAGGCTCGAGTTGCCGGATCGGCCCGAGCCGTCGCCCCTGTCGCCCGAGGAGATGGAGCGTGCCTGGGAGGACCTCGGAGGGGATGACGCCCGCGCCGCGCATCGCGCCCTCTGGAGGCTCGCCGACTCGCCCGAGCTCGCGTGCCGCTTCCTGGAGCGGCGGCTCAGCGGCCCCGGTCTCGACCTGGGCTGGATCGCCGGTCGGATCGCCGGGCTCGACCACGACGAGGTCGCCGTGCGCGAGGAGGCGACGGGGCAGTTGATGAGGTGCCCACGCGACGTCTACCCCGTCCTCTCCCACGCGCTCATCAGCAGCACCTCGCCCGAGGCGAAGGAGCGGCTCCACGCCATCCTGGAGAGGTTCGCGGTCACCTATCCGATCCGGCACGGCGACTTCCTGAGGGCGCTGAGGGCGACCATGGCGCTCGAGCGCATGGGGACCGAAGACGCCCGCAGCGTCCTTCTACGCCTCGCGCCCGGCGGCGACGACGGGCTCGTCGCCCTCCACGCCCACGCGGCGCTCGACAGGATGTCGCGCAGGTAGCCTGTCACCGCATGTTGACGACCAGCTCCTCCTGCCAGGACTTCACGGGGAGGCGGTACGAGGTCGTCAGCGAGCGCGCCAGGTCGCCGTCGTAGGTGACCTCGACGCTCCCGCCGAGCCTCGTGCCGAGCGGGTTCGCGCGGTCGTCCACGGCCGACCCGGGCGTGTTCAGCGCCGACTCCGCCACGATGCGGCCGCGGTAGGCGATGTTCCCGTCGAGGTCGACCTGCTCGTGCGCGAGGATCAGCCCCTCGATCGAGGCCCCCGCGCCCGTCCCCCGCATCAGGACGTCCACCCCCGCGACGAACAGCTCCGCCCCACGGAAGTACGGCGCGAGGACCGGGCTCCCCGCCGTCGAGATGCTCCCCTCCGCGACGATCGTCACCCGCCACGGCCGCGCGCGCGTCCCGCCGTGGTTCGCCGAGAAGTCCCCTTCCACATAATACATGCCGTCCGTCCACGGCCCCGTGGAGACGGTCGACCAGCCCGCCGCGCCGCTCCAGGAGAGGCCGTCGTACGACGCCCCGCGCCGAGCCGAGCGGAAGTCGAAGAGCACCAGCCCCGTCCTCCCGTCTCGCACCTGCCCCGCGCGCGTCAGGACCCGGTCCGCGTACGGACGATAGGCAGCGGGCTCGACCGGGGGGATCGGCACCAGCCGCTGGTTGTCGTACAGCGGCCCCGCGACGACGCCCTCGGTCGTGTACGCCCCGCCCACCGCGGTCGCCGCGCCGCTCGCCGTGGCCCTCCGAGCCACCTCGACGCTCCCACGGACCTCCAGGTCCTCGTTCGCGTGGACCGCCCCGAGCGCCCCTCTCGTGGCCTGGTTCCCGTACAGCAGCAGGTCCCCTCCCGTCACGATCGCGAACCCCATCGTGCGGTCGTCGACCTCGACCGTGACCAGGACCCGGATCCCCCACTCCTGATCGCCGCTCCGCCCCTTCGACTCGAGGATCACCGTGCGGTCGGCGTCGTTCACGAGGCTCCCGTCGCCGTCGTCGTTGTCGAGCACGCGGACGGAGTACGTCGCGTCCACACCCGGCACCGGCGCGGCGCTCCAGTCCGGCACGCCGCCCGCCGTCGCGAGGACAGCATCCCACCCGTCGACCGGGTCGGTCCAGTTCGCCGGATCGACGAGGCCCAGGAGGTAGACGCGCGCGTGGTCGATCCCGGCCTCCGCGGCGGACCGCGCCGCCTCGCGCGTGGTGGCCTCGTGGACGCGCTCCGACATCGCGCCCGCGATCGCGAGGTACGCGCCCGAGAGCCCGAGGACGACGACGACGAGGACGATGGCGATGAGCAGGATGGCGCCGCGGCTGCGGCGGGCGGGCGAAAGGTAGAGCATGGGAGATCCTCCGAATCGACCGAGGATCCCTGACCTGCCCGGGGGCGCCGCGTTTACGCGAAAACCGCGGCCCTGGAACGCGCTGTCAGATCACGAGTTGCGCTTCGGTCCGAGCAGCACGAGCATGTCGCCGGCATGAATCGTGAAGTCGACGGGATTGACGTGGAGCCCCTCCCCCTTGCGATCGACGGCCAGCAGGATCGCGTCGCGCGACCGCTTCAGGATGGGCAGGGCCTCCTCGAAGCTCTTCTCCAGGACCTCGGCGTCGGGCGAGACGCGCATGAGGCGGGCGTCGTCCCCTCCGCGGAGCATCGTCTGGATCACCGTGACGACCCCCCGCTCCAGGGCCGAGTGGGCGAGCATGCTCCCGCTGTACTCCCCGGCGATCACGACGTCCTCGACCCCGGCCATCCGGAGATGCGACTCGTGCGCCGGGTCGAACAGCTCCGCGCTCGTCCGCATCCGGGGCGCGATCTTCTCGATCGTCAGGGCCGTGAGCACGGTGCGGGCGTCGGCGTCCTGCAGCGCCCTCCCCTTGGACATGTCGGAGAGCACGATCGCGGCCCGCGCCTTCTCCACGTTCGCCCTGCGGAGGGCCTCCACCTTCACGAAGTCCTCGGGCAGGAGGTAGACGCGCATCATGTCGACCTTCCGCTGCGTCAGGTCCGGCAGCTCCTGCATCTCGGCCACGACGACCGCCTGGACGGCGGGCTCGGCGTGGAGCAGCTCCAGGATGCGCGGCGCGTGCGAGTTCCAGCCGCAGAGGATGACGTGACCCTCGAACTCCTCGAAGCTCGTGCTCTTCATGCCCGCCCCCTCCTTCATCTTCCCCACCATGAGCGCCGCCACCGTCCCCGTGATCATCGCCGTGATGCCGACCCCGAAGAAGATCAGGAGGACGACGACGATCCGTCCGCCGATCGATTCCGGGTACTCCATGTGGTACTGGGAGGAGAACATCGAGAAGATCGTCGTCCAGAAGGCGTGCGAGATGTCCATCGGCAGGAGCGTCCCGCCGGCGATCGATACGTGCTTCTCGTACGTCGCGATCCCCACCGTGCCGAACCCGATGGCCAGCACGAGCACGCCGCCGAGGATGACGAACTCGACGCCCCCGGCGCGGAGGACCGACGAGACGAGCCGCATGCGCCGGTTCAGCATCACGCCCAGCGCGATGAGCCTAAGGAGCCGGACGAGCCGGAAGGCTCGCCCGAGGCGGAACACGCGCAACAGCGGAAGCACGGCGAGGATGTCGATCCAGTGTTCGCGCAGGAAGGAGCGGAAGCTCGTCGCGGCGAGCCAGCGGAGGACGAGCTCGAGGACGAAGACCAGGTTGATCGCCTCGTTCGCGAGCTCCAGATCGTAGCGGATCGCGGAGTCCGGCGGCTGCGACAGCTCGACGAACAGGAGGGCGACGGAGACGAGGACGAGGAGGAAGACGCCGCCGTTGACGCGGGGCTGCGCCAGGAATCGCCGCGCGAGGCGTCTCAGGCGCGGCAGCCGCTCGTCCGTGCGCGCGACCCTCCTGGTCTCCATCGGCTACGCGAAGCCGCGGCGTTTCTTCAGCTCGTCGATCGCCTGGCCCAGCCGCTCGAGCCCCACGACGAGCTTCTCCGGGTCGGTCCCCAGCCCGATGCGGATGAACCCCTTCATCCAGAAGAAGTCGCCCGGCGTGACGAGCGTGTCGTGCTTCTCCCTGAGGAGGCGCACCATCTCCCAGGAGTCCATCCCGAGCGGGAGGCGCGGGAAGCAGACCGTGCCGCCGTCCGGCTCGACCCACTTCATCTCGGGGCGGCCGCTCATCCACTCGCGGAAGACCGTGAGGTTCCGCTGCGTGATCTTCCTCCCCTTCTCCCGGAGCGCGTCCAGCTTCTCGAAGGCCTTCACCGCGATCTTCTCGGTGACGAAGGCGTTCACGCCGACGCAGTAGCTCTGGAAGGCGCGCAGGCGGTCGGTCAGCTCCTCGGGGCAGAAGATCCAGCCGATGCGAAGGCCGCCCAGACCGTAGCTCTTCGTCAGGCTCCCGACGACGATCACGTTGTCGCCCGAGAGGAAGGCCGACTTCTGCGGCTCGGCGGCGAGGTCGAGGTAGGTCTCGTTGACCATGAGGTGCGCGCCGTGGTCGCGGGTGACCTGCACCACGGTCTTCAGCTTCTCGGGCCCCGTCATGACCCCGGTGGGGTTGTGGAGGTTCGTCAGGATGGCCACGCGCGTGTTGCGGCTGATGCGGCGGCCGAGGGCCTCGAGGTCGACCTGCCACCCCTTCTCGAACGGGCGGTCGAGGACCTTGACCTCGGCCCCGAACATGCGCGCGACGCGGTACATCGGCTCGTAGTTCGGCATCTCGAGGAGGACCTCCTCGCCGGGCGAGAGGAGGGTCGCGCCGAGCATGTACATCGCGTTCGAGGCGCCGTGGGTCAGGACGATGTTCTTCGTCGGGACGCCGTAGCGCTTCGATACCTGCTCGAGGAGCGCCTCGAGGCCGAAGAAGTTGCGGCCGGTGAGCTCCAGGTCGCCGGGCGCGAGGCCCAGCTCCTCCGCCGTGAGCGAAGGCACGGCGCTCGAGGAGAGGTCGAGCCCCGTCGTCCCCTGGTTGCGCTTGGCCCACTCCAGGTACTGGATCTTGTCGAACGTCATCGGCTCACTCCGGGTCGCGGCATCCCATTATACGAAGCAAGTCCCATGATCAAAGGTGAATCGACCCCGTTCCGGGCGCCTGTCACTCCGGTAGACGTGTCACGGATCGTAACGCGGGACGGGGCGCGCAGGTTCGCGCAGATCTTGCGACTCGCAACAGGCAAGTCCCGCCTGCGCTTGTCCCTACGGTGCGCGCTCACGCCGTTGCGGCGCCCTGGCAGACGCCTTGCATAAATAGTAGATCCGCTGTTCGGAGGTGAGTTCGTGCGCCGGTTCCTGCTCCTGGTTTTCGTCGGCCTGGGCGGCGTTTGCGCGCTTGCCGAGGACAACTACTTCATCGGCCTCGGACGGAATGGCCAGGGCTGGGTCGAGGTCCGCTGGGGCGCGGGGCGCTCCCACTCGGCGTGGGGCTGGGCGAGGCTCCCGTTCTCCGACTACAACGCGGCCGTCGGGGAGACCCGCGTGGCGACGGGCGACGTGGACGGAGACGGGAACGACGAGCTGCTCGTGGGACTCTCCGCCTACCCTGTCGGCGGCGGCGGATACGTGGCCGTGTTCGACGACTGCGGGAAGGGCTGCCAGTTCCTCCGCTGGGTGCGGATTCCCTGGGCCGCGTACAACGCGCGGAACGGCGAGACGACGCCCGCGTGCGGGGACCTCGACGGCGACGGAGACGACGAAATCGTGGTGGGGTTCGGGCGGACGGCGCTCGGGTGGGCCTACGTGTGCGACCTCGCCGGTCCGCGCGGCTGGGTCCGTTTCCCGGCGGGGACGCCCGGGGACGGCTCGACGCGGCCCGCGTGCGGCGACGTCGACGGCGACGGGCGGGACGAGGTGGTCCTCGGCACGGGCCGAGGGGGCGGGGCGCGCGTCGGGGTGTTCGACGACGCGGCGGCCTCCTTCGCGTTCATGAGGTGGCTTCCGACGCCCCAGGACGGCTACGCGGCGGCGGTCGGCGAGTCCCGCCCCGCGTGCGGCGACCTGGACGGAGACGGCGACGCCGAGATCCTCGTCGGGAGGGGCCCCTACCCCGCCTACGGGGGCTACATCGGGCGGTACGCCTCGCTTCGCGACGGGGCCGCGCTGACCGGCTGGACGCGCGTGCCGTGGACGAACTACAACGCGCGGGACGGGGAGACGCGCCCCGCGCTCGGGGACACGAACGGGGACCGCCGCGACGAGCTGATCGTCGGCCTCGGGCCGGGCGGGATGGGCTGGTACGGGCTCTTCGCCCCCGACGGGACGTTCGACCGGTTCCAGCGGGTCTCGGACCCGCAGCGGGTCACGCCGGACGGCTCCACCTGGCCGGCCATCGCGCGCGGCCGGTCGACGGCGATGTTCCTCGCCCTCCACCTCGACTACAACCTCTCGAGCGGCGCGCCGCTGGACAACTCCGCTCTCGACGCGATCGTCGCGCGGTGCTCGCAGGAGCGGGTCACGAAGCTCATCGTGGGGACCTGGGGGACGAGGGGAATCCGGCGCGGCGTGATGTACGCGCGACGGGAGCCCGGGAAGCCGGACCTGGTCGAGGGGGACGGCTCGTCCGCCTTCTACGACGGGGGGCGCGGCTACTCGCTCCAGCACCTGATCGACGCGGGGCGCGCGGCGAGGCCGCCGGTGGAGGTCTATGCCTCGATCGTCAGCTTCGGCGAGAACCGCGGCGTCTCGGCCTACCAGGACACGCACTCCGACTTCCTGCGGAACACGGTCGTCCGCTACCACGCGGACAACTACACCGGCCTCGCGGGCGTCTACCTCGACTACATCCGGTATTCGGGGCGGACGGACACGTTCGAGAGCGGCGAGATCGGCTACATGCCGCTGCGGTCGAGCGGATCAGCCGCCTGGCGGGCGACCCAGACCTCGGCGGGCGCGGGGACGTGGAGCGCGCGGTCGGGGGCGATCGCGGACAGCCAGACGAGCACGTTCGAGATGACGGTGGACATCCCGACGGGAGGGACGTTCTCGTTCAAGCGGCGGGTCTCGTCGGAGTCCGGGGGCGACACGCTTCGGTTCTCCATCGACGGCGTGGAGAAGGCCCGGTGGAGCGGCGAGGCGGCCTGGGCGACGTCGAGTTACTCGGTGACCTCCGGGACGCATCGGTTCACCTGGTCGTACGTGAAGGACGGAGGGACGGCGGCGGGGAGCGATGCGGCGTGGATCGACGACGTGACGGTGCCGACGGTGGACCACGCGAGGGTGACGAACCTGGTGAGGGGGATCCACACGGACCTCTCGGCGCGGGGGCTGCAACTCGGGGCGTACTTGATGGGCTGGGCGGGCGTGAGCGGCTGGCGGTCGTACCTGTCGTCGATCGGGCAGCACTGGGAGAACCTGTCGGAGCACGTCGAGGTCCTCTCGCCGATGACGTACTCGGCGTGGTCGAGCTACTACACCACGCTCGATTCGATCAAGAACCGGGTCCGGGAGAAGACGCGCTGGGCGGTCGACGCGGCGATCGCGAAGGGGTCGAAGGCGCGGGTGCAGTCGATCATCGCGAATTACTCGGACGGGTCGCTCGACGCGACGCCGCTGACGATCTGGTGGAGCCTGGCGGCGGAGAACGAGGGGGGGACGGACGAGTTCTCGATCTTCCGGTGGGGGCACATGGACCGGGGGAGCGAGACGGGCGAGTGGGCCGCCCTACGCTCTTACATGCGCAACGGGCCGCCTCCGGCGGGCACCAGGTGACGGATATCAGACATCTGACATCTGAGAGCTGATATCAGATATCCTCAAGGCTCGTGGCGAGCTGGAGCTCTGCCCGGCCCGGATGAACGCGCCGAGCTCCCTGTCGATATCTGATATCAGATGTCTGATGTCAGATGTCTGATATCAAGTTCCCCCGCCCTTGCGTGCCTCTCCTGCCGGTGCTATAAAGGAACCCCCGCGACGCCGGAGGGTCCCATGCCCGCAAGAGCTCTGTCGACTCGCAAACGGCGCTCGTCCGGCGCTGCCGGAACGGACGGGCGGAAGGTCCGCAAGGTCAGCATCGTCTTCACGGACCTCGACCGGTTCCTGACCTGGAGCCGGAACCTCTCCCTCTCCGAACTGGCCACGTTCATGGACCTGTACTACCGCGACGCGGGGTACATCGTCCGCAAGTTCGGCGGGACGGTGGACAAGTTCTTCGGCGACTCGGTCATGGCGATCTTCAACGCGCCGGACTCCGTGCGGAACCACGAGCGGCGGGCGGTCCAGGCCGCGATCGCGCTGCGCGCGAGGCTCTCCGAGCGGTGGCCGGAGCTCCGCATGAGCGTCGGGGTCGCGACAGGGACCGGGATCGTCGGGCACTTCGGGCCGACGTTCCACCGCTCCTACACGGCCTTCGGCGACGTCGTCCAGCGCGCGGCCCAACTCGAGAGGCAGAGCAGCCGGACCGACTTCAAGATCCTCCTCGACGGCGAGACCTTCCGCGGCCTCGGCGTGGGCATTCCGGCGCGCAAGCACGCCCGGATCGATCCGAGCCTGATCGGCGACGGGGACCCCATCTACGAGATCTGATATGCCCCTGTCCGACGCCGAGACCGCCTCCTCCCCTGCCATGGCCCCGCCCGAGATGGCGCCCGAGGGGTGGATCGAGCGGGTCCTCGAGCGCGAGGGGAAGTGCCTGCTCGCCACGGTCGCCGTCTGCTCCGCGCCGCTCCTGATCGGGTTCGTGGTCGGATACCTGCTCATCGCCTCCGGGTGGTACCCAGTGGACAAGGAGGCCAAGCAGAAGTTCGAGCAGGACATCTCGAAGCGCCTCGATATGCCGTGGCAGGACCGGTTCGCCGCGATTGCGAAGCCGAACTTCACCTGCTACGCCGTCTTCATCGTCGGGGTCTTCACGCTCGGCCTGGAGGCGGTGGTCCACCTGGGCTACCTCGGCGTGGCGACCGGGATCGCGGTCGCGAAGCTGACCTCCGCGGGGGTCCCGTTCGGTCACGTCGCGGCGCTCCTGTTGCCCCACGCGATCTTCGAGCTGCCCGGGTTCCTCCTGGCGGGCTCGCTCGGGTTCCGCGCGGGCCTCATGTTCCTGCGCTACCTGAGGGGCCGCCTGCTCATCATGCCCGGTGAGGTCCGTCGGATGTCGTTCGTGGCCGCGGGGTCGTTCGGGCTGCTGGTGGCGGCCGCGTTCGTCGAGGCTATCGTCACGCCGGCGATGGCCGCGCTGCGCGGCGTGGGGCCCTTCCCGCACTGAAATCCGGGGCCGGAAAAGATTCGCTTGATCCACTTGGACGGCCGGGTAGGATACGCGGCGGGGATGGCTCACACGGGAGAGTAATCGATGGCGCAACCCCCCGCACCGGCGGGGCCGCCGAGGCCGCCCATCAGCTCGCCGCCTCCTTCGCCTGGTCCCGCCACGCCCGCCGGGATGCCCAAGGTCCCCGCCCTTTCTCCCGCCGCCGCGAAGCCAGCCGCCAAGGGCGCCCCCGTGTCCGCCGTGGTCGCCAGGGCCAAGGCCGAGCAGGAGATCCTCACCCAGATCGAGCGCCTCCCTTCCCTCCCCACCGTAATCTTCGAGGTCATGCGCATCGCCAACAACCCGAAATCGAGCGCCATCGACTTCGAGGAGACCCTCCGCCAGGACCAGATCCTCACCGCGCGCGTCCTCAAGCTCACCAATTCGTCGTTCTTCGCGCGCCAGAGGAAGATCACGACCATCTCCGAGTCCGTCGTCGTCCTCGGCTTCAACACGCTCAAGAGCATCGTGACCGCGGCGAGCGCCGCCAAGGTCCTCGGGAAGAAGATGGAGGGATACGGCTACGGCGAGTACGGCCTGTGGAAGCACTCCTTTGCCACCGCGCTGACCTCCAAGATCCTCGCGGTCGCCCTCAAGGTGGACCGCCTGGTCGTCGAGGAGATCTTCATCGCGGGCCTGCTCCACGACATCGGCAAGCTCGCGCTGGACTCGATCGTCCGCGAGCGCATCGCCGCCCTGAAGGAGGAGGTCCTCCTCAAGAAGCGGCCGCGGATCGAGGCGGAGCGCGCGGCCCTGGGGTTCGACCACGCCGAGATCGGCGTGAAGGTCGCGAAGAAGTGGAACCTCCCCGATCAGGTCGAGGAGGCGATCGCGGCGCACCACGCCATCGAGAACGCCCGCGAGCACGGGAAGACCGCGGCCATCGTCGCGCTCGCGGACAACCTGATGAACGCCGCCGGCGTCGGTCTCATCGCCGGGAAGTCGCTCGAGGAGCCCGTCCCGTCGATGGCCCTCGACGTCCTCGCGATCCAGAGCGGCGACGTGGCGTGGCTCAAGCAGAAGGTCGACCCCGAGATGGACAACATCCGCGCCCTCTGCGACCAGCTCAGCGCGTCATGACTTCCCCCGAAAACGTCCGCAGCGTCGCCCTCGCCGTCCACTCGGCGCCGACGCTCGCCGAGCTCTCCGCCTCGCTCCCCGACGTCGTCCTGGGCCTCTCCGGGTGCATGTCGGTCAGCGTGATCTTCGGGACCGCGGAGTCCCCCGCGTACTCCGTGCAGAGCTCCACGCTCCCCCATCTCCCCATGGGCGCCACGGTCCCCCCGGGCGAGGACGCGGTCAGCGGGACGCTTCGGGACGGCGTCCTCTTCCACGCGGAGGGCGACCCGCCCGTCGTGACGTGGAACGGCGAGGCGACGACGATCGCCGCGAGCCTCCCGCTCGCCTGGCAGGGCCAGCGATACGGCGCGCTCGTGCTCCACGACCCGGTGCCCGCCGAGGCGATCGGGGACCTGGAGGCCCTCGCGGAGCAGCTCAGCCTCGCGCTCGTGCGCATCCAGCTCTACGAGGAGGCGGCGCGGGACCACCAGGTCTCCCTTGCGAAGCTAGCGGCGATCACGCAGACGGGGGACCTCCTCAGGCAGCTCGACCTGGAGACGCTCCTCGTCAAGGTCATGGAGCTGGCCCTCTCCGTGGTCACCGCGCAGGTCGGGTCGCTTCTCATCCGCGAGGACGGCGTGCTCAAGACCCGCGTCGAGTGGGGCCTGCCCGAGGAGGCCATCTCGGGGGCGAAGCTCGCGGACGGGCGGCGCGTGATCGACGACGTCGTCGAGCGCAACGAGCCGCTCCTCTCGCTCTCGATGGGGACCGACCCGCAGTTCGTCCTCGAGGGGATGGCGGCGAACATCTCGAACCTGCTCGTGATCCCGCTCTCGACGAAGGACCGCGCGATCGGGTGCCTGAACATCGTGAACTCGGAGGGGGCGGAGTTCACGAAGAAGGACGTGGAGGTCCTGACGACGATCGCGGGCCTGGCGTCGACCGCGATCGAAAACGCGATGCTGCACAAGGAGGCCCTCGATCAGGAGCGTTTCGCGGAGCAGCTCCGCGTCGCGGGCGAGATCCAGCGCAAGCTCCTCCCGCCGAAGGCCCCCGAGGTGAACGGGGCGGAGGTGGAGGGGTGGACGCAGCCGTGCGACGACAGCGGCGGGGACTACTTCGACTACTTCGCCCTCTCCGACACGAGGCTCGGGTTCTGCGTCGGCGACGTGACGGGGCACGGGATCGGCGCGGCGCTCCTCATGACCACCGCCCGGGCCATGATCCGGTCGCGCGTCCACGTCGAGTCCGACCTGGGGGAGCTGTTCTCGCGCCTGAACGACCTGCTGTGCCCCGACATGGGAGGAGAGAAGTTCATCACGCTCTGGTACGGCGTGTACGACGCGGTGGAGCGCTCCGTGACGTACGCGAGCGCGGGGCACGACCCGCCGGTGCTCTACCGGAGGGCCAAGGACTCGACGGAGGAGCTGGACTCGACGGGGATGCCCCTCGGGATGATGGAGGGGGTCCCGTTCGGCACGGGGAAGGTGGAGAACCTCGAGGTCGGGGACATCCTCCTGGTGATGACGGACGGCGTCTGGGAGGCGATGAACCCCGCGACGGAGAAGTACGAGCGGGAGCGGGTGGCCGCGCACGTGCGGGCCTTCAGGGACACGACGCCGAGGGAGCTCGTGGCGGGGCTGTACCACTCGGTGAAGGAGTTCTGCGGGGAGGCGCCGCAGCGGGACGACATCACCATGGTCTGCCTCCGCGTCGCGCCGCTCGTGGAGCGCCCGAAGGAGGAGGAGCGGCCGGAGGAGGAGGCGGAGCGCCCGGAGCAGGAGGTCGTCTACCCGGACGAGATGCCGACGTTTCCGGTGACGCCGCCGGAGTAGCGCCCGTAAGGGCGCTGCGGGAAACCGCTTGACCTCCCGCCGCTCCCGAATAGAATAATTGCCCGTTCACCTGCGCCCTTAGCTCAGTCCGGTAGAGCAGCTGACTCTTAATCAGCGGGCCGAAGG
>CAZYRM010000067.1:0-31208 GCA_964649705.1 uncultured Planctomycetia bacterium
GATGGGGAAGATCGCGGCGGACGCCGCCTGCTCGTAGCGCTGGATCTCGGTCTCGGTGGCCCCCGGGTAGCTCACGACGGCACGACTGTAGGTGGCCGCGACCCCGAAGACGCGGTCGGCCATGTGGTGGCCCTGGTACTTCACGGCCAGCGCCAGGGCGGCCTCGCGCGTCGGGGCCGCGCCGAGGACCACGTCGATCCGCGCGGCGCCGTCGGACGGCAGATTCACCGTGCGACGGAGCGCCGCGCACGGGTCCAGCACCGCGCCCGCCGTCCCGGACAGGGGCCCCCAGTCCTCCAACGCGGCGGGCTGGCGCACGCTGCGGCCGCGGCCGATGAAGCGCGCGCGGTCCGTCTCATAGCTGCACGGGCCCGCCTCGCCGGCGGCCGTCCGCATCATGCAGAACATCCACGGCGGCCTTTCCTCCGCCGAGCGGGCCCGGCGCGACACCAGGATGGCGCCCAGGTCGGGCACGACCTCCGTGTGGACGAACAGGTTGCTGAACGCCCGATGCAGCTCGTCGGTCGACCCCGGCGCCAGGACGACCTCCGCGAACGCAGTAAGCTGAAGAGAGCGATGGGCCTCCGACCGATTGGTGAGCCGGATCCGCCGGATCTCGACGTCGTCCTCCATCGAGACGGCGATCTCGGTGTGCGTCTCGATCTGGTCGTCCAGCCGGCGGAACTCCGCCCGCCCCGGCGTGAACACCGCCTCGTAGCGGTCTCCGGCGCGCAGCGTCGGCTGGAACGAGCTCGACCAGGTCTGGCGGGTCTGCGGGTCGCCGACGTAGCAGAAGACCCCGAAGGGGGTCGTCGTGGGGTCCTCGCGCCAGCGGGTGATCGCCAGCTCGTTCCATCGGCTGTATCCGCCCCCGGAGGCCGAGACCATGACGTGGTACCGACCATTGGACAGGAGGTGGACTTCGGGGATCGGCGTGTTCGGGCTGGTGAACACGCGCACGGCCGGCTCCGCCGCGCGACCCTCGAACCGTCGTGACTCCCGGACCTCCCGCGCATGCACGTGCGTGAGCACCTCGGTCCTGGGGACGCGCTCCTGCAGGAGCAGGCTCGCCGCGCGGAAGTCCGGGTGGCTCAGGAACCGCCTCTGCATCCGCGGGCCCGTCACGGTCTGCGCCAGGGCCAGCAGACTCATCCCGTGATGGTGGGCCATGCAGGTCCGGACGACCGCCTTCCGCTCCCCCGCCGGCACGCGGGAGGGCGTGTAGTCGACCGCCTCGTAGAAGCCGTAGGGACCGAGGACGGACTCGTCTGCCATGCGCCGGAGGTTGGCGACCGCGCCGCGCGCGTCGACCATCAGGGCCAGGGTCGAGGCGTAGGGCGAGACCACCACGTCCTCGGCGAGCCCGCGCTGGAGGCCCAGCCCCGGGACCCCGAAGGCGCGGTACTGGTAGGAGCCCTCGACGTTCGTCATGTTGTAGCAGGACTCGGAGATGCCCCAGGGAACGCCTCGCTGACGGCCGTACTCCGCCTGGCGGGCCACGGCGGCGCGGCATGTCTCGTCGAGCAAGGTCCCCTCGAGGGCGGGCATGACCAGGAGCGGCATGAGGTACTCGAACATCGAGCCGCTCCAGCTCAAGAGCACCGGCCCGCCGCCCGTGGTGGTCAGGCGGCGACCTAGGGCGAACCAGTGATCCACGGGGAGCTGCCCGGAGGCGATGGCCACGTAGCTCGCCAGCCGCGCCTCCGATGCGAGCAGGTCGTAGAACGAGTTGTCCAGCCTGCGCTCGGAGGTCCAGTACCCGATCGACAGGAGCTTTCGCCTCGGGTCGTACAGGAACGAGAAGTCGGCATCCGCCAGGCCCGAGCATCGCTGGGCGAGGGCGTCGACCTGACGAAGCCGCGCCGAGATGCGCTCGGCGCCCAACCGGAACGCCTCGGCCATGCCGTCGTTGGGGGCCGTCCTCGCCGCCTCGGCGGCCCGCTGCGCGAGGGGGACGAGGTCCCTGAGGCTCCGCGCGCGGTCGATCTCTTCCACGCGTCGCCGGTCGGCCGGTCCGACGCGGACGGCGAGCCACGGGGCCATCTCGGTCAGGTCCTCCAGGAAGGAGCGGACCTGCCTCTCGAGGGCGTGCGCCCACCAGGAGGCCTCGGGGTGCCGCATGGAGTCGATCGAACTGGCGAGCCGCAGGGACTCCGTACCCAGGCCCGTGAGCCAGGCGGCCGTGGCCGCCAGCCCGCCGGGCGGGTGCTGCAGCAGGCGGGCGACCGACGCCAGCGCGGTCCGGTCGCAGCGGACCAGCAAGCTGGCCCTGCCAGCCGGCGATTCCGCGGGCGGGTCGAGCTGCCCCGCCAGGATGCGCAGGGTGTCGCGCATCCCCTCCGTCGCCCCCGCGGGGACCACGGGGCCTGCGGGCAGCTCCAGCATCCCCCGGCACAGCACCCAGAGCTGGCCGACGAGGTTGCCGCTGTCGACGCTGGAGACATAGAGAGGCGGTAGCGCCTTGCGCGTGAGCGTGTCGTACCAGTTGAAGAAGTGACCGCGGTGACGCTCGAGCTGTTCCAGCGACTCGATCGAGTGGGCGACGCGATCGAGGAGCTGCCCGCCGCTCAGGTACCCCATGTCGTACGCCGAAAGGTTGGACAGGAGGGCCAGGCCCATGTCGGTCGGGCTGACGCGATGGGCGACGCGACGGTCGGGCGTCTCCTGGACGTTGTCGGGGGGGAGCCAGTTCTCCTGCGGCCCGACGAACGTCTCGAAGTAGCGCCAGGTGAGCCGGGCGACCTGGCGGAGGAAGCGCGCGTCCTCCTCGCCGAGCCGGGCCAGGCCCGGCGACTGTGAGCGACTGATCCACCACGCGGCCAGCGGGGACAGGAGCCACGGCAGCAGGACCGGGATCGCCGCCGTCGCGGCGCCAGGGGTCCCCAGGACGATCACCGCCACTGCGACGGTTGCGGCCAGGAAGGGGCCCTGCCACATCCGCAGGAGGACGCCGCCGATCCCCGTCGTGGCTCCACGCTCCGCCGCCGCGGCCGTCTGCCACTCGAGGAGGCGTCGTCGGCTGACGAGCATCCTCCACAGGGTTCGGGCGGCGGCATCCAGGGTGAGCGCCGTTTCGAAGGGGAGGAACGTCACCCAAAGGGCGATCCTGGCCAGGCGACGCGCGGTCGACCGGGAGACAGTGAGCAGATGAAGACGGAGCGGATACCTGGACGGGCGCTGCGCCAGCTCGGCCAGGGCCGGCAGGACCTCGGGGACGAGCAACAGCGAGAGGACCGCCAGGGTCCACGGGAGGGGGGCAGGCAACGCGACCCACCCCGCGACCAGCAGGGCCGTGCATGCGGGCGCGACGAGCGCCCGGCGTAGGTTGTCGATGATCTTCCAGCGGCCCAGCGCCGTGATGTGCGGGAAGACCGGCCAGTGGCCGGCGTCGCGGACCCGAGGGCCCAGCCAAGGGGCGATCTGCCAGTCGCCGCGCATCCAGCGGTGGCGCCGTCGGGCATCCTCCAGGTACCGAGAGGGGGAGTCCTCGAACAGCTCCACGTCGCTGCACTGGGCGGTCCGCGCGTAGCACGACTCCAGCATGTCGTGGCTGAGCAGGGCATTGTCGGGGAACCGTCCGTGCAGCAGGCGGCGGAAGACGTCCACGTCGTAGAGGCCCTTGCCGATGAAGGAGGCCTCGGCGAAGAGGTCCTGGTACACGTCCGACACCAGGCGGGTGTAGGGATCGAGGCCCGGCTCCCCGCCCATCAGCCGCGCGTAGACGCTCCTCTGGGCGCTTCGCAGCGTCGTGCTGACGCGGGGCTGGAGGATCGCGTAGCCGCGGACCAGGCGCTGGCCGTCGGGGTCGAGCTTGGCGCGGTTCAGCGGGTGGGCGGCGGCGCCCACCAGCCGCCAGCCGGCCCCCCAGGGCAGGTCCGTGTCGGTGTCCAGCGTGATGACGTACCGGATCGAGGCGAGCGACGAGGTGTCGCCCACGATCCGGCTGAAGCGATCCCGGCCCTCCCCGCCCAACAGCGAGTTGAAGTCCTCGATCTTCCCCCGCTTGCGCTCTCGGCCCATCCAGCACCCTTCCTGCGGGTTGTGGATCCGGGGCCGGTGGAAGAGGAGGAACCGCCCGTGCGCGCCGCTTCCGTACTTCGCGTTCAGCGCATCGATGCCGTCGGCGGCCTGCTCGAGGAGCGCCACATCGTCCTCCTCGCGCTCCTGGTCGGCATCGCAGAAGTCCGTGAGCAGCGCGAACCACAGGTTGGGATCGCGGTTCGCGAGGTAGCGGAGCTCCAGGCCTTCCAGGAGCTCCGCGACGCGCCCCGTTCCCGACAGGAGGGAGGGGACGACCACGATGGTGCGGCACTCGTCGGGGATCCCGCGCTCGAAGTCCATCCGGGGCAGCCCCCGCGGTTTTCGGGCGAGGGAGACGAACCAGTTCACCACGGCGACGGCGAGCTGAGAGGCCGCCAGGGCGGCGCCGAGGGCGAGGGCGGGCCACGCCGGATCGGAGCCCTGACCGGGGACCCGGACCAGCCACGACGCGACGAGGACCGTGGCGGCCAGGATCGATCCGAGGAACAGGGCGAGCGTCAGCCCCCGCCCGAGGCGCCGTGGGACGAGCCGCGGCGCCTCGGGTCCACGCAGGGTCCGATCGAGGTCTGGTCTTCCCTCGTCGACGAGCACGTACCCCACGTGGGCGGCCGCCGCGTCGGAGCCCTCGGCGTGGCGCGCCGCGGCCAGGGTCACGGCCGTCCTGGCCACGACCTCCTCGTCCAGGCGCAGCCGCCGCGCCGTGGCCTCCACCACGTGCCGATACTCGTCGCGGGTCGCGAAGTCCATCCGGGCGTACACGCCGGCCGGCTCGCTCCTCAGGATCTGCTCCGTGACGCTGTGCGTCTCGACGAACCGGTGCCACTCGGTGGCGTTGACGAACCGCAGGCCGGCGATGCTGTTGGACATGGAGGTCTGGTCGGCCGCCTGGCTCTGGCTCTCGGCGCGGACGATGTTCTCGATGGTCTGCCCCTGCTCGGAGAGGCGCTGCTCCAGCCACGCGAGCACGAAGTTCGAGGTCCATCCACAGCCCTGGAGGGCCTGGTTGAACTGGGCGACGAAGGCCGTGGTCAGGGGCGGATTCTCGCGGACCATGTCGGCGAGCGTCAGGAGGGCGTTCTCATGTCCTTCTCCGGGGGCGCTGATCCGCCTCGCCCACGCGAGGGCGCGGTCGCGGTGCGCCTGCTGCGCGCTGATGCTCGAGGAGAGGCGGCGCAGGTTCTCGATCAGCGTCAGCCTCAGCATGATGGCGACCGACCACAGCTCTCCGAGCGTCAGGTGCGTGACCGACTGGTACGCGGCGATGTAGCGGGACAGGCTCTCCTCATCGACGCGGCCGTCCAGGTGCGAGACGAGCTCCAGGATGGCGTCGTAGATCCGGGGCAGGCCCTCCGTCTTGCCCCCCGCCAGCGCCGGCAGGTTGCGGCTGTACCCCGGCGGGAAGTGCTCCCGGGCGAGGTGGACCTGCTCCCCGATCAGGTAGTGGTTGTCCAGCAGCCACTCGGCGGCGGGGGTCAGTCGCTGGCCGGCGGCGTGCGTCTCGGACGCCAGGTCATGGCACTGGCCGATCACGCGCTCCGAATCGGCCAGCCGTCTCAGGAGCCAATTGCCGCCGCGACGGTGACCGAGCCTGTGGATGGCGGCCAGGGCCTTGGCATGGAGCTCGAGCTGCTCGATCGTGAAGATCGAGGCCCGCAACGGCGCTTCGACGGTGGGAGCCGTAACCAGGAGGGGATCCTCCGCAGGGTCTCAGGAGAGGGGTGCCATGGCTCGCGCTGGACGCCGAGTCGCGGAGTCTACGCCCCGACGCTCCGAATGCCAGCGAAAGCGGGACAAGCCCTTGCCGTCCGTGCCGGGACCGGTTCAAGGCTGTCTCGGCTCCGGGGCGGGGCCTGACTCGTCCGGCTCCGACGGCGCCTGGACGTGGTGGATCACCCGCTGCGGGAAGGGGATCTCGATCCCCTCATCGTCGAAGCGCATCTTGATGCGGCGGCGCAGCTCCCTCGCAACATCCCATTGTCGCATCGGCGGCGTCTTCACCATCACCCGGACGTCCACCGAGCTCTCGCCCAGCGACTCGACGCCGGAGACCTCCGACTCCAGGACGCCGCTCGCCCAGGCCGGGTCCTCGCGGAGCTTCGCGAGGACGTCGCGGAGGACGACGATGACCCGGTCGATGTCCTCGCCGTAGCCGACGCTGACCTCCAGAACGACGCGCGACCACCCCTGCGTCAGGTTCGAAACCCGTGTGAGCGTCCCGTTGGGGATGTAGTGCACCGTCCCCTGCAGGTCGCGCAGCACAGTGACGCGGAGCGTGATCCGCTCCACGACTCCCCCAACGCCTTCGAGGTTGATCACGTCGCCGATCCGGAACTGGTTCTCGAGCAGGATGAAGAACCCCGAGAGGAAGTCCTTGATCATCGTCTGGGCGCCGAAGGCGATCGCGAGCCCCACGACCCCGGCCGAGGCAAGGATCGGCGTGATGTTCACGCCGAGCTGCCCGAGCACGTACATGAAGGTCACGATCCACACCGTGGTCGAGATCGCCTTGCCGCTGACGCGGGCCAGCGTGCTCACGCGCCTGCGTCTCTCCGAGGTGTCGTCGGTGCCGGCCTTCTTGGCGGCCTTCTCGATGCGCCGCGCGAACCGCCGGATCGTGCGCAGGAACAGCCAGGCGATCACCGGGATCAGCAGCACCTGGGCGAACGACCACAGGGCGTCCCGCCTCGACTGCGCGCGGTACCCTTCGCGGACCGAGGCGATCTCCCCCGACAGGCGTTCGAGGAGCAGGCGCTGCACGTCCATCTCCCCGCTGATCCGCGCGAGGCTCTTCCGGTACCGCGCGATGTCCGCCTCCAGGCCGAGCTTGGACAGCCGTCGCTCCGACTCCGCGATCCACTTCAGGTGGCCCCACAGGCGCAGCTCGGACGCCAGGAGCTGGTCTCCCCAGTACTGGATCGACCAGCCGCGGGTGTCGGAGGGGAGCGGCAGGTCCTTCTGGAACGCCGAGCGGAACGCCGACTCGATCTGGGCCTGCTTCTCGGGGGCGGCCGCGATCGCGGCGACGTGCCGCGCGACCTGGTAGTTGAACACGCGGAGCGGTGTCGCCTCGCGCAGCGCGGCCGGAAGGCCGGAGAGCTCCTCGCGCTCACGGATGGCGGCCTCCACCAGCCCCTCGTACGCCTCCGCCGCGTTGCCGTATTCGTCCACCGCCCTGTCGCTGTCGACCGTCTCGAGGTAGTAGACCCCCAGCGGGTCCTCGAACCGCTCTCTCGCGGTCGACTCCATGAACCGTGAAAGGAGGCGCGTGGACCACTCGTCCTCACCGGTCCGCCGGACCTCCGACTTGTAGGTGAGGGCCTTCTTCTGGACCTCGGGGAGCGACTCGTAGGAGGTCCGCGCGGACGCGAGGTGGGCCACAGGGCGCCCGATGAGGACCGCCTTCCGATCGGCGTACTCGGACTGCTTCCCCGCCCACGACTGCAGGGCCGCGATGTTCCGGAGTCCCGCCAACTCCTGCTGGCGCCGCTCCCGCAGGAGGGCCTGCGTGCGAAGCGCATCGTCGCGCTGCTTCTCGGCGGCGTGGATCGGCTCGCGCGAGGTACGCCCGTCCAGGTCCGCGGGGAGATCGGCTCGCGTCACCTTCCCCGCCTCGTACCGGCGCTCGAGCTCCCGCGCGCAGGCGTGGCCGCGCTTCTTCTCGTTCACGAGGTCTGAGAGCCGCGAGACGAGCGCCTGCCCGGCCGTGTCGAAGGCCTGCAGGGACGCATCCCAGCGATCGAGGCTCGCCTGGAGGTCCCTGAAGTACCTGAGAAGCTCCTTCGCGAATGTCTGCTCCTGCTCCAGGCGGGCCTTCTCCGCGACCTCCGAGTCGACCGCGGGTTCCGTCCTCTCCGTCGTCGCCACGGCCTCCGACGGCAGAGGCGCCGTCAGGTCGATCCCCATCGGCCGAGCGGACTGGTCCAGCGGGAGCTGGCCGTCCTTCGCCTCCCTCGCCTTTTCCAGCTCCTTCTGGATCTCCTGGGCCCGGGCCGCGCCTCTCGCGACGCCGAACTGCACGTAGGGGTTCTCGAGCGGGCGGATCGTCTCGCGGATGTTCCGCGCCTTCTGGTCCTCCTCCTGCACCAGCTTCTCCGCCGCCTCGACCTCGGACGCCCGCGTCCGCTCGCGCGAGGCCAGCTCGCCGTCAGTGGCCAGGAGGGCGAGGAGCTCCGCCTCGGACTTGCCGGTCATCTCCGAAAGGAATTGCGCGTAGCTCTCCTCTTCGCGGAGCTGGTCGTGCGCACGCGCGTTGACGAGCTTCTCCGCGGCGAGGTCCTTCTCCGCGGCCTCGGCGGCCGATGTGTCCTTCGCCCTCTCCTCCACGAGCATGGCCTGGACGCGCCGTTGCGCCTCGAGGGAGGAGAGCCGCCGCAGGTCGGTCCAGAGCGAGGCCGACGTGATCCCCTCCGGCGGGGCCGGCGCCCCATCCCGCTCCGCGCACAGCAGGACGGCGGCCCGCAGCCGCATGGTCAGGCGGAAGGCCCGATCGAAGGCCCCCCCGGCGTCCGCGAGCGCCTGGCGGCTCGCGTCCACCGCCTCCCGTCCCTTCTCGACGAGCTCGATGCGGCGGGCATGAGACTGGAGGAGGGCGTCGGAGTATCCCGCGTCCCGCCGCGCCAGGCGGAGCTCGGGGTGCCCCTCTCCCTCCGGGATTGCCTCCTTGGACGGCGGCGCGACGCGGGCGCGCTCCTCGTCGACGGCGGCGAGGGCGGCCAGCTCCGCGTCAACCTTCCGACCGGTCTGCGTGAGTTCCTCCGTCTCCCGCCCCCAGTCGTCGACGAGCCGGGTCAGGACCGTCGGGAGCGTCGAGGGATCGGCCTTCTCCAGCTCGGCGCGCTCGTTCCTCTCCCCCTCGATCGCCTGCTTGAGCAGGTCGGCGGTCTCGCGCCCACGACGTGCCTCTCGCTCGCCCCCCGGGGCGATCGCCGCGAGCGTCTGGAGCGCGGCGAGGTCCTCGGCGGCCTTCGCGGCCTCCCGCTCCATGGCCGCCTGGAGCGCGGGGGCAGCCTTCTCCCTGGTGTCGAGCCTCTCCACCCAGGCTTCCACCGATCGACGCTGATCATCCAGCGCCACCCGATCGGGCGCGATCGTCCCGGCCTGGACCCTTCTCGCGAGCTCGCCGAGCGCGGCGCGGGCGGAGGGAATGGCCTGCGCGAGAGCCTGGAGGCTGGCCAGCGTCGCCGCCTGGGCCTTCTGGCGCTCCGGGAGCAGGGTGCGGAGGTCCTCGATCGCCTTGCGGCGGGCGGCGACCGCGGCGTCGAACTCGGCGAACCCCCGTGCCAGCCCGTCCACGTCCTCGGGGGACAGGTGAGTGTCGACCGGCGGGACGGCGGGGGGGGAGGGCTCTCTTTCGGCGAGGAGGGCGCGGGCCTTCGCGATGGCCTGTTCGTTGGCCCCGAGGGTGGCCGCCAGCGCGTCGAGCGAGGCCTCGACCGCGGAGAACGTCGCCACCTCGGACGCGGCGCGCTTCAGGAGATCGTCGTCGGTCTGTTTCGAGGGGTCCTGGGCCATGCACCTCGCCGCGACGGCCAGGAACAGGGGCGCGGCGATCGCGGCGCGAAGTCGCGTCATGGCGTCTCCTCTCGGGCGGGACGCCTGGCGGCGTCGACGCCTCGTGGTCGTCGAGCGGCGTGGAAGAGGCTGAGCTCGAGAGCATAGGGGCATGCGCAGGCGAGATCAAGGGAATCGGTCGGGCTTGACCTCCGCGCCTTCCTGCGTTAGTTTGATGCACAAGTAATGGGGGCGAGGGCATGACGCGTCGAGACCGGCCCAGCCGAGCCGCAGGCAGAGGAAGGCGTCCGCTCTCCCGTCGCGACCTCACACGACGGATCGTCGACGGTCTGCACGGGCTCTTCCAGCACGTCGAGCGGTTCTCCAGGCTCCTTCAGGTGGAGCGCGGCCTGACCGGGCCCCAGCTCTGGGCCCTCCGTCTCATCCGGGAGTCGTCCCCCGTGACGATCGGACAGCTCGCCGAACGCATGTTCCTGCACATCAGCAGCGTGAGCTGCCTGCTCAAGCGGCTGGTGGCGCGAGGGCTGGTAGGGAGGACCCGCGGGGAGGAGGACCACCGAGTCGTGTACCTGAGGCTCACCCCCGCCGGTGGCCGCATCGCCCACGGCGCCCCCGCGCCTCCACGCAGTCGCCTGCCGCGGGGCCTCGGTCGACTCGGGGACCATGAGCTCCAAGAGGTCGCGCGGTCGGTCCGTCGCCTCCGGACGATCATGATGGGACGGAGTGCGGGATCGGGATCTCCCGAGCATAGAAGGTGAGAACCGCCATGGACCTGGCTTCAGTCGATCTCCTCGCGGCCGTCCAGGAGATCCAGGCGCGCGCGATGCCTGATATCGTTCTCCTGGGGATCGACTTCGACGGCACCCTCGTCGGATACCAGGACCGGCTGGCGACCGCGGATACCGCGAGGAGGGAGACGACATGAAGCGCTTGCTCTGTGCCATCGGCATCGTCGCGGTCGCCGCGGGGGTGATCGCCCTCTTCTTCGTGTCGCCCGGCGGGCCGACGGACGGCCGCGTCGTGCGGTTCCTCGACGGCCCCGACGTCGGCGGCGGATGGAAGGAGGTCATCCAGGCCTTCCATCGCGCCCACCCCGACATCCGAGTCGAGCTCGAGGAAGGACCGGCCTCCACGAACCAGCGGGAGGACATGTACACGACGGCCTTCTCCTCGGGCGTCGCGACCTACGACCTCGCCTACATGGACGTCATCTGGGTCCCGAAGTTCGCCTCCGCGGGCTGGGTCGCCCCGCTCGACGATCGCCTCTCCGAAGAGGCGCGGAAGGAGTACCTCCCCGGCGACCTCGCGGGCGGGACGTGGCAGGGGAGGGTCTACCGCCTGCCGGTCCGCTCCGATGCGGGGATGCTCTACTACAGGAAGGACCTTCTCGAGGCCGCGGGAGAGAAACCGCCCGAGACCTGGGACGACCTGGAGCGGATCGCCTCGAAGCTCGCGCGCCCCCCGTCGATGAACGGATTCGTGTTCCAGGGGAAGCAGTACGAGGGGTTGATCTGCGCCTTCCTGGAGCACGTGTGGGGGGCAGGAGGGGAGTTGATCGACGCCGACGGGAAGGTCCGGATCGACGAGGAGCCCGCGGTCGCCGCGCTGACCTGGCTCGTCTCGCTCGTCCGCGAGAAGAAGATCGCGCCCGAGGCCGTGACGACCTACGGCGAGGAGGAGGTCCGCAAGGCGTTCCAGGAGGAGCAGGCGGTCTTCATGCGGAACTGGCCATACGCCTGGAAGCACCTGGGCGCCGAGGACTCCAGGGTCCGCGGGAAGGTCGGCATCTGCCCCATGGTGCACCGCGCAGGCGGGAAGAGCGCCGCGACGCTGGGTGGGTGGGGGTTCGGCCTCGCGCGGACCGCGCGGGACCCCGAGGCGGCCTGGACGTTCGCGCGCTTCGCCTCGGGTCCCGAGGGGCAGAAGATCCTGCACCGGAAGAACGGCGCCCTGCCGAGCCGCCACTCTCTGTACCAGGACGCGGACCTCCTGGCGGCGGCGCCGCACCTCGCGGACCTCTACCGCGTGCTCCTCGGCGCCCGGCCGCGCCCCGTGCACCCGAGGTACTCGCGCATCTCCGACATCCTGCAGGTTCACGTGAGCTCGGCGCTCGTCGGGTCGGCCTCGCCCCGGGAGGCGCTCTCGAAGGCCGCCGCGGAGATCCGGTCCGCCCTCGCTGAAGCGGGGGCGAAATGACGGGCCCGCGCGACCGTTCCGCCCCCTGGATGGCGGTCCCCGCCCTCGCCGTCGTCGCCGCGGTCGTCCTCGTCCCGTCCCTCCTCGCCGTGTGGCGCTCGCTCGAGCGCCGCGACCTCGTCAGCCAAGAGGCCGGGTTCGCCGGCGGGGCCAACTACGCCGAGCTCGCGCACGACTCCCGCGCCCTGGCCTCCGCGGGGCGCTCCCTCCTCTTCGCCGGCGTCACCGTACCGATCGAGGCCGTCCTCGGCCTGAGCCTCGCGCTCCTCCTCGCCGTCCCGTTCCGAGGACGCGGCCCGATGCGCGCCGTCATGCTCGTCCCGTGGGTCCTCCCGTCCGCGATCATGGCAATGGCCTGGGCCCTCGTGTTTCACGACAGCTACGGCCCCTTCGGAGACCTCCTCGCGCGCGCCGGCCTCGCGGAGCGCGGCGTCGCGTGGCTCGGCCGTCCCGTCTCCGCCTTCCTCTGCGCTGCCGCGGCCGACGTCTGGAAGACCACGCCGTTCGTCGCGGTCATCCTCCTCGCCGGGCTTCAGACCATCCCCCGGGACCTCTACGATGCCATCGAGGTCGACGGAGGAGGCCCCTGGCACCGGTTCCGCCACGTCACGCTCCCCCTCCTGAGGCCGTACCTCGCCGTTGCGATCTCCTTCCGCGCCATCCAGGCCCTCGGCGTCTTCGACCTGCTTTGGGTCCTGACGAAAGGCGGCCCCGCCGGGGCGACCGAGACGCTCGCGCTCTACCTGTACACGGTCGTCTACCGGTACGGGCGGATCGGCTACGGGTCGGCCCTCACGGTCGCGCTGGCGTCGCTCATGCTCCTCGCGGGGCTCGGCCTCTCCGCGCTGATCCGGAGGCGGCGATGAGACGCACCTCGACGCTCCTCGCCCTCTGCCTGATCGTCTCCGTCGCGAGCCTCGCTCCGTTCGCGTGGATGGTGCTCACGTCGATCAAGCCCGACCGCGAGGTGACCGCGGTGCCGCCCGTGTACTGGCCCTCCCGGGTCGAGACGGGGAGCTATCGGGAGGTCTTCGAGCAGCGCCCCTTCGGCCGCTTCCTCTTTAACAGCCTAAGGGTCTCCGCGGGGACGACCCTCCTCACGGTCGCGCTCGCGGCCCTGGCGGCGTATCCGCTCGCTCGCGGGAGGATGCGCGGCGCGGCGTGGGTCGAGCGGGCGCTCCTCGTCGGGGCCGTCTTCCCGCCGATCGTCCTCGTCGCGCCGCTCTACGAGCTCTCCTGGCGCGTGGGGGCCCTCAACCGCCCCGTCACGCTCGTGGTGGCCTACACGGCCCTCAACCTGCCGTTCGCCGTGTGGTCGCTCGCGGGGTACTTCCGGAGCCTCCCCTCGGAGATCGAGGACGCCGCGCGAGTCGACGGGTTCACGCGGATGGGGCTGCTGACCCGCATCGTGCTGCCGCTCTCGGCGCCCGGCCTCGCGACCACCGGAATGCTGGTCTTCATCTTCGCCTGGAACGAGTTCCTCCTCGCCTGGGTCCTCATGCCCCACGAGATGGCGCGCACGGTCCCCGTGGGGATCGCGATGCTGACCGGCGTGAGCGAGTACGAGGTTCCCTGGGACCAGATCTCCGCCGCGGTCGTCCTGACGACGCTGCCTGTGGTCGCCCTCGTCCTCGCGGCCCAGAAGCGGATCGTGGAGGGCCTCACGGCGGGAGGGGTGAAGGGCTGATGGCGACGATCGAGTTCGTCGACGTGCGGAAGTCGTTCGCGGGGGGGCGCGCGGTCCTCGGCGGGGTCTCCTTGTCCGTGGCCGACGGGGAGTTCTTCACGTTCTTGGGGCCGTCGGGGTGCGGGAAGACGACGCTGCTCCGGATCGCGGCGGGGCTGGAGTCCCCCGACGCGGGGGGCGTGCGGATCGACGGGCGCGACGTGACGGAGACCGCGCCCCGCGAGCGGGACGTCGCGATGGTGTTCCAGAGCTACGCGCTGTATCCGCACATGACGGTCGCGGAGAACGTCTCGATCGGGCTGACGCTCCGCGGCGTGGCCGCCGAGGAGGCCGCCTCGCGCGCGAAGGACGTGGCGTCGATGCTCGGGATCGCGGAGATGATGGACCGTCTCCCGGCGACGCTTTCCGGGGGCCAGCGCCAGCGCGTCGCGCTCGCGCGGGCGGTCGTGCGCAGGCCCAAGGTGTTCCTCCTCGACGAGCCGCTCTCGAACCTGGACGCCTCGCTCCGCGACCGGACACGGGCCGAGCTTCGCCTCCTGTTCCGCCGGGTCGGCGGAACGGTGCTCTACGTGACGCACGACCAGGTGGAGGCGATGACGATGTCGGACCGCGTCGCGGTCCTGCACGAGGGCGCCCTGCTCCAGGTCGGATCGCCGCAGGAGGTCTACGACCGTCCGCGGACGACGTTCGTGGCGGAGTTCGTCGGCGCGCACCGGATGAACCTGTCCCCGATCGGCCCCGGGGCGCCGCCGGCGCCGCCGGGCGCGGCCACGTGGGGGATCCGCCCGGAGCACGTCCGCCTCCCCGCGGGGGAGGGGGACGCGACGATCGACGGCGAGGTCCTGCTCGCGGAGTCGCACGGCGCCGAGGTCCTCTTCCATGTGACGACCGCGGCGGGTACGATTCGCGCCGCGTCGCGCACGGGGGCCGCCTCCGCCGGGGCGCGTGTGACGCTCGGGTTTCCGCGCGCGGCGGTCCACTGGTTCGACGCTGGAGGGCGAAGACTCGATACGCCATGAAGTACGACACCGCGCTCAGGGAGTACGTCCACCAGAAGATCGCCGAGATCGGGGGAAAGGCCGACATCGTCATCGGAATCCCGACCTTCAACTCGGAGAACACGATCGCCGGCGTCCTCCGCGCCGTCGGTCAGGGGCTCGCGAAGCACTACCCCGACCGCAGGGCTGTCGTCCTCATCTCCGACGGGGGCTCGCTCGACTACACCCGCGAGAATGCGCAGCGGACGAAACTGGCCGCGCACGTCACGAAGATCGTCGCGATCTACCGGGGGCTGCCCGGCAAGGGGACCAGCCTCCGCGCCGTGTTCGAGGCGGCCGCGCGCCTCAACGCGAGCGCCTGCGCCGTGTTCGACTCCGACCTCCGGAGCATCACCGGGGACTGGGTGAAGGCCCTGGTCGATCCGATCCTGTCTCAGGGATACGACTTTGTCAGCCCGTACTACGTCCGTCACAAGTACGACGGGACGATCACGAACAACATCGCGCGGGCCCTGACCCAGGCGCTCTACGGAAAGAGGATTCGCCAGCCGATCGGGGGCGACTTCGGTTTCTCCCGCAACCTCGTGGAGCGGTTCACGAAGGAGGACGTCTGGGAGACGGACGTCGCACGGTTCGGGATCGACATCTGGATGACGACGATCGCGATCTGCGAGGGGTTCCGCGTCTGTGAGGCCTTCCTGGGGGCGAAGGTGCACGACCCGAAGGACCCCTCCGCGTCGCTCGGGCCGATGTGGCGCCAGGTCGTGGGAACGCTCTTCGGGGCCATGTCGCGCTACGAGCAGGTCTGGAAGAAGGTCGTCGGGAGCGAGGCCGTCCCGCTGCTGGGGGAAGTCAAGGCGTTGGAGCCGGAGCCGATCCAGGTCGACCACGCCCGCCTCGTGAGCAACTTCCGCGAGGGGCTCGGGCACTTCGGCGCGCTGTGGCGCGAGGTGGTCTCGCCGGAGAGCTTCGCGGCCCTCGAGGCGCTGGCGAAGGAGCCCGTCGAGAAGTTCCACTTCCCGATCGAGCTGTGGGTGCGCGTCGTCTACGACTTCGCCTACACCTTTCAGCGGTGGTCGAGGGACAAGTACAAGCTGGTGGACCTGATGACGCCGCTCTACTACGGACGGACGGCGGGGTTCATCACGGATGCCGCGGAGATGACGACGGAGCAGGCGGACGAGATCGTCGACCTGCAGGCCCAGCGCTTCGAGGACATGAAGCCGTACCTCCTCTCGCGTTTCGAGCGCTGGGAGGGGCGGTCGGCCCCGGTGGACGCATGAGCAGGGGTGCGGGTATACTGCGGGCGGCGATGATGAAACGTCTCTTGCTCCCGCTTCTGCTCCTGACCGCGCACGTCGCGCTCGCGGACGACGTGCCGTCGGAGCCACGTTCCTGGACCCAGGTCCGTCTGCCCAGCGGCGCGGTGCGCCCGGAGCCGCCCCGCCCCCGGGAGGAACCGACCCGCCCGCACGTCGTCCTGCAGTCCTCACGACCTTCGATGCAGCGGGCCGCAGCCGAAGCGCCCTCGCTCGACGCCGCCGCGCCCGCTGCGCCGACGGCGTCCATCCCCTCCGCCCTTCGGTTTGACCGCGGCACGACGTTCCGCCCGTCGGCGACGCCCGCCGGCCCCTCGCCGTCCCGCGCCCCGCCCCTCGCGTAGCCTGGCACCGGTCACGGTCCCACAGGCTTCGCTTCGAGGTGCGCCATGGACGCTTCTGCCTCGCCGTCATCGGGCGGCTGCTTCCTCCGTATCCTGTACTTCCTGATCTGTCCCGGACTCCTTTTCGTGACGAGCTGCCTGCTGCTCGTCGAGGGAAAGGGGTGGTTCGGGCCGATCGACGTCGCGCACGTGTGCGTCGCCGCCCTCGCGCTCGCCGCCCGGTCGCTGGACCGGGCGGACGCCGAGCCGAGCAAGGCAAAGTACGCCCGCGCCGTGATCGGCATCGCGGCCGCGCTGTGGGCGGGGGCCCACGGTGTGAGGATCCTGATGCAACCGTAGGAGAACCGAATGGAGCCCCTGCCCGCCATGGCGGCGCCATGACGTACATCGGCAACGGCCCCAACTTCATGGTCAAGGCGATCGCGGAGCACTCGGGAGTGAGGATGCCCTCGTTCTTCGGCTACCTCGCCTGGTCTGCGTGCGTGCTCCTGCCGTTGTTCCTCGCGGTCACGCTGATCTTCTTCGTCGGAACCGTCTGAAACGGCGGGTTGCTTCGGCTCGGATGTCGGCTATACTTGGAATCGATGGTCCTGCTCCTGGTGTTGGGACTGACCGCCGTCGCGATCGACTGGGCGCAGCCGTGCCCGGCCGCGTGGGTGGCGGTCGTCCATCGCCCGATGCAGATCGGGCGTCGCGGGTGCGCCCCGGTCCCCATCCAGGGCACGCATCGCCGCACCCGGAAGTGCGTCGTGCTGCAGCGCGTCAAGGCGGGGTCGCCTCGCGCCCGCGCAGGCCAGGTCCGTCTCGTCCGCCCGGAGCCGATGCCCGCCGTCCTCGCGGGGCGTTCCGTCGCGCTCAGTCTTCTGCGCCTGTCGCCCTCACGGGCGGCCTGGCCGCTCGCCCTCCTCGATCGGCGCCCACGCCGCGGCCCCCCCGCGGCCTAGTCCTGCGTCGCCACGAACCCGTCATCGCCGGGCCTGCCGGTCCGCATCGCGAGGAGGAATTCCATGCCCGACTTCTACCAGACCGGCGTCATCACGACGCTGCACCGGTATCCGCCGACCAACATCGAGCGGCTCGAGGCCGAGCTCAAGAAGCACAGCCGCACGACCCCCATGGCGCTGCTCCTCCCGTGCCTCTATCGCGAGCTGAAGGGGCAGGCCCTGCCGCGGATCGTCGAGGAGCTCAAGCGCGTCAAGTACCTCAAGCAGATCGTCATCTCGCTCGGGCAGGCGTCGGCCGAGGAGTACCAGCACGCCCGCGAGTTCTTCTCGGGGCTGCCGCAGGAGAAGGTGCTCCTCTGGAACAACGGGCCGAGGGTGAACGCGCTCTACGACACGCTCCGCCAGAACGGCATCCAGATCGGCGAGGACGGCAAGGGGAGGGCCGTCTGGATCGCCATCGGGTACATCCTCGCGGACGAGAAGGCGCAGGCGATCGCCCTGCACGACTGCGACATCACGACGTACAGCCGCGAGCTGCTTGCCCGCGTCGCCTACCCCGTCTGCAACCCGAACCTGGGGTACGAGTACGCGAAGGCCTACTACGCGCGGGTCGCCGGGCAGTTCCACGGCCGCGTGACGCGCCTCTTCGTCCAGCCCATGATCCGTACGCTGCAGAAGATCGCCGGCGCCCATCCGTTCCTCGTCTTCCTGGACAGCTTCCGATACCCCCTCGCGGGCGAGTTCTCGATGACCACCGACCTGGCCCGCATCATCCGGGTCCCGAGCGACTGGGGGCTCGAGATCGGTCTCCTTGGGGAGGTCTACCGGAACTGCGCGGCGAGGCGGATCTGCGAGGTCGACGTCTGCGAGACGTACGACCACAAGCACCAGCCGCTCTCCTCCGACGACGCCTCGACGGGCCTTCTCAGGATGGCGGTCGACATCGCGAAGACCCTCTTCCGCACGCTCGCCGCGGAGGGGATCCTCTTCTCCGAGGCGTTCGTGCGCACGCTGACCGTGGCCTACGTGAAGCACGCGCAGGACACCATCAAGAAGTACAATGACGACGCCTCCATCAACGGCCTCACCTTCGACCGCCATGCGGAGGGGACCGCCGTGGAGGCCTTCGCGCGCGCCATCGCCATCGCGGGAAAGGCGGTCCTCGACGACCCGATGGGGGCGCCGCAGATCCCGAACTGGTCGCGCGTCACCTCGGCCGTACCGGAGCTCCTCGACATGCTCAAGGCCGCCGTCGCGGAGGATTCGAAGTGACCTGGGCGGTCTTCACGGACCTGGACGGGACGCTCCTGGATGCGGGGGGCTACTCCTGGTCGGAGGCGCAGCCCGCCATCGCGGCCCTGCGTGCGCGCAAGATCCCGCTCGTCTTCTGCACGAGCAAGACCTGGGCCGAAACGGCGTGGTACCAGCAGCAGATCGGCGTCCACGACCCGTGCGTGGTCGAGAACGGAGGAGGCCTCCACGACGGGACGGAGACGGTGGCGCTCGGGACGCCCCACCCGACGATCCTCGATGCGTTCCGCGAGATGAAGGCGCGCTGCCCCGCCCTCCGCGGCTTCAGCGAGATGGATGACGCCGAGGTGGCGGCCCTGACGGGCCTCCCGGTCGAGCGCGCAGGCCTGGCGCGCCGACGGGAGTTCGACGAGCCGTTCGTGGCCGGAACGGAGGACGGGCGGGTCCCGGCCGAGGCCCTGGAGGCCGCCCACGCCCGCGGCCTGCGCGTCTCGCGGGGGGGGCGGTTCCATCACCTCCACGGCGCCACGGACAAGGGGACGGGCGTGCGGGAGGTCCGCCGCCGCCTCGTGGCGCGAACGGGCCCGATCCGCACGATCGGCCTGGGGGACAGCGAGGTCGACGCCTCGCTCCTGGCCGAGGTCGACGTCCCCGTGCTGATCCCCCGCGCGGACGGCCGTGTCGACCCGGCCCTCGCGGCGAGGTTCCCCTCGGCGCGGCGCGCCCCGGAGCCGGGCGGGGCGGGCTGGAGGACGGTCGTCCTGGATCTGGTCGGGTAACCTACTCCTCCAGCAGCACGTCGACGAGGAACCGCCCCCGCATCTCGGTGAGCAGCTCCGCGCGCGAGGTCTTCCGCCTCGTCACGTACGTCTCGATGATGAACGCGCGGTGGTAGGAGTTCCGGTGCAGCCCCCCGTCGAGCGCGGCGCGGAAGGTCTCGTCCGTGTCGGCCGCCTCCAAGGCCTTCATCCGTTCCTCGGCGATGAGCATCCGGACCCGGTCGCGGCACCGTTCGAAGGGCGGGGGGGCGGGGAGGTCTTCCCGTGCCAGCACACGGAAGGCCCAGACGCTCTTGTCGCTGCACGCGATGTCGTTGGAGCACTCCCCGACGCGGAGGTTCTTGATCATGTCGTAGGTCTTCGGGCCCAGGAACTCCTCGTCCACGCCGATCCACCCCTTGAAGTCCCAGACCGGGTCGTCCGGACCCGCCGCCTTGAGCCGCTCGATCCGCCCCATGGTCTCCTCCAGCCCGCGCTCGGTCGCGAGGTCCGCCGCGTCGTAGAGCTTCGCCCCGCAGACCTGGAGCCGCTTCGCCTCGATCAGGTCCGCGAGATGGGCCTCGTACCAGGCCTTCAGGTCGGCCTCCGTGCCGCCGGTGAGGCGCGTGTCGGCTCCCTGGACCGAGATCTGCGCCTCGCAGAGGCGCTTGCGGATCGTGGGGTCGTCGAACGCCCCGTCGGCGATGGCGCCCTGGAACAGCAGCTCGTCGTCGACGAGCGGGTCGAGATAGACCCGCGCCTCCTTGGGGGAGATGTCGACGAGCGACGAGTCCCCGCGCGTGAAGCCGTAGATGCGGTCCGCCAGCTCCTTCCGCGTCACCCCGCCGGGGCCGACGGACGCGACGAGGTCCCCCTCGAGCGCCTGCGGGATGGTCCCGGGGAGGGATGGGGCGGGCGGCCCCTCGTCCGCTTTCGCCGTGCGCGTGATCCGCGCGACGGAGTCCTTCGCGAACTTCAGGACGCCCGAGCCGATGTCGATCGCGACGCTGTCGGACGTCTCCCCGACGATCCTCCCCTCGAACGACGAGCCGTTCTTCAGGACCACCTCGTCGGCGAAGAGGGCGCCGAGGCAGACGAGTCCGGCGGCGAAGGGCAATCCGGCGCGCATGGGAGTCCTCCCTGACGTGCGGGGCCCTGCCAGGATACCGCCTCCGGTCGCGCGCGACAACCGGATCCACAAGCCGGACATTGCGCCGCGGGCCTCTCCTTGCTAGCCTGGGCGCCATTCCGTACCGACGGATCCGAGACGGCCATGATCTCCTTCAACTGCGTCCAGTGCGGGAAGAAGTTCCTCACGCCGGAGCACCTTGCGGGGCGGCAGGGGAAGTGCGCCCGGTGCGGGACGACGTACGAGATCCCCCAGCCCGGCGGCCCCTCCGGCGACGTGTCGCCCTCCGGCGCGACCGGGACGTACGTGGCGTTCGAGGGGGCCAGGGAGGAGCCGCCCGAGCCCGACGTGCCGAAGATCCGCTTCGCCTGCGAGGAGTGCGGGCGGAAGTTCGCCATGTCGACCAGCCTGATCGGCAACGCGGGGTCGTGCCCCGACTGCGGGGCGATGTTCCTCGTGCCTCCGTACAGCGACGGCGAGGCCCCTCCGCCGCCTCCCCCTCCGCCCGCGCCCCCGGTGCGGACCACGCGGCCGACGGCGACGATACCCTCGCCGCAGGTCTCCGCGCACCCGACGCCGGTCCGCACGACGAAGCCGACCGCATCGGTACCCGCGCCGCAGGTCTCCGCGCACCCGACGCCGACCCGCACCTCCAGGCCGACGACGACGATGCCGGCTCCGCAGTTTCGCCCCATGGTCGAGCCGCAGCGCACGACGAAGCCGACGACGACCATGCCCGCCGCATCGCCGGTCTCCCCTTCGAAATCGACCGCCACGCTTCCGTCCGCCTCGTCCCTCGTCGAGGTCCGCTCGGACAAGCCGTTCCTCACCGGCGGGCGCGAAGCGCCCTCGGACGGCACCGGGTCGAAGGGCCTCGTCGCGGCGGTGGTCCTCTGCGTCATCGCGGCGGGAGGGGCCTTCTGGGCGTGGAAGTCGACCTCGTCCCAGCCGGCCGGCACGTCGACGGCCGGGACGGACGCCTCCAACCCGGCGCCGCCCCAGTCTGCGCCTCCGCCGAGGCCCGTGCCGGCGCCCGTGACGCACACGACGGCGCCCCCGGAGGAACCGGTGCTGACGCCCCCGGTGGAGGAGCCGCCGCCGGACTACCACGAGGACCCGCCGCCCATCGAGCCGACGCCCCCCCCGATCGACCCCACGCAGCCGCCGACGCCGACCGATCCCGCGTCGATGGCCGCTCCGGTCCCCGACGCCGCGCAGGTCAACGCGGCGATCGCGGAGTTCGAGAGGCAGCGGGGGTACGTCAGGGACTGCCTCGACGCGATCCAGCAGGCCCGGGCCCTCGACCCGCTGGCAAGCGTCGTCGTCGACGCGCGGGTCATCGACATCCTGGGGAAGCTGCTCGCCTCGACCGCCGAGCTGCCGCTCGTTCGGAAGCGCGCGGCCGAGATGCTGGGGGACAGCCAGAGCCCCGAGGCCGCGGCCCCGCTTCAGGCAGGCTTCGACGCGAACCGCTCCGAGCCCGAGGTCGCGCGCGCGGTGATCATTTCGCTCGGGGGGATCAACTCCGCCGCGAGCGTGAAGGCGCTCTCCGCGGCCGCGCGCGGCTGGATGAAGGCGGCGGACGAGGAGCGGGACCACATGTACGCGAGCGTGGCGGTCCTGTCGATCTCCGAGGTGCGCCGAAGCGAGGCCGTGGACGCCCTGCTCGGGTTCTGGGCGGGGCTGGTCGCGGCGAAGCCGGCGGACACCTCGGGCCTCTCCGAGACGGGGTGGAAGCACGAGAGCCACCGCGCGGAGCTGGAGGTCACCACGCAGTCGTCGCTCTGCGTGCTCACGGGTCAGGCGCTGACGACGTACGACGAGTGGCAGGCTTGGTGGGAGGAGCACCGCGGGTCGTTCAAGTTCAACCAGTAGACGGAGGGCCTCGTGAGGACCGCGATCGCGCTGCTCGCCCTGTCCGCCGTCTGCCTCGCCGAGGAGGCCAAGGCGCCGGGCGCGACGCTTGGGATCGAGACCCGGCAGCCCACGAAGCAGGAGGGGAGCGACTTCCGGCTCGGCGCGATCGCGGGGCGCTGGTGCGGGCGCCTCGTCACGTCGGTCGAGGAGGGCGGCCCCGCCTCGAAGGCTGGGGCGGCCGTCGGGGATGTCCTCGTCCGAGTCGGCGCCAACGACTTGTACTCCCAGGATGACCTGGACGACGTGCTTCGATGGGCGAAGGCGGGGGCCGAGGTGACGCTCGTCGTCAAGCGGGCGGGCACGAATGCGGAGGAGTCGCTCGCCGCCACGCTTGGAGGGTCGGCGGCGGCCGGGGACGGGCTCACGTGGCACTTCGCGGGCCCGGGACAGCTCGAGGACGCGCTTGCCCTCGCGAAGAAAGAGGGGAAGACCGTGCTCGTCGGGCTCTCGGGCGCGGAGACGTGATGACCCTCCACGCGGTTCGAGAGCCGTGAGCTCTCCGCCATCCTCGACGATCCGGAGGTCGTGAAGGCCGCCGACGCCGCGGTCCGGGTGATCATCCGCCGCCCGCACGCCTACAAGTTCGCCGCGGACCACGAGGGCGCCCTGATTCCGGGCCTCACGCTCTTGGACGCCGACGGGAAGGTCCTCGACGCCATCGGCCTCCCGGCCGACGCCGCGGACGCCGTGGACCTCCTGCGGGGAGGAAAGTAGGAGGTCGCGGAGGCCGTCCTATGGCCCCTCTTCGATCGCGTCCACGCGCCTCCCCAGGGCATTGACTTCGACGGCCACGGTCTGGATGTGCAGCGTCAACTCGCGGACCGCGTCGACGAGCGCCTTGCTGGCCCCCTCCAGGACGTTGATTCGTCCTGCATGCGCGCGGACGATCTCCGCGTTCTCTCTTGCCTCCTGTTGGATCGCGCGCTGGTCCTCCCGGGCCTTCTCCTGCTTGGCCTCGAGTTCCTGAAGCCCGGCGTTGATCCGCAGCATGATGACCGCCCATTCGCCCATGCGCTGCTCGTGCTCTCCCATGCGTCGCTCGTGCTCGGCCCGCCACTCGGCCATCAGCCTCTCATGCGCCGCCATCCGGGCCTCGTGCTGCTCCCGTGATGTCCTCATCTCACCCAGGATGTTCAGGAGCACCTGGACGAGTTCCCCGTTTCCCGCTCCGTTCGACATCGGACGTCTCCTGACGGGTCCGGCGACCCGATTGTACCCGGGCCGCATCGCAGGAGGCAACCACGGCGCTGCCGACCGATCCTGCCGATGCGATGCCCTCACGGAGACCCTGTTGATACAAGTGGAGGGCCAAGTACTGGATTCCTTGCCCGGCAGCCGGAAGTCATTGTGCATGCGTGAATTCTGCGAGCATTCAGTGTGTGCCCCGACGAGGCGGATCGTCGTCAATTCCAGCAGTCGGCCCTTTGCGGTGCTGGAATCCGCCCCACTCGTCGATGTACCCGCTCCACCCGACTCGGTGTATCTTCATCGAGCCCCGATCAAGGAGGTCCCCCATGCGACACGCGCTTCTGGTTCCAGTCGCCGCCGCGCTCGCCCTTTCGATCGCAAGCGCCGAGGTCGAGACCTTCGAGTGCGACGAGGTGGGGCAGTTCGCCCTGACCAACTTCACCGACGCGCCGCCCGCGGGGGCCACGCTCGCCGCCGAGGAGGGCGCCCTCGTCCTCCGCCAGGACCGCGCCTCGCTCGCCGCCCTCCACCTCCCCGCGCTCATGACCGAGGCCACCGAGCTCCGCCTCTCCATCGAGTCCAAGGCCGCCGTCACCCTCGGCCTCATCGTCCCCGACCGCGACGGCGCACGGTGGATCCAGTTCCTCCCGCTCCCCGCGGGCAAGCGGACCGAGCTCCGCGCCCGCGTCGACGCCTTCGAGCTCACCGACGACTCCCCGGTGAAGAAGGCGCGGATCGAGCCGTCGCGGCTCGGCTTCGCGTGCTTCCTCTTCGACGTCGGCGTCGTCCAGGGAGCGAAGGGCGCCAACGAGATCCGCGTCCACGGCGTCGAGGTCGAACGTGCCCCCCTCGACGTCTTCGATGGCGACCTCGTCGTCGACTCCGCCGTCGAGGTGAAGGCCTCCACGCTGCGCCGCGGGAACGTCCACGTGAAGAAGGGAGGGGCACTCCGCGTCACCGCGCCCCGCTTCGTCCTCGAGGGAAACCTCCTGATCGAGGGCGGCAGCGTCGAGATCGAGGGAGGGGTCTACCTCCAGCCGCAGCAGTTCAATCACCAACGGCGGATCGACCTGAAGGACGGCGGGCGGCTCCACCTCTCCCGCGTCCTCGAGATCTCCTGGTTCCCGCTCGCCCTCGAGGTCCCCGACGGGACGGAGTACGTCACGGAGGGGACCCACCAGGTCGGCGGAATGACCGCCTCCGTGGGCGCGACGGCCCGCGTCACCTGCACCGGCGGGTCGGGGCTGAACGAGTTCGTCCTCTCGCCCGGCGCGAAGGCGGAGTTCCGCGGGTGCGGGTTCCTCATCCTCTGGTTCTTTCTCGGCGAGAACCTGCTGGGCAACGCGAGGTTTCCGAAGTGCGGGAGGGTCGACTCGTGGAAGGCCTCCGCGGGACACGACGTGACCGTGGACGACTGCGAGAGGGTCCTCTTCTGCATCGTGTCGAACGCCGGGAGCAAGGGGAGCATCGTCGACGGCGACCTCTACGGCGCGGGGCTCTTCTTTTCGGGGAGCGAGCCGGTGACCCTCGTGGGCCTGAAGAACAAGGAGAGGGTGGAGGACCTCGCGCTCGAGGCCCCCGACCGCGACCTCTGGTTCAAGAGGACCACGGTGGCGGCGTGGAACGTCTACCCCGCGCTCTCGGCGCGGGTGAGCGTCCGGGACTGTGTCTTCGGCGAGACGCTCGCCTTCCACGATGCGAAGGAGGAGATCATCGACTCGACGTGCGACGGCACGGGGGGGTACTTCGGCGCGCAGGACCGGGCCTCGATCCACGCGAAGCGGTGCACGATCACCTGCCTCGTAGTCGCCCGGGACCAGTCGACGATCGTGCTGGAGGACTGCGAAGTGGTCGGCGAGGTGCGCGCGGCGGGGACGTCGACGATCAAGCTGATCCGCTGCAAGGTGAAGGGGCGGATCGTAAGGGAGCCGGGGGCGAAGGTCGTCGAGGAGTAGGGGTCCTACAGCTTCGTCAGGCCCGTCCGGAGGGCGTAGCGGACCAGACCCGGGACGTCGTGGATCCCGAGGCGGTCCATCAGGCGCATCCGGTGCGTCTCGACGGTCTTGATGGAGAGGCCAAGATCCACGGCGATCTGCTTGGTGCTCTTCCCCTCGGCGAGGAGCTTCAGGATCTCCCGCTGACGCTCGGTGATGGCCCAGGTGCCCTTGCGGCGGGTCGTGGTCCGTCGCGGCGTCTTCTTCAGCACGCCGCGCGAGATCCCGGGGCTCAGGTAGATCTCCCCGCGCCCCACCGCGTCGATCGCCTGCGCCAGCTCCGCGACGGCCGCGTCCTTGACCAGGTACCCCGACGCCCCCGCCTGGATGGCCCGGGAGACGTATTCCTCCCCCCCGAGCGACGTGAGCATGAGGACCTTCGTTCCCGGGGAGTCCTTCTTGATGCGCGTGGTGACGTCCAGGCCGTTCAGGTGGGGGAGGAGCAGCTCCGTGAACACGACGTCCGGGTGGCACTTGCGCGCCTGCGAGATCGCCTCGCGGCCGTCGAAGGCCTCCCCCACGACGCGGATCCCCGGGACAGACTCGAGGAGGGAGCGGATACCCGCCCTCACCAGCGTGTGGTGATCGGCAATCAGAACCCGAGTCATCCTTCTCACACCCGAGCCCGCGACTGGGACCGGAACTGTGGGGAATTGTGCACAGCCCAGTCGGAAATGCCAGTCAGGAAATCCCCTACGGCCGTCCCGGGCCGCTCTCGGGCGGGCATCAGGTCGGTACGATCCCCCGGCTCATCGCGTAACGGACGAGCCCCGGCAGGTCGTGGATCCGCAGCCGGTCCATGATCCGCTCGCGGTGCGTCTCCACCGTCTTCGAGCTGATCCGCAGACGAATGGCCGCTTCCTTGACGCCCACGCCCTCCGCGAGGAGCTGCAGGATCTCCCGCTGGCGCAGCGTGAGCGGCTCGTCGCGCCCCGGCGGGGACTCAAGCCGCCTCTCGATCGCGTCCGTGGGCAGGTCGGGGCTCATGAAGGTCTTCCCCTGGATCGCCGCCCGTATGGCCTTCTGGAGCTCTCCGGCGGCCGCGTCCTTGATGACGTACCCGCACGCACCAGCGCGCATCGAGCGCACCACGTACTCGTCCTCGCTGTGCATGGAGAGCATGAGGACGGGCAGATCCGGCATATCGCGGTGCAGGACGCTCGTGGCGTCGATCCCGTTGAGCCCCGGCATCGTGATGTCCATGAGGACCAGGTCCGGTCGAGCGCGGCGGGCGAGGTCGATCGCCTCGAGCCCGCTCGAGGCCTCCGCGACGACCCGGACGCCCGGCATCTCCTCGAGGATCGCCCTGAGTCCGGCGCGGACAAGCCTGTGGTCGTCGGCAAGCAGAATGTGGATCCTCTGTCTCATCGCGTTCCCTCCGACGGGGTGCCCGGGAGGGCAGGTCGGGGGTGCCGGGGCGATCGGCGATGCCTGGCCCGGGCAGCCTGGTCTGTGCGCGGTGCGAGCGGCGAAATGAGTCGGATCATGTGCGGCGGCCCCCTTGGGACGCCGTCCCCCTGCGACCGCTAAGGGTACCACTCCGGGCCCCGCAGGGCAATCCGGGGAAACCACCCATCCGGGCATGGGAAGACGTTTTCCCCTGAAGCTGGCGCCGAATTGCGCCGATTCCCCATGTGTAGGACCATCTCAGGGGGAGGGGTCCACACTCCAATCGCTTGACAGGCCGTGGGGGGGCTCCTATAGTCCTTCCTCCCTGTTGGGACAAGGAGGGTGGAATGGAGAGCGTGGGCACGGTGCGTCCCTCCATCGCCGAGGCGACGGCTGCGCTGGAGGCCGCCGAGGGCGGCTTCCGCAAGTCCATGGTGACCGGCGGGATCCTCGTGTTCCTGGCCGCCGCACTTCTATTCCTCTCGGCCGCGGCCCTCCACGCCCAGGTCCAGCCGTTCGAAGAGGAAGAGCGCCGCGTCGCGCTCGAGAAGGAGCGCGCCGACCGCTTCCGGGGAGAGACCTGGCAGAACGTCTACTTCGACTGGGGCGGCTGGGTCCGCACCTCCTACTTCGACTTCGAGGAGGACCCCGACGCCGCGGGCGTCGAGGCGAACGAGCGGCACCTCCGAGACGCCGACTTCCGCCTCTGGACGCAGCTCGGGTACAAGGACATCCACGACGTCTATGTCCGGATGCGCGCCGAGTACCTGGACTGGAGCGAGGGGGACCAGCCGACCGACACCCCCGAGGACTCCTGGGAGCGCCCGGACCTCGACCAGGCCTTCTACACGCTCCACATCGATTCGCTGGTCTGCCCGGACACGGACACCGGCGCGCGCACCTGGCACCTGGCCACGACCGTCGGCCGCCAGTTCATCTACCTCGGCACGGGCATGACCTACCAGCAGGTGAACGACGGCGTCGTCCTCAACGGAAACTGGAAGGACCTCGAGTTCATGGCGTTCGCGGCGCGGACGCAGTTCCCGCAGCGGAACCTCGACCGCAGCACCGAGGTCGCCGAGAACATGGACCGCCACTTCTACGGCGGGCAGGTCTCCTACCGCATCGGCAACCACACGCCGTACGCCTTCGGCCTCGTCCAGCGGGACCACTCGCCGGAGCGGCCGGAAGTCCTGCAGGAGTTCGACTACGACTCCGAGTACTTCGGGATCGGCGTCCGGGGCTCCATCCTGCCCACGGTCGGGTACTTCGCCGAGTGGGTGAAGGAGTGGGGCGAGAGCTTCGCCGACATCGGCGCGGCGGCGACAAACAGCCACGAGGACATCGACGCCGACGCGGCCAACGCGGGCGTCCGCTGGCTGCCCGACTGCTGGAGCCACCCGCGCGCGGAGTTCCAGTGGACCTACGGGTCGGGCGACGACGACCGCCTGCGACCGAGCGATACGACGGGAGGGAACCTCGCCGGGACCGACGACACGGCGTTCAACGCCTTCGGGTTCGTCCTGACTGGCTACTCGGTCGCTCCGCGCGTCTCGAACATCCACGTGTTCCGCTTCGGCGCGGCGTTTCACCCGCTCGAAAAGGTGAAGGCGTTCAAGGACTTCGAGCTCGGCGCGAACTACTACTACTTCACGAAGTCGAACGACGACGGCGGGATCAGCGACTTCCGCGCGACGGATTCCGACGACGACATCGGTCACGAGGGCGACGTCTACATGAACTGGCGCCCGCTCTCCGACCTCACGGCGCAGGTCCGGTACGGGAAGTTCTTCGCGGGCAAGGCGTACCCGGACGAGGATGCCGACCGGGACTTCCTCCTTCTGTCGCTCACCATCATGTACTAGGGGACGGCGATGAAGCGGACAATCCTGACGATCGGGCTTGTCGCGGTCCTGGCCCTCGCGGCGCAGGCGGACACGCAGTACTACCGCGACCTGGAGATGAAGGACGTCGCCTGCTGGGAGGACGTCCTCCACGCGGGGTACATCCTCCACACGGGGAAGAACGAGCAGAAGACGTTCGAGGAGTACAGGGCCTACGCGATCGAGCACGAGCTGATCAGCGAGTCGTGGGAGATCGCCGCCGACGCGCCGATCTCGAAGGGGAAGCTCGCGTACGTCGTCGTCGCCGCGCTCGACATCAAGGGCGGGATCTGGCTGAACCTGCTCGGCAACAACACGCGGTACGCCTATCGTGAGTGCCTGCACCAGGGCCTCATGGGGAAGGCGAGCCAGCACCGCTACATCGGCGGGAAGGAACTCCTCTCCGTGCTCCGCCGTGGCATGGAATACCGCCGCGCGAACAACCCCGAGTAGCCTCCTCCCCGGAGGATCCGGCGGGATTTCGTGAAACTCCCCTGGGGGAAAGGGTCATATTCCCTTGGGAGCCCGTCACGCCTGAGTCACAACCAACTCTTGCGTCGTGGGTTGTGATTGAGGACAATCCGCATCGCTGCCGTCTTGGAGGTCGTTCCGCCATGCGCCTCCCGCTGCTGGCCCCGCTCTGCCTCTCCCTTTGCCTCCTCGCCGAGGAGCCCAAGCCGCTGCCTGAGGGCGTCTCGCTCGAGATCGTCGTGCAGGAAGTCCAGGGGGAGGTTGACGTTCGGCCCTCCGCCAAGGACAAGTGGGTCGCGGCGACGAAGGGGATGAAGCTCGCGCCAGGAGCGAAGGTCTGCACGGGCGTCACCAGTGGGGTCGCGATCTCCTTCGGGACGAACAGCGTCGCGCTCGTCTCCGAGTGTACCGTCTGCAACATCAAGACGTTCGAGATGCGCGGGGAGGAGCTCGTCGCGGGCATCCACCTGGAGCCCGGGATCGCCAAGGTCACCGTCAAGCAGCTCGAGCAATTCCACACGGACTTCCAGGTCTCCACGCCGAGGCTCACCTGCTCCGTGAAGGGATCGGAGGGGATCTTCGAGTCAACCTGCGACGAACACCAGGACCGCGCCGAGTGCACGAACGACAGGGTGGAGGTGAACGGGGAGGAGATCGTGCAGGGCGAGGAGACGAACTCGGACGGCGAGACGAACGTCGAGATCGCGACGACGGAGAACCTCGTCGACCCGGTCGACGGAGAGAGCGAGCAGGAAGCGGAGGACGAGAACCTGCAGGCCAACCTCGCGGGAGGCATCGACCTGAACAGCGGCGACACGGGAACCGACACGGGCGGAGGCCCGTCGGGGGCGGACCCAGGGACCGACCTGGATGTGCCTCCGCCGGACGGCTGCGATCCCGCCCAGATCGCCGCGGACGAGCAGTTCCTGACCGACCACGGCCTCAACGAGCTCGTGTTCTTCCTGCAGACGGGCGATGCGGGGCACCTGACGCAGGCCCAGGACGACTTCGACACCATCAACTTCAGCCAGAACGAGGACCCCATCTTCCAGGAGAAGCGCGCCGCCATCCTCCGCCTGATCGAGTGCTCCGCGTTCGGCACCCAGCTCCAGGACAACCAGGGGCTCAACTTCCCCGCGGAGCACGCCCTCCTGCACGCGCTGATCGCGGAGGCCCACCTGGACACCCACCTGGAGCAGGGAATCGACCTCAGCCAGGAGGAGCAGGACCACGCGGACCTCACCATGCTGCACAACGTGGCGCACCACGACGGTCTGGCGGCCTTCGTGTCGCAGGGCACAAACGAGATCAAGGGGGACTTCTTCGGCAACCTGGATGCGAACACCGGTCTGACCCAGGGGGAGCGCGACGCCCGCATCGCGGACTACACTACCGAGCCGATCGTCGGGGACACGGCCTTCCAGACGACGCTGAACCAGCTCGTCCAGGAGTCGAGCAACGGCGCCCCGGGCGGGTACGACGCCCAGGCGTACGGCGAGGCCCTCGTCGCGCTGCTCCACCTGGGCGCCCATGTGAACCTGGCATCGAGTCTTCCGGGAAACTCCCCGGGCTCGTACGACTTCGACCACCCGGGGCTCCACAGCAACCTCATCGACCCGCTCCTGCAGACCCTCGGACAGGACGGCGTCCACGTCATGGTCCAGGAGAAGGCGGACCTCATCCACCAGGCCTGGCACGACCAGACGCGCATCCCCGAGGGCGTGCAGGATGGGGAGACCGGCTTCGAGGCCCACCAGGCCCTGCACGAGGCGAAGGACCAGTTCCTCGACGCGGGGGCCCAGGGGGCCAACGCGAGCAACGAGCCCCAGTAGGCCCAGGGAAGCGCAACGATCCTTGCCGGACGGGGTTGGAATCGGGAGAATATCGGCCCGATTCTGCCCTATGAGGCCATTGCCCATGCGTGCCGCCACCCTCTGTCTCCTCCTCTCGACCTGTCTCTGCGCCGAGGAGGCCAAGCCCCTCCCGGAGGGGGCCTCCCTCGACATCGTCGTCAAGGAGGTCAAGGGCGAGGCCGAGGTCCAGACCGCCCCCAAGACGAATTGGCTCCCCCTGACCCCTGGCCTTAAGCTCTCTCCAGGCGCGAAGATCTGCACCGGCATCGACGGCGAGGCGGTCCTCCTGTTCGGCACGAACAGCGTCGCCATCGTCACGGAGGTGTCGACCTTCG
>CAZYRM010000068.1:0-31123 GCA_964649705.1 uncultured Planctomycetia bacterium
CCTGGTCCTCGTCGCATCCCTCGATGATGAGGACGTCCTGCCCGTTCAGCTCCACCCCGACGCGCCCCTCGTCCTGCGTGTCCGCGATGTAGAGCGTCTCGGTCGACTCGACCTCCTCGATCCCGTCGTACTTCTTGCCGAGGAGCTTCTTGTACGCCGTCGCGAACTCCTTCGCGTCCGCCTCGGTGTCCCAGGTGCTCACCCACACGAGCAGCAGGCGCCCGTCCTTGGGCCGCTCATAGACGGCGTAGTAGTCCCCGTCCCAGCCCGCGCAGACGGTCTTGACCGAGGCCTTCTTCACGCCCGGCATCACCGTGCGGAAGAGGACCTGCGTCTGGAACTCGCCCATCACGTTGTGCGAGAGCTCCGTCCACCCCTCGAGCGCCTCTCCGAGGCCGGAGACCTTCACCGCCTGCGGGAAATCGCGATCGCCCAGGTACTTCTCGGGGTGGATGATCATCTCGGTGCTGGAGGGCAGGTCGTCGTAGACCTTCGAGAGGGCCTCCCAGCCCCCCGACTTCTTCACCTCGTGGCAGAACCTCAGCCCCACCGTGTACGGGAACATCGCGCCCTCGCGCAGGATCGCCGGCGCCTTGTCGACCGTCTCCGAGCCGGACTGCTGGTTGCTGTCGAAGAGCTGCCCGCCGCTCATCTCGAAGAAGCCGTCGGCGTCCATGTTCATCTTCTCGCCGAGGTACCCGTACATGACGAGGTTCGCCTCGCCCTCCACGAGCGACTTCACCGCCGTCACCTCGTCGTCCTGGTCCTCGAGGTCCATCGGCATCGTCTGGAGGTCGAAGTGCTGGTCCTGGAGGGCGTGGGTCAGCTCGTGCACGCAGTACATGTGCCCCTCCTTCACGCCCATCATCTTCATCATCATGTCGTTCAGGGCGGCGAGGGGGCTCTTCTCCTTCACCTCGGTGCGGTCGATGACGTAGAGCTCCTTCTTCTCCGGGTCGTAATACGCCGCGACGGCCTGGGAGTAGAAGTCGACGAGCAGCTCCTTGAGGACGAGCTCCTTCGGGATGAGCCCCGTCTTCGCCATGGTCTTCTGGATGGCGAGGAGCTTCTCGTCGGGCATGCTCTTGGCCATCTCGTCTTCCCAGAGCTTCTTCAGCTCATCGACGGTCCGCACGCCCGCGGGGACCTTGTGCTTGAAGTCGAGGCCGCGCGCCTTCGCGACGTAGTCGCAGAGGCCCTGGATCTCCTTCTCCGTGGGGGGCTTCTCCTGGGCGAGCACGACGCCCGCGGCGAGGAGGACAGCCAGGATGGAACGAATCAGGCTCATCGGTTCGACCTCCGTGAGGGTGTGTGTGGACAGGGAACTGGCAAGGCCAGCTTGCTGGCGAGTAGTACGCCGGCGCGACCGCCCGTGCTTGATGAATTCCGGCGGCTTTATTTGGCCGCGAAGCCGTCCAGCAGGCGCGAGAGCTGGGGCTCCAGCGTGGCGAACGACTCGTCGAGGGCGGTAAAGCGGAAGCGGACCGCGCGCCCCTCCAGGGCGATCGCGACCTGCTTGACGCGGTAGACCTTTCCTTCGACCAGCTCGTTCGGGATCGAGGTCCAGACCAGGGCGGGCTTCCCCTGGACGGTCGAGAGCGACCTCGAGGCCACCTGCTGCTTCCCTTCCGAGACCAGTTGCATCTCGGCGCGGAGGACGCCGGCGAAGTAGAGCCCCGGCGTGGTGTCCTTCGGGAGAGCATCGACGCTCACCTCGACGGAGGCGTTCTCGAGGCGGACCCTGCCCTTCACGAAGACGCCGCGCTTCTTTTCCTCGGCGTTTGACTCCGCAAGCTGCCACTCCCCGCCGGCGGCGAGGGAGAACCCCTGTTCGGCGCACTCGAAGCCCTTGGCCCCCAGCGCCCCGGTCGCGGGGGCGGGGGGGGCGGCCTTCACGAGGTCCGCGAGCGCGGGCCCGGCCGCGGAGGCGGCCTTCCACTCCGCGGAGGAGACCCACATCTCGGCCGCGCCGCCGGGGCGGACGATCTCGCTCTTCCACATCCCCGTCCGGAGCGCCTCGCGGACGTCCCGGGGGAACCCGTCGCAGACGAGGACCTTCTCGCCCTTCGCCTCGACGAAGAAGACGGCGTCGCGTTCCTTCCCCATGAGCAGGTCGCCGTCGGGCGAGAGCCCCGCGCCCCCGTGGCGCTTCTCGAGCCACTTCGCGGCGGCGCCGGTGAACTCCTTCGCCTCCGCCTCGGAGTCCCACACGGTCAGCCAGACGAGCCCGAGCGCCCCGTCCTTCGAGCGGAAGACCTGCCAGCGGTCGCCGCCCCAGCCCGCGGCGGCCTTCGCGGCGGTCTCCGGCTCGTTCCCGTGGGAGAGGAGGAGGGAGATTCCGAACTCGCCGAAGGTGTCCTCGTCGATGGGGTCCCAGGCGCCGATCCCGAGGAGGGGCTTCGGGGGCCTGATGACGATCGGGAGGTCCTTCTCGGAGAAGTACTTCTCGGGGTGAAGGACCTGTTCGGTGGAGACCGGGGGGTCGACGAGGGCTCGGCGGATCACCTTCCACCCCTTGGCGCGGCGCGCGACGGAGAGGAAGGCGGCGCCGTACTCCTGGGAGAAGAATACGCGGCGGCGGAACGGCATCGGCGTGCTCAGGGCGGCGAGGGCGTTCTTGTGGGAGGCGTGGGTGACGGCGGCGCGCGCGTCGGGGACGCGGGCGGCGTCTAGGCCGGCCCGGGCGTAGACGGTCTCGAGGGCGATGAGGTCGGCCAGGCCCTCCCAGAGGGCTTCGATGGCGAGTGCGGTGTCGTCGTTGCCGTCGCGGAGCTGGGACATGGCGGCCCAGTCGACGATCTGGCTGGCGGCGTAGTGGCCGAGGGCATGGACGACGTCGAACTCCTCCTCGCTCGACCCGACGCCGGCGAGGAACCACTCGACGCCCCACTCGGGCTCGTTGGACTTCGCGGCGGCGCCGCGGCGGTCGAGGACGACCCAGAGGTTGACGTTCGCGCGGTCGAAGTGGGCGCGGGAGAAGGCGACGGGGAGCTGGACGAGGTGGCCCTCGAGGTCGAAGTCGCCGGGGACGATGCCGAGGTAGCGGAGGGCGAGGTTCCGGGTGGCGAGGGAGCCGGGGGTGACGGAGGCCTTGCCCTCGGCGAGGAGGGCCTCCTCGAGCTGGACGGGGGTGCGGACGATTCGGGAGACGGGGCCGCCGAAGGACATCTCGGTGCGGCTCTCGATGGCGCTGGCCTGCTGGTCCACGAGGGTGCGGACGCGGAGGATCTCGTCGGCGGAGATGCCGTTGATGGAGAGGACGTCCCTGTACGGGAAGACCATGTCGCCGGGCGGCTTGGCGACGTGGATGATGAGGGTGTCGCCTTCCTCGGCGATGATGGAGCCCGAGACGTCGCTGCCGTTCCTGAGGACGAGGACGTCCTCGGCGGCGAGGGCGAGCGAGAGGGCGATAAGGACGAACGCGGAGCGAGTCATGCCGATTCCCCTGCAGAGTGAGGGGCGGATTCTAGCCGCGCCGCGAAAGGAGCGTCAAGCGGAAGTCCGGAATGGACCGATGGATCCACGATCTGAGCAAGGAGGAGGACCGCGTTGGGGACCAGGCGGGCCGCCATGAGAACGCTCGGAACGTCTTAGCCACTCCACGCCGATTCCAGGTCCCCTCTGGTCCAAAACAGCTGTGGCGCTGCGATGAAACCACCAACCAGGTAACCAAGGACTCCGGTGATCGGCAGGACCTTCGCGATGCTCGGGCCCTCGGGCAGTCCGAACTTGGACACCAACGCGATCACGCACGCCATGCCGAAGAGACAGACCACACTGCAGAGACCGGCCAGGGCGCGACGAGGGCCTGGAGTGCGCAAGTGGTACAGCACGATCAGGCCAGGAGTCAGCAGGACGCTGGTGACCGTGTTCGCCCAGGTCCATGGGCCGATGTGGAACTGACTCCAGACGAGAGTCGGCACCAGGCCCATGGCGCACGCGGTCAGGTGTTTCCACGGGACGAAGTACGGGTCCGGCAGGAGCGCGCGGCCCAAGGGTGACAGGGTGAGGTACGTGCGGAAGGTCTCTTCCTCGGCTTCCGGAGCGGTGCCTCGCGAAGCCCCTCCTCCAATCGCTTGTCGCGACGCCACGTCAAGGAGTGCGCGAGGAGTGCCTGCTGGGAACGCCCATCGGGCTGTCAGTTCAAGCAGGCGGAAGGCGTCCTGGATCAGGCCGAGGCGCTCCGCGCCGCTGACCTCGTGGCGCCGTATTCGATCGGACCGCGTGAGCTCGGAAGCTCGCCTGGAGGCGAATGCCGAATGCGTTTCGCGGACCAGCGTTGCCAGGTCGGCTCGAAAATCGAGGCGGCGCGAGGGGCTTGACGTGAAGTGCCTGCGCGCGTAGAAGCAGGATCCGCCATGGCCAAGCCGCCCCCCTTCCTGCGGAGGGTCAGTCATGGCGTTCCGTCCACTCCACCTGGCGCTCCTTCTCGCCGTCTCCCGCGTCGTCGCCGCCGCGGACCCGGAGACGATCGAGGATGCCATCGCGCAGGTCAAGGCGATCACCGACACCGACCCGTCCCTCCAGACGCGGTTGCGCGCCGAGGCAGCCCAACGGATCGTGGCCAATCGCGTGAAGGTCCTCAACGACCTCTCCGGGACGACCCTGCAATCGATCCCGGTCGATCTCTGGAATTGGTCGGAGGGGACCATCAAGGACCGCGCCGAGGTGATCGAGAAGGCGCGAAAGATGAATTGGGACATGGCGAGGGTGGCATGGATCCTCAAGGGCGGGATGTGCGACGAGCACGCCTCGCTGGTCGTCGAAATCCTGAGGAAGAGCGGCGAGAACGCCGTCGTGCTCCGCAGCCCGAGGCACGCCTTCCCCGTCGTCGGGATGGCGGCGGACGCCGACCCGGACATCCCGTGGACGTGGGGAGACAAGGCCCTCGTCCCCGACTCCTGGAAGGGGGAGACCCTCGGCCCGGAGGAGGTCTGGTCGGAGGCGCTCTTCTTCGATGGGGGAGAGTCGCATGTCTACTCGGGAGCGAAGGACGCCCTGACGACCCGGGAGTGGCTCCGGCACTACAACGAGAGGGGCCTCGATCTCATTCAACAGCACCGGGCGGAGTACGAGAAGCTCCTCGCGAAGTGGCACCGGATCCCGGCGGCCATCCGCTATCGCCTCGCGTTCAAGCCGATCGAGGATCTTCCCCCCGTCGAGGACCCGGGAGAAGGGGCCGGCCTGGCGGACGGGGATCTGGACTCGGTGATCCAGAAGGCTCGGACCCGGATCGGCGAGGGAGAGGCGATCCGCCGCGCCCTGCTGGAGAAGCTCACGGAGTTCTACCTTGTCGAGCCGCGCACCCTGGCCCGGTGGCGGGAGATCTCCGAACAGGCGAGACAGCTCGCGACCGCCTATCGGACGCTGGGCTCTCTGCAGCGCCTGGCCGAGGCGAAGGACAGCCTTCCCGAGGCCCTCAAGAGCCTGGAAGTTGCCATCCCGGTCTTGCAGAAGTCGGAAGCGGATGCGCGCGCGGACCTGCGATCGATCCGAGGGCATCTCGACCGCGCCGCGGCCGCGTCCGATGCGGAGCTCGATGCCTGGATCGCGGAGGGGACCGCGCTCCTCCAGAAGTGGCTGACCCTGCTGGGAGAGGCTGCCAAGGAGGTCAGGGGAGCGATGGCGGCTCCGCAGTGGCTGGACGAGCTGTCGACATTGGACGACATGCTCGCCGTCCAGCAGAACCAGAAGAGTCTGTCCTTGGTTCTCTCCCCGCATCCGACCCGCGAGGAACTGTCCGCTCAACTCTACAACGCCGTCGAGAGCTTCTACTCGAGATTCGAGGCGCTCGTTCGCGATCGTGACAGGCTCGGGAACATCGTCTGGAAGGTGGAGACGATGCTCCGTCCCTTCGGGGAGCAGGACGAACCGAAACAGCTTCTCCAGAAGGCGCGGGCGTTGAGCGACGACCTGGAGTTGCCCGAGGCAAGTCCGAAGGACACTGCCGACATCTTCAGGGAGTGCGAAGCCGGTCTCCTGGAGTACCAGAGCGCGGGAGTGTCGGAGCGCTCCGACCCCCTGCCGAATGCGGACGACGTCCTTTCGGCCTTGAGAGAAGGGCAGTCGCGCTACGAGACGTTCCGGGAACCCGCGGAGAAGCTCCTTCGATCGGCCGTGCAGACCTACCGGGAGGCGAGCGACTGGCTCGAGGAGCTGCGCAAGGTCCGCGCCGCTCGCGGGGCCAGCGGCGGTGCCGCGGACGAGGCGGGATCCGGGGATGGGGCGGATCGCCGCGCCGAGGCACTGGCGGCAGCGCAGGGACTCCTGAAGCTGGCCCGCGAGAAGGACTCGGAGGCTCGCACGGCAGCGTCGCGCGTGATCGAGCTGCAGAAGGAGGCGGCCGAGCGCGAGGACGCCGCGGGGAGGACCATCTCCGCGTGGCAGAAGAAGATCGAGGCCCTGAAGTCCCTCCCCCAATCCATGGACTCCCTGAGGCGCCTGACGGAGGCGCTGCGCCCGAGGATCGCCGAGCTCGACGCCGCCTACGAGGCCCTGACGGCGGCGATCGACGAGTCCCGTCAGGTCGAGGAGCGGGTGAAGGGCTTCGCGGAGGCATGCCCAGGGGCGTCGGAGGCCCAGGTGAAGAAGTGGAAGGAGGAGGCGGGGCTCATCATCGCGGACGTTGGTCACAAGATCTCGAACGCGCTTCAGCGGGCGGAGGCTATCGAGAACACCGCGGGGCCGCTCGAGAACGCGATCAGGAACGTGAGGGACTGCCAGGCCTCCGTTTCCTCGTTGGACCGGGCCCCGAGCGAGGTCGGCAAGCTGGTCCTGGCCGCGCAGGACTCCATTGGAAAGATCTCCAAGGCTCGCGCCGACTTCGGGACGGCTCGGCAGGCGCTCGTCGGATACCGGAACAGGATCGAGGAGCTGCTGCGGCCCTACAAGGGATCGGCCGAGGCCGACGAGCTCGTCTCGCTGTCGCTCAAGCTGGGAGCGGGCCCCGAGGAACCTCGCGCGACGGACGTCGAAGGGCGGGGGGCGAAGCTCCAACCCCGGGCCGAAGAGCTCTATGACCAGATCCGCGCCATTCGCGCGGCCCTGGGGAACACGGACCCCGCCCAGGTCCTCGCGGCCGCCGAGCGGGTCCTCACCGAGTTCGACGACGTCCGGATCCCAGGGGCGTTCGCGACGCGGGGGGCGGACGGGCACGTCGAGCGGGCGCTCGCGCACTACCACGAGATCCAGTACACACCGTCCGAGGCGGCCAACGCGCCCGAGCCGCCGGCGCCCGACCCGCCGCGGACACCGCCCCCCCCGCAGAAGCCCGAGATCACGATCAAGTCCCTCTCGATCTCCCCGGCCGTGCTGGAACCGGGGAAGGAGGCGTCCGTGTGGGTCGAGTTCTCCGTCACGGGCTTCGCGGAGGCATCGACGGCGGCGCACGTGACGCTCTGGCTCGACGCCGACGGGACGGGCACCGCCCTGTCGTCGCAGATGGATGTGGGGGCGTGCGCGGGTACGCTCTACACCGGCCACGCCACCTGGCCGGTCCCCGCCGACGCGAGGGCCGGTCCCGTGAAGGCCTCGGGCCGGGTGAACGCCTGCGGTATCGAGGCGAAGAGGTCCGCCGACGGCGTGATCAAGGGCGTTTCCATCGATGAGCTGAAGGCCTCCCCGGCCTCAGTGAAGCCCGGGGGGGCGGTCGACATCGTGGTGGGGTTCACGGCCTGGGGATTCGCCGAGAAGACCGTGCGCACGCGGATGGAGGTGCGGCCGGACTTCGGGCCGAACAAGAAGTACACTCCCATGGTGTGGGACGAGGTGCACGAGGTGGCGGTGACCTACACGGGCAAGGTCTCGTACACGGTTCCGGCGCAGGGTTGCGGCGACGCGTACACAGTCTCAGCGAAGGCGCAGGCCCAGGGATTCTCCGCCGTCGCGACCGTGGGGGGGACGATCCAGGCGGCCGAGCCCCCTGCCCCTCCGCCCGCGGAGCCCCCTCCGTCCGTGGAGGATCCCCTCGTGGGGGAGTGGATTGGAACCGAGAGCTTCCGCGTCAAGGAAGGAAAGAGATTCGAGACCGTGAACCGCCCCGTCAGCATCGGGATTCGGCGGTCGGATCAGGGCTACATCGTGTGGGACATGACCGACGGTCAGGAGACTCGCGCCACGTACGCAACCGAGAACACGATCGGCTGGGCCGCCGGTGACGCGGCTCGGTGGGACATGCGCCTCACCGCACCGGGGGAGATGAGCGGCACGTATCGGGTGACCATCATGAAAGAAACTCACCAAGGTACCCTCACGTTGAAGCGGAGGTAGAGCCAGGATCGAGAGCGCGAGACCGCTCCTCCTGGACAACAAGGCGATCCCGGCGCTGGCGGACCCCTGCGTCCATTGCTTCCGCCCGGCCGAGGGCGCGGGTAGAGTTCACCCTCCCCCGCCATCCGAATCGGCAGGTGCGGCGTGATCCGACGCTTCTTCGAAATCGACGCGCGCGGCAGCACGGTCGGCCGCGAGGTCCGCGGCGGCTTCGCCACGTTCCTGACGATGTCGTACATCCTCGTCGCCAACCCCGCCATCCTCGCGCGCGCGGGGATGCCCGCCGCACCCCTCGTCGCCTCCACCGCCGCCGCCGCGGGGATCGCCTGCCTCCTCATGGGCCTCGTCGCCAACTTCCCCATCGCCCTCGCGAGCGGCATGGGACTCAACGCCGTCGTCGCCTTCCAGATCGCCAAGGAGACCGGCTCGTGGCAGGCCGCTATGGGCCTCGTCGTCCTCGACGGCGTCGTCATCCTCGTCCTCGTCCTCCTCGGCCTCCGCGAGGCCATGCTCCACGCCATCCCCGAAGACCTCCGACGGGCCATCGGGGCGGGGATCGGCCTCTTCATCGCCTTCATCGGCGCCGTCAACGCCCACATCGTCGTCCCCGGGGTCGGCGGCCCTCCGGTGACCTACGGCAGCCTCGCCTCCAGGGACACCCAGATCGCCCTCGCGGGCCTCGTGTTCACGGCGTTCCTCATGGCCCGCAAGGTGAAGGGCGCCATCCTCCTCGGGATCCTCTTCGGATTCGCCCTCGCCCTCGGGACGGGCGTCGCGACGCTCCCGAAGGAGCTCGCCGCGCCGAGCTTCGAGGTCGCCTTCCACGCGGACGTGCTCGCCGTCCTCAAGGTCTCGTTCGTGCCGCTCCTGCTCGCCCTCCTCCTCGTCGACTTCTTCGACACGCTCGGGACCGTCACCGCGATCTCCGCCGAGGGGGGCCTCCGGACCGCCGATGGCCGCATCCCGAGGCTTCGCTCCATCCTCGTCGTCGACTCCCTCGCCGCCTCGATCGGGGGCCTCTTCGGCGCGAGCAGCGTGACGTCGTACATCGAGTCGGCCGCCGGGGTCGGCGAGGGGGCGCGCACCGGGCTCCACTCCGTCGTCGTCGGGCTCCTCTTCCTCGCGTGCATCTTCGTCGCGCCCTTCGCCGCGGCGGTCCCCTCCTGCGCGACCGCCCCCGCCCTCATCCTCGTCGGGTTCCTGATGGCCTCGCAGATCGCGCGGATCGACTTCGAGAGGCTCGATACGGCGATCCCCGCCTTCGTGACGCTCGTGACGATTCCGTTCACCTACTCCATCGCGCACGGGATCGGCTACGGCTTCATCACGTTCGTCGCGATCCGGCTCCTCTCGCTGCGCTTCCGCGAGATCCACCCGCTCATGGCGTGCGCAGCCGCGGCGTTCGCGGGATACTTCATCTGGGGATAAGGCGCTCCCCCCCCGCCCCGACGGATGCCGGAACAGGGGACATCCTCCTCCGATCCTCGCTTGATCGTGCAGGGTACATCGTGTACGATCTCGCACATCGTGAACGGCATATCGTTGTAGAGCGGAACGATGCTGGATGCCCTGGCGCGGTGGAATCGATGGGGAACGGCCCGCCTGGATCCCGGGATCCCGCGCGACGTCCTGTCCGAGGTGCGCCCCTTCCTCCAGACGCGCGACGTCGTGGCCCTCATCGGTCCACGGAGGGCCGGCAAGACCACCGTCCTGTTTCAGACCATGGACGCCCTCGCCGCCAAGGGCGTCTCCCCGCAGGCCATGCTCCACGTCAACCTGGAGGAGCCCGGCTTCGCCGGCATGCTGGGAATCGGGCTCCTGGACCGTCTGTACGAGGCGTACCGCGTCTCCATCCACCCGCGCGGGAGGAGCTACCTGTTCCTGGACGAGGTCCAGCGCATTCCCGAGTGGGAGCGCTGGGTCCGCGCACGCACCGAGACGGAGGACCTCAAGGTCTACGTGACCGGCTCCTCCGCCGCCCTCCTATCGCTCGAGCTCGGCACCCTCCTCACCGGCCGCCACGTGGCCCTCCGCGTCATGCCCCTGGGCTTCGCCGAGTTCCTGCGCTTCACGGGCGTCTCCGCCCCCGCGGTCGCCGACCTTGTTTCGCCGCCCATCCCCGTGCGAAGGGGTCTGCTCGACTGGCTGCGGTGGGGCGGACTCCCCGAGGTCGTCCTCGCCGACGACGATCGCCGCCGCGAGGTCCTCCTGCGGCAGTACTTCGACGACATCCTCTTCAAGGACGTGGCCCTGCGCCACAGCGTGCGCGACGTCGGCGTCCTGCGGGCGCTCGCCGTGCACCTCCTCACCTCGACGGCAGGGCTGGTCAGCTTCCAGCGACTCGCGCGGCAGTTCGAGGTCTCCCTCGACATGGTCCGGTCGTACTGCGGGTTCCTCGAGGAGGCCTTCCTCGTGCGGTTCCTGCCGTTCTTCTCGCTCAAGGCGGCGGAACGTCAGCGCCGCCCGCAGAAGGTCCACGCCGTGGACCTCGGCGTGAGGAACGCCGTGTGTCTCTCGGCCTCCCCGGACCTCGGACGCCTGGCCGAGACCGCGGTGGTCAACGCACTCGATCGCGAGCCGCACGACGGGCTGTTCTACTGGAAGGAGCGGCAGGAGGCGGACCTCGTGCTCAGACGGGGCCTCGAGGCCGCCATCGTCGCGCACGTTGCGTGGAGCGTCGAGCGCCCGGAGGCGAAGGCCCGCGAGTTGGCCGCCATCGAGGAGGCGCGCGCGGCCTTTCCAAAGGCATCCACGTTGCTCGTGGTGGGCGAGGGAGCGCTCCCGGTCGAGGGCAGGCCACGACCGAAATCCAGGACCCTACCGCTGTGGAGGCTGCTCCTGCATGGGACCGGCCGCCCAAAGTCCGGTCGATAGCCCGGCGCAGATGCGGTGCCGATCCCGTGTCGAACGGGACGCAGGGAGCGCGCGTGCCGTCGCGCAGGAGCTGGTGGAGGTGCTGATCGGAGAAGGGCTGCCAGGAGGAGGTCGAGGGCGAGCACGTCGTCCTTTTACCTGACGCCTCCCCTCCCTACAATACGCCTCGATGTCGGGGCTCGCCGAAAACCTGGACCTCTCGTTCGGACGGATCGCGGTCCGCGCGAAGCTCCTCTCCGAGAAGAAGCTCGAGGCCCTCCTCGAGGAGCAGCGCGACCTCCGCGCGCGCAACGAGCTCATCACGCTCGGCGAACTGTGCCAGCGGCGCGGTGCGCTGACGTCCGACCAGGTCCAGAAGATCCTCCTCGCGCAGGAGTTCTACCGGATGCGCCAGGAGGACGAGCTGCTCGCGGCCATCATCGAGAAGAAGAAGCTCGCCGGGCGGGACGAGATCAAGATGGCCCTCGACGAGCAGATCGCGGCCTACCAGTCGGAGAACCGCGTCCCCCAGTCCCTCGGCGACATCCTGGTCGAGATGGGCGCCCTCGACCACGCCGCCCTCGCGGGCGTCAGGGCGGAGTACCCCGACCTCAAGAAGGCCGTGCAGCGGCGCAAGACCGAGATCGTGCGCTTTGGCGAGCCGAACCTCGCGGAGCCCGACAAGCCGACCGGGTGGCTGCTCCAGGAGGGCGGCGAGGGGAAGGGGCGTGTGTTCCCGATCCGCCAGAAGGCGCTCCTCGGGCGGGACCCGGCGAACGAGGTGCCGTTCGAGGACAAGTGGGCCTCCCGGCAGCACGCCAGAGTGGAGTGGGACACGTCGCGCGGGAAGCACCTCCTGGTCGACCTGAACACGATCAACGGCACGTCGCTCAACGGCAAGAAGGTGAAGGACCAGGCGCCGCTCGCGCCGGGGGACCGGATCCGTGTCGGCGACGCGATCTTCCGGTACGACGTCAAGGAGCCGCAGCCCGAGCAGCCCCTCCAGCCCGCGGCGCCCTCAGCCCAGGCGCCCGTGGCGCCCTCAGCCAAGGCGCCTTTGGCGCCCCCTCCCGCGAGGTCGGCGATCCCGGCCTCGCGCAAGGTCCAGACCGTACACCGCCCGAGGCCCCCGCAGGACGACGAGGACATCCCCGTGGCGGAGGTCGTCTCGCCGTCGCCCCTCGCGAACGTGATTCCGCTCTCGGCGGTGATCGACCGGCAGCGCAGCCGCGGCGGCGCGGACGTGAGGATCAAGCTCCAGCAGCTCGTCGATCAGCGCCTCGCGGGGAAGATCACCGAAGAGGAGTACTTCCGCAGGCGCCAGGACCTGCTCGAGCGGCTGTAGCGTCTGACGCGACAGCAGCGCCCCTCACTCCCCTCGGCGCCCGCAGCACTCCCTGAAGTTCCGCCCGCTTCCGCACGGGCAGAGGCCGTCGAGCGAGGCCGACTCGGGCACGACGCGCGGAGGCAGCGGCGGCAGCGCCGCCCGCAGGTCCTCGATGAGCTGGAGGATGATCAGCCCCTTTTCCTGGAGCCCCTCGATCTCCTCGAATGCGACGTCCTCGGTCAGGCCGTCCCGCGCGATCACGAGCGCCCGCTTCTGCATCGCGGCCTGGTGCAGCCGAAGCTCCGCAAGGAGGCCTTCCGGGAGGTCCTCAGGGCGCCTCCCCTCCTTGTCGAGGTCGGCGAAGAACCCACCGATGCGGTACAGCGACCACCCGAGTTCACTGCGCACGTCCCACTCGGGCCCGTCGCCCTCCAGGTCGTTCTGGACCTCCTTGGCAAGCGACTCCGGCTCGGGCGGACCGCCGCGCCACGTCATGAGGACGCCGAAGGCCTCCGCCCCGGCCGTCCGCTGCACCGCGGGACGGCACCAGAAGGTGAAGAGCTGGAACCAGACGTCGAAGTCGGCGACATAGAAGGCCCACCAGTCCTCGTCCGCGCAGGCCCAGGCCTCCTTGAGCTTCCGAGCGTCAAGTCGCCGCAGGACCCCCGGGTCGTCCCAGGAGAGGATGCGCGCGATGATCCCCGGGTTCCCCTCGGCCGCGGCGAGCCAGCACGCCACGGACTTGTCCAGCTCGCCGCCGAGGTACTGGTCGAACCCCTCCTCCATCTGGGCCGCGGGGTCGTCCTCGTCCTCATCGATGTCGTCGAGGGCCTTCTCCAACTCGCGCCGCGCCCGCCGGCTCCGAAGCTCGGCGAGGCCGTCCTCCGGCTCGGGCTCGGGCGGCTCCTCGCTCGGCAGGTCCTCCTCGGGCGGCTCGGCGCCCCAGTCGGGCGGCTTGCGGTTCTCCGACATCCGTCTCGTCTCCCGTTCTTCGTGGGAGTCTACCACGCGACGACGCCGTTGTCCTCCTTGACGCCCGCCTCCGCGCGGTCGTACGGTGTCGCCGAGAAAAGGAGGCCCTCATGCGGCTCGCCACGCTCCTGCTCTGCTCCTGCTCCGTCCTCCTGGCCGACGACGGGACCGTCGTCGACGGCGATCTCGGGAAGAAGCTCGACGGGATCGTCGAGGAGTCCTCGCCGAACGGCGCCTGGGGGGCCGTGCTCGTCGCGCGCGAGGGGAAGGTGATCCTGGCGAAGGGGTACGGCGCGCAGGACTACGACAAGAAGCCGAACACGCCGAAGACGCTCTTCGAGCTGGCCTCGGCGAGCAAGCAGATCACGGCCGCGGCGACGCTCAAGGCGGAGATGATGGGCTTCTTGAAGACCGAGGACCCCATTTCGAAGCACCTGAAGGGGGTGCCGAAGGACAAGGAAGGGGTCACCATCCACCACCTGGCGACGCACACCTCGGGGATCAACCACGACGCGGCGATCCTCCCCTACAACTCCGAGGCGACGACGGACGAGTTCATCGAGCACGTCCTCGCCGCGCCGATGGACGTCCCGCCCGGGGAGCGGTGGGAGTACTCGAACGCCTGCTACGCGCTCCTGGCGGCGATCGTCGAGAAGGCCTCGGGGCAGCCGTTCGACGACTTCTGCCGGAAGGAGCTGTTCGGGCCGGCGGGGCTCGTCGACACGGGGTTCGTCCGCGACCCAGGCCTCGACGCGGCGAGGGCGAGCACGCGGCGCAGCGAGGGGGCGGACCAGGGGACGTGCGTCGACTGGTTCTGGGGCTGGGGATACCGCGGCATGGGCGGCGTGGTGACGACGGTCTATGACATGCTGGCCTGGGACCGGGCGCTGCGCGGCGAGAGGGTGCTCGACGCGAAGGCGAAGGAGAAGCTCTACCGGATCGAGAAGGACGGCTACGCCTACGGCTGGATGATCGCGACGACGTCGCGAGGGACGACGCAGGCCTTCCACGGGGGCGGCGTGGCCGGGTATCGCACCTGGCTCTCGCGCTACCTGGAGGAGGACGTGGCGATCTTCATCCTGGCGAACGAGGACACGGAGCCGTTCGGGATCGAGCAGCGGATCGCGCAAGCGCTCTTTCCGGGAAGCGTCGAGGCGACGATCCACTTCGGGAAGTTCGACTTGGGTGAGTACCAGAACACGACGATCGAGACCGGGACAAGGTGGGAGGTGCGCAAGGACGGGGAGCATGTTGTTCTGACCATCGAGGACCCCGGAAAGAAGGCCCTGCTCGCGGAGATCCGCCTCCCCGCCGCGACGGCGCGCGCGACAGCGGCGCAGGTCCGGACGTTCGCCGCGGAGAAGCGCGCGGCGGGCGCGAAGCCGGAGAAGGAGGCCGAGATGACCTCGGGGGCCTACCTGGGCGGATACGCGCTCCCCAAGGAGGGGCAGATCGCGCTCACGGGGCTGGACCTGCAGGTCAAGCCGAAGTACGTCGGACAGGATGAGAATGGAACGGTCGAGATCGACCGCATCACGATGATCCTGCTCGACCCTGAGGTCGGCCAGTGGCCCATCATGGTGCAGATGAACCTCGCGTGCGCGGAGGCGTTCGCCGCGTCGATCGAGGAGGCGCTCGGGCGCTAATCCCACGCCACCGCCACCGGGACGACGTTCTCCGCGTCCCGTGCACGGTCCGTGGTAGACTCCCCGGGTCGCGACACACGGAGCCCCCATGCCGCCACGTGGGACCCTGCCGCTGATCCTCGCCCTCGTCGCGCTCGCCCACGCCACGCCCCCGGGGTTCGTGCGCGAGGACGTCCTCGTCGGGCACAACGCCATGCCCGTCAGCCTCGCGTGGACGCCCGACGGGCGCCTGTTCTTCACGGAGCTGCGCACGGGGCAGGTCCGCATCCTCGAGAACGGAGTCCTCCTCCCCGAGCCGTTCGTCACCGTCCCCGTCGACCCGTTCGGAGAGAAGGGCCTCCTCGGCCTCGCCATCGACCCCGACTACGCCGTGAACCGCTTCGTCTACCTCTTCCACTGCGTCGCGTCACCACGCGAGGACCGCGTGGTCCGCTTCCGCGACGACGCGAACCGCGGGGTCGACGAGACGGTCCTCCTCGCCTTCGACCCCGGCCCCGCCACGAACCACCACGGTGGGCGCCTCCGGTTCGGCCCGGACGGGATGCTCTACGTCAGCATCGGCGAGGGGGCCGTCCCCGAGCGCTCGCAGGACATGACCACCGTGCAGGGGAAGATCCTCCGCATGGCCCGCGACGGAGGCGTCCCCACGGACAACCCCGTGCCCGGGTCGCTCGTCTTTGCGCGCGGGACGAGGAACGGCTTCGGCCTGTTCTTCCACCCGACGACGGGGCGCCTCTGGATGACCGAGAACGGGCCGCGGAGCGACGACGAGATGAACGTCGTCCCCGCCGGCGCGGACCTCGGCTGGCCCGTCTGCCAGGGAACGTGCATCCACGGCACCCACCAGGACCCCGTGCAGACCTTCACCCCGTGTATCGGGATCACCGGCGCAGCGTTCTGCACCTCGGAGGACTACCCCGCGTACTACCGCGGGGCGATCTTCTTCGGAGGTGTCAACCGCGCCGTCCAGGTCCTGAGGATCGCCGACCCCGAGGGGCTCGACATCCTGTCCTTGGAGACGTTCGAGCCCGAGTCGGAGCGCGTCATCGACGTCGCCCAGGGTCCCGACGGCCTGATCTACTACTCCACCGACACGGCGATCCGCCGCTTCCGCTACGCGGGGGGCTGCGTCGCGCTCGGCCACGAGACGGCGAACGGGGCCTGGGTCGAGGTCCTCGACGGGCCGGGCGGGAGGTTCGCTCACCGAGCCTGGGTCCGCGCAGGGTGGACGGCGTACGCCTCGGGCGGCGGGGAGACGCGCCCCGCGGCCGGAGGCCTAGACGCCGACGCGGCCGACGAATTAGCCGTGGGCCTCGGCCGGGGTGCGCGCGGGTTCGGCGAGGTGAAGGACGACGAGCGCGCCTCGTTCGCGAGGCTCGCGTGGATCGCCTCGGGACTCGAGTCGTACAACGCCTCGATCGGGGCCACTCGGCTCGCGATCGGGGACCTGGACGGCGACGGAAAGGGGGAACTCGTCCTTGGTTTCGACGACCTGCCGGCGGGCGAAGGCGGCTGGGTGGAGGTCCTCGGGGACCGCGACGAGGGGTTCGCTCACGTCGCCTGGTGGCGAGTCCCCTGGGCCGAGGTCCAGGCCGCGGGCGGGGCCACGCGCGTGGCCACGGGGGACCTCGACGGGGACGGCGTGGACGAGGGGATCGTCGCGCTGGGGCCGTTCTCGAGCGGCGGCGGGTGGTTCCTCTCGTTCCGCCTCGCGGGACTCGACGCGTGGGGACGGATGCGTTGGAACGCCTACAACGCCACGGGGCGGGGCACGTGGCCCGCGGCGGGCGACCTGAACGGGGACGGCGTGGACGAGGTGGTGCTTGGATCGGAGCCCTTCCCCGGCAACGGCGGCTTCTGGGAGGTCCTCTTGCGCTCGGGCGCGGGATTCTCGCACGTCCGCTGGGGGCGTGTGGCGTGGCCCGCCTACAACGACGCGCAGGGGGAGGCGCGGCCTGCGATCGGGCCTCTCGACGCGGACGCGGCGGAGGAGCTGATCGTCACGCTCGGTCGCTACCCGTCGAACGGTGGATGGTTCCAGGCGTACGACGACGCGAACTCGGCGCACGCCTCGCTCGGCTGGGGCCGCCTCCGTTGGAGCGGCTACAACGCGGCGCACGGCGGCACCTGGGGCGCGATCGGGCGGTTCCGCTAGCCTCGACCGGACGCCCACCGACAACTCGTGCGCACCCATTGCAGCTCGGCGGGCGATGTGGTATCGAGGTTGAGCCGTGGGAGGATTCGACGTGCTCACCCTCATCCTCGCCGCCTGCCTCGCCCAACCCGACTGGAGCGGCCTCCAGACGCGGAGGGACCTCGGGGACGCCGAGAAGTCAGAGGCCCGTGACGTGCTCGCGCTCCACCTCCGCTCCTACGGCATCGACGAGCTGACGCGACTCGCCGATGGGATCGAGGTCCGCCGCGGGGTGGAGGCCCCCGTCGTCTTCGTAGAGGTGATCACACTCGACGAGCGCCGTTCCCTGGAGCGCCAGACCGAGCCGTACGACGGGCCCCAGCTCCCCCCTCCCACCGTCCGTGACGCCGATCCGTGGGCGCCTCCGTTGCCTGCCTGGGAGGTCTACGACGACCATCACTGGGTCCTCCCCGTGGAGGGCTCCGAGGAGTCGCAGGCGTGCCCCGGCTGCCGCGGCCAGCGGCAGGTCGCCTGCGCGAAGTGCGGGGCCGACGGCGCCACCGACTGCGCGAACTGCCGCGCCCAGGGCGAGGTCCCATGCACCTCGTGCGACGGTAGGGGACGCGATCGGTGCGGCGCCTGCGGTGGCGACGGCAGGATGCGCCGGTTTGGGGAGAACAGGCGCTGCACGTCGTGCGGCGGCGACGGAGAGAAGACATGCAGCCGCTGCCGAAGCGGGAAGGTGGCCTGCCCGACCTGCCACGGAAAGAAGCAGGTGGAGTGCCAGACGTGCCGTGGAAAGAAGCGGCTTGCCTGCGCGACCTGTGAGGGGAACGGCGCGCTGCGCACGGTGGAGTTGGTGCACATCCACCTCGTGGCTGAGACCCGCACGTCGACCTGGACCCGTCTCGTTGGGGATGTGGAGGTCCCCGCCCCGAGGACTGGATGGGGCAGTGTCGAGGAGGAGGGGCTTGAAGAGGCGGCCTCGCGCATCCCCGAAGAAGGGCTCCGCGTCCACGTGCTCGCCCTGGCGAAACGGAGGCGCGACGTCGCCGCGCGCCCGCGCGGACAGCTTGTGCGCCTCGCCGTCGTCCCCTGCCGCTGGGTGGAGTACGCGGTCGCGGGGAAGACCTACGAGGCCCTCCTCGTCGACGGGGTCGTTCGCGAGGAGGACTCGCCGACGACGGGATGGATCGCAGCGACGGTCGAGGAGGCCGAACGGCTCCTCGCGGCTGGAAACCCGGACGAGGCGGACCGCCTGGCGCGCCTCGCCCTCACCGTCCGCCCCGACCACGCCGCGGCGCTCGACGTCTCCCGACGCGTCGTCGCCCTCCGTGAAGAGGCGATCTCCCAAGCCGCGGCGCAGTCTCGGACCGAGGAAGGCGAGTCGATCGGGACCTACAGCACGTTGGGCGTCGGCGCGTTCGTCGTCGCGATGCTGCTGGTTCTTGCCCTGGTGACACGGAAACCGAAGGGAGCCAAACCCTGACCCAGCCCCAGGGACCGCCACCCCAGGGGATCGACGCCCTCGCAGTAGATCCAGCCGTCCGCGTTGGGCGAGATTTGTAAACCGGCGGTACAGGCCCGCCGCGGCCTGCGAAGCCGTGCGGCACGATCCAAAGGCGGCGTAGAGAGTTCGGGAGAGCGCCGATCCGGGGGGCGTGGCGGGAGAATTGCTTTCCAGGTCGGGGGTCGTCGGAGGGCCACTCCGTGCCGCGATCCGCCTTCGTTCTGGCCGCCGCCTTCCTCGCCGCGGCGGCCATCTTCGTCGCGTACTACATCGTTCCCGTCGCGCTCGACAGGAGACCCGCCCCGCCTCCCGCAGCCGGCGGCGCCCCCGCGCAGCAGGGCCGGACGCCCGCACCCGCGCCGGCCGTCTCGTCAGCCCCGGCTCCCCTTCCGGCGCCAACCCGCAAGGAGGCGTCGAAGGCCCCGGTGCCCGTCGATGAGTCGATCGAGACCCTCTTCGAGCGGGCCCGTCGGCTCGCCGAGGAGACCCGGGACTACAAGGGCGCAATCGCCCTCTTCAAGCAGGTCGTCGCTCGCCAGGCCGAGGAACGGGCCCTCGCCGCGCGCGCCCTGTACGAGATCGGCCGCTGCCTCGAGCAGATGGGCCGCCCCGACGAGGCGCAGGAGGCCTTCGAGAAGACCCTCGAGCTCTACGCCGACCAGCGTGAGGCCGCCGACGCCGCGCGTCGAAGGCTCCCTGCCGACAAACAGGCCAGCCTGGACGCCGACGACGAGCTCAGGAAGCGAATCCAGGAGGGCCGCGTCGACCTCGACTTCGTCGGCATGCCGTTCACGGACGTCGTCTCCCTCCTCCGGGAAGAGACCCGGCTCAACATCATCGTCGACCAGAGCGAGCCCTCCGAGGGGTTTGAGAAAGAGATCACGGTGCGCCTCTGGAACGCCACGATCGCCGAGGCGCTCGATCGCGTTGCCTCGGAGGCCAGCGCGACGTGGGTCGTAACGCAGGGCTGCGTCCTCTTCCGGCCGGCGGGGTGCGTGTGGAGGCCCGAGGCGGACAAGCCGCCCGTCCTGCCAGCCTGGGAGGCCGACGTCCCGGCGTGGAAGAAGGAGGAGGAGGCGATGCGCACGGCCCTCTCCCTCACCCCGGCCTCGCTCAGCCTCGAGAATGCGGGCCTGGCCGACCTGTCCCGGGCGTTCCAGGCCTCCACGGGGCGGCTGATCGTCGTCGACGACCCCGTCGCGCAGGACACCGAGGACAAGAGGATCACCTTCATGGTCCGGGAACTCGACCCATCGCAGAGCCTCGACCTGATCTGTCGCATGCTCGAGCTCTCCTGGTACGTCGATCGCGGCACGATCCACATCACGACCGAGGAGGCGGCCGAGGCCTGGCGCAAGGAGCACCCGTAGCTCGGGGCCGAGGAGCTACTGTCGCGTCAGGCGCTATCCTGTGGGATTGGATGGCTGCCGGCGCTCGAGATCCAGATCCAAAATCCCAGATCCCAACGAGATCCCAGATCCCAACACAATGCCTGCGCGCTTGTTGGGATTTGGGATCTCGTTGGGATCTGGGATTTTGGACCTGGATCTCGAGCGCCGGCAGCCATCCGACCCACAAGATAGCGCCTGACGCGACACTACGCGGGCGGGGTCGCCGTGGCGCCCTCCGCGCCGTCCGAGCGCGCCGGCGGGCGCTCGCCGGTGACGAGGCGCAGGTGCCCGCGCAGCTCCTCCATCCGGCGCAGGCGCTCGAGCAGCGGCACGCCCGCGGGCTCGTGGGCGGCCTGCTCCACGAGCAGGCGCGTCGCGCGCGAGGCGAGCGTGAAGTCCGCGTCTCTCGCGGCGCGCTCGAGCTCGCGCCGCGCCTCGTCCATCTTCCCCCGCCGCCGGTAGCACTCCGCGAGCGTCAGGCGCACCTGGGTCTTGTTCGGATCGACCTTGAGCTGCGCCACGTGGCGCTCGATCTCCACATCGAGGACGCGCTCCTCCACCGACCTGAGCAGCTCCAGGGACGCCGCCTCCGAGGGGGCGAGGAGCGCAGCCTTCCTCGCCGCCTCCCTCGCGCGTTCGACTTGGCCGATGTCGAGCAGGATCCGCCCCAGCACCCTCCACGCCCTGGCGTCCTTGGGCCGCTCCACGACGTACGACCTCCAGGCCACGGCCGCACCAGGCGAGTCGTTCAGCCGCTCGAGCGTCGCCGCCAGCTCCCCCAGCGCCTCGACGTCCTTCTTCTCGACGTACAAGTACGACTTCAGGTGGTGCGCGGCACGCGCGAAATCCCCGCGGCGGCCGTAGACCTGCGAGAGGAAGCGATGCGCCCTCGCGTGCATCCGGTCCTTGTCGAGGATCCCCCCCGCGATCGCGATCAAGGCGTCCTGAGGCGCGTCCGGGCGGACGAGGAGGGCCCGCATCCTCTCCAGCGCGCTGTCCACCTCGCCGGTCGCCACGAGGAGCTCCACGAGCTCGACCTCGGCCCCAGGCCCTCCGACATCCCGCGCCCGCGATTCCAGCAGGCTCACCGCGCGGTCCGGAACGTGGGCGCGAAGGTAGGCGTCCCTCAGCGCGGCCACCCCCTCGGCCCAGGCGAGGTCCTGGTGGACGGCACGCTCCAGGATGGACAGCATGCGGGTCGAAGACGCGCCGCACCGGGTGGCCTCCGACAGCTCCGCGAGCGCTTCAGGCCGCTCCGAGCGCTCAAAGAGGATGCCCGCCAGCTCGAGGTGCGTCTCGGGGTCCTCGGTGTTCCTCGCCAACGCCGCCGTGAGCTCCGCCATACGACGAGCCTGGCTGTTCCACTTCGCCCCCCGGTAGCGCCGGTTGACGTCGGGGTCGTCCGGGTGGAAGCGCAGCAGGTCCTCGAGCGCCTCGACGACGCCCGCGTGGTCACGTTCTCCCTCCAACAACTCGCACAGCCGATAGGCGAGCTCCCGATGCGCCGGGGCGATCCGTCTCGCCGCCCGGTACACGGCGAGGGCCTGCTTCGGTTGCCCCATTCGCACGTGGGCGTCCCCGAGCATCATGTGTGCCGCGAGGTCGCCGGCGTCGCGGCGGATGAGGCTCGTCAGGTGTCGCGCGGCCTGGACCCAGTTCTGCGTGTCGACGCAGAGGACCGAGATGCGACGCAGCGCGACCAGGTGGTCGGGCTCCTCCTGGAGGACCCGCGCATACGACGCGATGGCGCCCTCCCGATCCCCCTTCAGCCTGCACGCCTCGGCGCGCTCTTCGAGCACCTTCAAGGCTTGCCGGTCGTCCGCCGCGGCCCTGGTCGCTCCCCCATCCGCCTCCCACGCCTGCCGAGGCAGCGGGTCGGGCGTGTCCGCCACGGCGGCGCCGATCGAAGCGAAGCGGCCGGTCCCCTCGGCTGGGGCCGGCGGAAGCGGCTCCTGCACCGGCGGAGGCGGCGCGACGAACGGCCCTCCCCTCGACGGATCGGCCTGCGCGCGCTCCCTGCGGACGACGCGCGGGGGCGGACCCTCGCGCCTCGCCTTCTCCACCGCGCTCCACAGGGCGAGGTCGTGCCGAGCGTCGATCAGCCCGCCCTCCTGGAGGAGCTCGGACAGGCGGACGACCGGCCCGTCCCCGGCGCAGCGCCTCTGCTGCTCCGCCAGGCCCGCGTCGACCTGGGCCTGGGTGACCAGCCCGTGCTTGACGGCGATCGCCCCGTACAGGCGGTCCTCCTTGCGGGCGACCAGGAGCCCCGCCGCGCGCTCCACCGTCTCCGCCTGGGGCGCCGTGAGGTACCCCTTGTCCCGGAGGAGGTCCAGCAGAGAGACCGGCACGCCGTACGGGAGCGCGATCTCGACGAGATCGACGCACTCCCGCAGGCGCTCGGGCGTGACGAAGCCGCAGGCGACGGCGACGTCGCCCAGGAGCGCCTCGGCCTCGCTAAGCGTAATGACCATAGTAGATGGACCCCCGGATCGGCGTCGACCATCGGGGGTGCATTCCTTGAGCGGATCCGCGGCCTCCGTCGACGTTTGGCTCCTTCCGGCGCAGCCCTCGGGCAGCGCGGGCACGCCGCCGGGCGAGGCGGAATCCCGGAACGGACTGGCTCGCCGACACTTGCGAATCCAGGCGCAAGCGGGCACGATGGTTGCTTGTAGCGTCTCCGATCCGAATGGGAGGAGCCGATGACGCTTGCACTGCTGCTCGCCGCGATCGCCCAGGTCCAGACCCTGTTCGTGGAGGTCTGCCCGGAGCGCGACGGCAACGACGACCTCTGTCGCACCGAGGAGCGGACCCGCGCCGTGGTCCTCATCCACGGGCTGAAGGCCCACCCCTTCTCCGAGGACCGCGTCCGCAAGCCCAAGCTCGACGACTGGCAGGAGGAGGACTCCGACCTCGTCGAGGAACTGGGCAAGGAGTCGGACGTGTTTGCCTTCTGCTATGGCCAGGACGCGGCGCTGGAGGCCATCGGCGCGCAGCCCGACCTCCCCGACGCGGTCGGTCGGCTCCGCAAGCTGGGGTACACTCAGATCGTGCTCGTCGGCCACTCGGCGGGAGGTCTCCTCGCGCGCCAGGCCGTCGAGGACCACCCGGATTGCGGGGCGACCAAGGTCATCCAGGTCTGTTCGCCGAACACCGGCGCGGCGCTCGGGAAGCTCGCCAACGGCGTCCGCGAGGCCCAGGAGCCGTTCGTGAAGTCCCTCTGCAAGGAGGCGCGGAAGGCCATTCTCGAGGGGCGCGCCGACAAGCGGATCCCGGACGGCGTTGAGTTCGTCTGCATCGTCGGAGACGGGGGCGGCGCCGGGGACTTCGTCGTCAGCGACGACTCCCAATGGCCCCAGGACCTGCAGGACCAGGGGGTGCCGGCCATCCAACTGGTCACGATGCACTTCACGGCGATGCGGAGCGACCGGATCGGCCGCAAGATCGCGGAGCTCGTCCGGGACGACCAGCCGCGATGGTCGCAGGAGAAGGTCGTCTCGGCTCGGAAGGAGATGCTGAACAGGTAGGCGCCCCCGCTCACGGGAATGCGCTCCGGAACCTGTATCTATTGCCCGGGTTAGGACGACCCGTATAAGATGCCCGCCCGCAGTTCCCCAGAGGGAGGCACCATGCAGCCGTATACGAGCCTTTCCGACCTCGCGGCGGACCTCCGCAAGGTCGCCCAGGTCGCGAAGGACGGGAAGCTCACCGTCATCGACCCGAAGACGCTGCGCGAGACGACGATCGACCGTCTCATCCAGACCGCCGTGTTCGGCGCCTCGGCCGACCTCAAGGACGCGGCCCGCTGGGCGATCCGCACGTGCGCGAACGCGACCGGCGCGATCTCCTCCTCGATCCAGGGCCTCTACGACGCGGTCGGCAAGGGTCGCTGCGGCGGCTTCACCACCCCCGCCATCAACATCCGCGGGCTCACCTACGACATCTCCCGCGCCCTCTTCCGCACCGCGAAGGCGACGAACGCCGGCGCGTTCGTCTTCGAGATCGCCCGCAGCGAGATGGGCTACACCGAGCAGCGCCCCGCCGAGTACTCCGCGGCCGTGCTCGCCGCCGCGATCAAGGAGGGGCACACGGGCCCGGTCTTCATCCAGGGCGACCACTTCCAGGTCAACGCGAAGAAGTACGCCGCCGAGCCCGACAAGGAGCTCGGCGCCATCCGCGACCTCTGCAAGGAGGCCCTCGCGGCGGGGTTCTACAACATCGACATCGACACCTCGACGCTCGTCGACCTCTCGAGGCAGACGATCAAGGAGCAGCAGCGGCTGAACTTCGACCTCTGCGCCGACTACACCCTCTTCATCCGCGACCTGGAGCCGAAGGGCGTCACGACCAGCGTCGGGGGCGAGATCGGCGAGGTCGGGAAGAAGAACTCGACGGTCGAGGAGCTCGAGAACTACCTCGACGGCTACGCCGAGTCGCTCCAGGGGCGCCGCCCGGGGTCCAAGGGGATCTCGAAGATCAGCGTCCAGACGGGCACGTCGCACGGCGGGGTCCCCCTGCCCGACGGCACCGTCGCGGAGGTCAAGCTCGACTTCGGGACGCTCATCGAGCTGGGCAAGGTCGCGCGCGAGAAGTACGCCCTGTCGGGCGCGGTCCAGCACGGCGCCAGCACGCTTCCCGCGGAGCTGTTCAACCGCTTCCCGAAGTCGAACACGAGCGAGATCCACCTCGCGACCGAGTTCCAGAACATGATCTACGAGAGCGAGGCGTTCCCGAAGGAGCTGAAGGACACGATGTACGCCTGGCTCCGCGCGAACTGCAAGGACGAGGCGAAGGCGGGGGAGACGGACGAGCAGTTCATCTACAAGACTCGGAAGAAGGGGTTCGGCACGTTCAAGAAGGAGCTGTGGGGCCTCCCGGCGGCCACGAAGGAGACCATCCTCAACGGCCTGCAGGTGAAGTTCCGGTTCCTCTTCGAGCAGCTCAACGTCCCGAACACCGCGTCCCTGGTGCGAGACCACATCATGCCGACGCCGGTCCCTGTGCCGGTCCCGTCGGCGCTCTCCTCGGCCCTCTAGCGAGCAACGCGCATGGAACGGATCGTCACGGACAACGGGGCGTACCCGCTTGCCCCCTACGTGTCCGACGAGGAACTCCAGCGGGCCCTCCGCGAGAACGCGGAGGCCGTCTTCGGCCCGGAGGCCTTCTACGTCGACCGCAGCCGCCTGGGCGGCCTCGCGGGCGTCCAGGCCGTGCCGGACGGCTACCTCCTCCGCTTCGTGAAGGGGAAGACGGTCTCGTGCGCGGTCGTGGAGGTGGAGCTGTCGACGCGCAGCTTCGCCGAGAACGTCCTGCCGCAGGTGGTGAAGGTCCGCGCGGCCACGGCGAGCCCCGAGGGGCGCCGCGCGGTCGCGCTGGCCCTGTGGGACAAGCTTCGCGGCCACAAGAAGCACGTCGCGGCGCTGAAGGCGGCCGCCGGGGGCCTGGACGCGCACGTCTACCTGGCGGACCGCGTGCTCTCCGCGACGCCGCGCACGGTGATCGTGCTCGACCGCCTCTCGGAGCGCTTCAAGGTCGGCCTGGAGCAGTTCCCGGCGGAACTGATCGAGCTGCACAAGTACTCGCCCCCGCCCGGGTCGCGGAACCTGAAGCCGGTCTTCCGCGTGGTGCAGCACGGGTCGGCCTCGGCGGCGCCGAGCGAGGTCCTGGGCCCGATCCCCACGATCGAGCCGAAGCGCGTCCTCGAGCAGGTCGCCTCCAGGCTCCGGAAGAGCCAGCGGGTGGCGGACGTCGAGATCGAGGGCGTCACGGTCAACCTCTACCCGAAGGGGCGGAGCGACTGGAGCGTGTGGCTCTGGCCCTTCTCGCCCCGGCGGTACCGCTTCGGCGTCTGGGCCGGAACGAAGCACCTGTTCGACCACTACAAGCGGTCGCTCCCCGCGATGCGGCGCGACCTCGCCTTCGGCAAGAACGAGGAGCTCTCGATCTTCGGCCGCGACACGATCCGCCAGACGGTCGAGCTGTCGGCGCGCGAGCTGCACCCGGACCGCCTCGCGTCGCACCTCGCCCGCTATTTCAACTTCTTCCGCGCACGGGAGGCCAAGCTCGAGACGCTCGCCCGGACCTAGGAGGGGAGGACGGCGATGACGCAGAAGCTCGTCACGATCCAGCGCCACATCATGGAGGAGCAGCGCCTCCACCCGGAGGCGAGCGGCGACTTCACGCGGCTCCTCTGGGACCTGATGCTCGCCTTCAAGCTGATCGCGCGCGAAGTCAACAAGGCGGGGCTCGTCCACCACATCATGGGGATGGCCGGGACGGAGAACGTCCACGGCGAGGTCCAGGCGAAGCTCGACCGGTTCTCGCACGACACGATCTACCGCTCCATGGACCATGGCGGCCACCTCTGCTCCATGGCGAGCGAGGAGAACCCCGAGCTCATCCCGATCCCGGACCGGTTCCCGAAGGGGCACTACGTGCTCCACTTCGACCCGCTCGACGGGTCCTCGAACATCGACGTGAACATCTCGATCGGCTCGATCTTTTCCGTCCACCGCAAGGTCACGCCCGGGAAGGACGGCACGATCGAGGACAGCCTGCAGGCGGGCACGAGGCAGGTCGCGAGCGGATACTGCATCTACGGTTCGAGCACGATGCTCGTCTACACCACGGGCCACGGGGTGCACGGCTTCACGCTCGACCCGAGCGTCGGGGAGTTCCTCCTGTCGCACAAGGACATCCGGATCCCGTCGAGGGGGAAGATCTACAGCATCAACGAGGGGAACCACCGCGCGTGGGACGACGGGACGCGGAACTACGTGAACTGGGTGAAGCAGAAGGACGTCGAGGGCGGACGGCCGTACTCGCTGCGGTACGTCGGGACGCTGGTCGCCGACTTCCACCGGACGCTCCTCAAGGGCGGGATCTTCCTCTATCCCGCGGACGTCTCCGACCCGGCCAAGCCGCCGAAGCCGAAGCTCCGGCTCCTCTACGAGGCGCAGCCGATGGCGCTCCTCTGCGAGCAGGCGGGCGGCAAGGCCACGACGGGCACGGAGCGGATCCTGGAGATCCAGCCCCGCGAGCTGCACCAGAAGGTCCCGCTCATCATCGGGAGCCCGGAGGACGTCACGGCGTACGAGGAGTTCTACCAGGGCACGAGGAAGTAGGCTCCCGTTCCCGTCTCCGTTCCCCTTCCCTTTCCCAGCGCGTGGGGAGCGCTGGAAAAGGGAAGGGGAACGGGGACGGGAACGGGAGTGAGATGGAGGACTCCTCGAGGATGAAGGGGGCCTACGTCACCGCGGCGGTTACGGTGCTCCTCGCGGGAGTCGCGATCGCCATCTGGAGCGGGAAGAAGACGCCCCCGCCCAAGCCGAAGCCCCCCGTCGAGGCCGAGACGCCCGAGGTCCCCTCCCCGCCCGACACCGTCCATGGCGCCCCCGACGCGCACGATTGGGCCGACCAGGCCGCCGAGGCCGGGAAGCGGGGCGACCTGGACCGCGCCATCACGCTCTACGACAAGTCACTGGCCCTGCGCGAAGACCGCGACGTCGCGGCGGCGCGCGAGCGCGTGCGGGCCGCGATCGCGGAGAGGCAGAAAGGCTTCGACGCCCAGCGCGCGGAGGACGAGAAGAAGTCGGTCCTCGCCGAGGCGGCGCGGCTGGAGGGCGCGGGGAAGCTCGAGGAGGCCGTCGCGAAGTTCGAGGAGCGGCTGAAGCTCGGCGACGACGCGACCGCTCGAGAGGGCCTGGAGCGGGTGAAGCGGGCGATCGAGGAGCGGAAGAAGGCGGACGCGGAGCGGCAGGTCCGGGAGAGGTTCGAGGGGCTCGTCGCCGAGGCGAGGGGGCTCCAGGCGGACGGGGAGTTTGAGAAGGCGGTCGCAAAGTACGAGGAGGCGCTCGGGGTCCGTGACGACGCGGGGATCCGGGCGGCCCGCGACGAGGCGGTGCGGCTGGGAAAGATGGCGGCGTTCCGGGGGAAGTGGGGTTTTGCACCGCGGGCGGACGAGCTGTCCGAGGACGATTGGGGGAGGCTGACCGCCGCGGGGGACCTGTTCCTGGCGGCGTGGGCGGACCGGGACGACCCGGACAGGGACCTGCCCGCGCGCACGAAGGACCTGGAGGCCGCGGACGCGGCGTTCAAGGCGCTGCCATCGGGGCTGAAGAAGCACCCGACGTTCCTGTTCCTGAACGGCGCGCAGCACTTCCTGGTGGCGATGGGGATCTACGACGACTTCCTGGCGCGGCGCGACAAGATCATGGACATCGAGGAGCAGGAGAAGCTGACCCGGGAGACGGTACCGATCTACAACGGCGAGCTGACGACGGCGGCGGCGCGCCTGAAGGCCGCGCGCGAGGCGACGGACGGCCACTTCGCGACGTGCTTCTTCGAGGCGCTCTCGCGCGCGTGGCGGTCGGACAAGACGGTCTCGGACGCGGGCAAGCTGTCGCTCGGGGACATCTACCAGACGATCGAGCCCCTCACGCCGTTCGACGACGAACTGCGCCAGTGGCACGCCGAGCGCGGCATCTTCCGCGACCGGTGACGCCCTACTGTCGCGTCAGGCGCGATCCTGGCGGTTAGGATGGATGCCCGCGCTCGAGATCCAGATCCCAAATCCCAGATCCCAACGAGATCCCAGATCCCAACACAATGCCTGCGCGCTTGTTAGGATCTAGGATCTCGTTGGGATCTGGGATTTGGGATCTGGATCTCGATCGCGGGCATCCATCCAATCCACAGAATACGCTTGACGCGATACTACCTCGTATCGACGACGGTCGGCGTCACGAGCCACATCGCGGCGCGGCCGTCGCGGCGAACCCCGCCGAGCAGCAGGAGCGTCTCGCCGTCGGCCATCTCGACGTTGAAGGTCAGCTCCTCCACGGCCGCGTGCGGCATCTGGATCGTCGCCGTCGTGCCGTTCAGGAGCGCCACCGGAAGGTCCTCGAGGCCGAGCAGCGACGACGTCTTCGCCCTTCCCGCGAGCCTCATGTGGCCCTCCGCGGGACGGATGGCGCGCAGGTCGAGCACGAGCCCGTCGGTGAAGACGCCGATGAGCGGATCGCAGACGATCGAGGTGCCGACCATCTCCTGATCGTAGTCCTCGATGTACGCCGTCTGCGACGCGATCGTGATCGACGCCCGCTGCGCGTGGAACACGGTGAGCCGCGGAGACGACAGGAGCCAGCTCCCCTTCGTCTCGTGGCCGATCCGCGCGAGCAGGATCTGCGCCTGGAGCGCCGTGAGCGTCGCGCGGCAGTGCGCCCCGTCCACGCCCTCCTTCGACACCGACACGCCCGCGCGCTTGAGCAGGCCCGAGCGGTCCGCCAGGTCGATCTCGACGAGCTTCGCCTCGACCTGGATCAGCGTCTGGCGGTTCTTCCGGAGCGACTCCAGGACCACGCGCACGCGATCCTGCACCTCGCGCGGCGCGCGGACCTCGACGAGGCCGGCGTTCGAACGAATCTCCGCCTCCTCCCCCCACTTCATGTCCGGGAGGCCAGCCTTGAGCGCCTCCACGACGTCGATCCCCTCCTTGGCCTGCTCCCCCGCCGGGGGAAAGTCCTGCGCGGCCGCGACGAGGTCCGACACGTCGTACAGCTCGACGCAGGGCCCCTCGTTGGCCAGCGCGGCGGCGACGACAAAGAGAATGGCGGCGAACGACTTCATGAGACTCCCTCCCTGACCGACCGGCGTGATGCTCCCCTCAGGGATTATCGGCCGTCCGAGGGCGGCGGCGTGAGTCCCCCCCGCGCGATTTCGGCGATCACCGCCACGTTCGCGGCGGGACACGGGAAGGCCCCCACTTCGCACGGGAGCACCCAGCGGATCGCGGCGTAGTCCCCCGGCGTGGGCTCCTCGTCGTTCGTCACGCACGGGAAGAAGTGGAGGCGCACGTGAAGGTCCTCGTAGTCGTGCTCTACGACCCGCGCCCCGGCGACGATTCGGACGTCGAGGCCGACCTCCTCGAGGGCCTCGCGCACGGCGCACTCGTCGGGCCCCTCGCCGGGGAGGCACTTCCCGCCGGGGAACTCCCACAGCCTGCCGAACGCCCCACCCTCTCGGCGCTGCCCGAGGAGCACGCGCCCGTCGCGCCAGATGACGGCGATGCCGATGTCCATGGTCCCCTTCCCCTTCCCCTTCCCGTTCCCCTTCCCGTTCCCATTCACAGTAACGGGAAGGGGAATGGGAACGGGAAGGGGAAGGGGGAGTTGTTTGGTCCTTCACCGATAGTGTACGATAGTGCCCTTCCCGACGGGAGAAACGCCATGTCCCAGTCCTTCCGCCAGATGCTCGCCGACACGAAGCGGGCCATCAAGGAGGCCACCGCGGACCAGGTCCGCGCGCGCCAGGAGCAGGGCGACGACCTCGTCCTCCTCGACGTGCGCGAGCCGGACGAGGTCACGAACGGCTACATTCCCGGCGCGGTGGCCATCCCGCGCGGGTACCTCGAGCTGCGCGTCGAGCAGCAGCTCCCCGACCGCGAGAAGACCGTCGTCATCTACTGCGCCGGCGGCACGCGGAGCGCCCTCGCGGCGAAGACGCTCCAGGAGATGGGGTACACGGACGTCGTCTCGCTCGCGGGCGGCTTCCAGGCCTGGGCCGAGCGCGGCTACCCGAGCATCGTCCCGCGCATCCTCTCCCCCTCGCAGCTCAAGCGCTACAGCCGCCACCTGCTCATCCCCGAGATCGGGATGGAAGGCCAGGGGCGGATGCTCGACGCGAAGGTCCTGATGGTCGGCGCGGGCGGCCTCGGCTCCCCCGCGGCCCTCTACCTCGCGGCGGGCGGCATCGGAACGATGGGGATCATCGACAGCGACGTGGTGGACGAGACGAACCTGCAGCGCCAGATCCTCCACACCACGGCGAGCGTCGGGACGCCGAAGACCGAGTCGGCCCGCAAGACGCTCAACGCGATCAACCCCGACGTGAAGGTCCGCGAGTACAACGAGCGCCTCACCTCGCAGAACATCAACGAGATCCTGAAGGACTACGACATCGTCCTGGACGGCTCGGACAACTTCGCGACGAAGTACCTCGTGAACGACGCCTGCGTCCTGCAGGGGA
>CAZYRM010000069.1:0-30782 GCA_964649705.1 uncultured Planctomycetia bacterium
CGATGTTGCTCGACAGCTCCGCGTCGCTCCCCTTCCGGATGACCAGCGCCCCGTCGGCGCGCCCCGTGCTCCCCAGCGTGCGGCGGATCCCCGCCGTCAGCATCAGCGCCCCCGCGAGCACGAACACCACGAGCGCGATGCCGAGGACCGCCGTCGCTGTCGTCCTCCTCCTCACGCCCAGGCTGCCGAGATTGTAGGCGATGGGGATCACGCGACCCTCCTCAGCGCATCGACGACGTGCAGCCGGTACGCCGCAAGCGCGGGAGGAACCGACGCCAGGACCGCGAGCGCGACGGAGAGGACCATCGCGAGCGCAGCCGCGGCGGTCGACACGCGGAAGAACGGAAAGAACTGGCCGAAGTTCTCCTCGATGAACCTCCCCACGCCGAAGTTGATGAGCGGGATGCCGACCGCGAGCCCGACCGCGCCGCCGATCAGCCCGAGCGCCGCGGCCTCGGCGACGACGAGCGCGACCAGGTGCCTCGGGAGGAAGCCGATCGCCCGCAGCACCGCGTACTCGCCGGTCCGCTCCCGCACGCCCATCGCAAGCGTATTCCCCAGGATCAGCATCATGATGCCGAGGATCACGAGCGACACCGTGTCGAGCGCCGTCAGGACCGCGGAGAACATCGCGAGGAACGACTGCTGGAAGGCGTGCTCGTCCTGCGAGAGGGTCTGCACGTCGAGCGCGTCGAAGTGCGCGTCGATCGCGAGGCTCGTCCTGGCCGCGGAGGCGCCCTTCCCGACGCGGGAGACGATCCACCCGATGTGGTTCTTGATCCGCTCCGGGCGCCGCTCGTTCAACAGGTCCCAGTGGAAGAAGACCTGCGCCGGGTCGACCGCCTTCCGCGTCGCCTGGTACACGCCGGCGATGTGGAACTCCCAGTCCCCGGGATAGATCTGGCTCTGCAGCATGATCGTCTGCCCGAGCTTCCATCCCATCCGCTGCATCAGCTTCTCGCCGACGAGGGCACCCTGCTTGTCCTCGAGGAACGCCTTCCTCTGGTCGGGAGGCGTCACGATGTCGTCGTAGACCTCGAAGAGCGTCTTCTCGTCGCAGGCGATCGTCGCGAAGAACTCCTGGTCGTGGTTCGGGTCCTTCCCCCCGAACCAGTTCTGGAACGTCGCGCAGCGGACCTCCTTCATCGAGCGGATCTCGTCGAAGTGGCTCATCGGGAGCTCCATGACGAACGTCACCTTGTGCCGGGTGACGATCCGATCGACCGCCGTGTCTTCCGTCTGGGCCGTCCAGGCCCAGATCACGGTGCGGAGGAGGACGAAGGCGAGCACGGCCACCACGACGCCGCTCACCGTGAGGAAGCTGCGCAGCTTGTTCCGGAAGAGGTTTCGCGCGGCAAGGCCGGGGATGCTCACAGCAGGCTCCCCTTGTCGAGCCGACGGATGATCCCCGCCCGCTCGGCCGCGGCAGGGTCGTGCGTGACCATCATCACGGTCTTGCCGAAGTCGCGGTTCAGCCGGACGAGCAGGGTGAGGACGTCGTCCGCGCTCTGGCGGTCGAGGTCTCCCGTCGGCTCGTCGGCGATGATGATCTTCGGGTCGTTGACGATCGCCCGCGCGATCGCCACGCGCTGCTCCTGGCCCCCCGAGAGCTGTCGCGGGAGGTGCCGGGCGCGGTCCTCGAGCCCCACGGCGCGCAGCGCGATCCCCGCGCGCCTCCTGCGCTCGGAGCGGGAGAGGCCCGCGAGGATGAGCGGCAGCTCGACATTCTGCTCCGCGGTGAGCACGGGGAGCAGGTGGAAGGACTGGAAGACGAAGCCGATCGTCGCCGCGCGCCAGCGGGCGAGGCGCGTTTCGGAGAGGCCGCTGATCGTCTGGCCGGCGACCTCGACGATCCCCTCGGTCGGCTGGTCGAGTCCGGCGCAGAGGTTGAGCAGGGTCGTCTTCCCGGACCCCGACGGCCCCATGAGGGCCTCGAACGACCCCTCGGGGACATCGAGGTTGAGCCCGTCGAGCACGTGGACCGCCTCCTTTCCGCGCCAGAAGGTCTTCTTCAGGCCCTGCAGGCGGATGATCGAGGGGGTCGTCCCTGGGGCTGGGGCGGCGCCACGGAGCGACGAGTCGGTGGAGCTCTCCGACATTACTTTCCCTTCTCCTTCACGGGCTGGCCGTCGGCAAGCGTCGGCGGCGGGTCGGCGACCAGGACCGTGCCCACCGGCGGACCCGAGCGTAGCTCGTACCCTCCGGCGAATTCGGGGCCGAGCGTGACCTGGACGCTGCGGACGTGGCCTTCATCGATCAAGAAGACGACCTTCGCCCCGCCGCGGTCGGCGACGGCCGAGCGCGGGACGACGAGCTTCGGAGGCTCCTTCACGGCCTGGTCGTCGAGCTGCTTGTTCAGGAAGCCCGCGCGCGCGCGCATGTCGGGAAGGAGCGTGGGGGGCTTGTCGATGAACCCGAGCTTCACGATGACGGTCGACTTGGAACGGTCCACGCGCGACCCGATCTCCTCGACGACGCCGCGGAAGCGCGACTCGGGGAAGGCGTCGAGGACGATCTCGACCGGCCCGCCGATGCGGATCCTGTCGAGGCGCTTCTCGGGAACGTCGATCTCGGCGCGGAGCGTGGCCGGGTCGCAGAGCTCGACGGCCGGCTTTTCCGTGAATGTGCCGACCAGCTCGCCGACGTCGAGCGGCTTCCCGAGCACGATCCCCCCGAACGGCGCGTGGACCTCGGCGTAGCCGAGCTGGACGTTGCTCTGGCGGTACTCCTCGTCGACGGCGTCGGCCTCGAGCTTCGCGGCCTCGAGGGTCGCCTCCGCGGCGTGGACCTGCTCCAGGCGGTCCTCGGCGGCGGAGGCCTGGCCGACCTGCTTGCTGGCGAGCTCCTGGTCGCGCGCGAGCTGGAGCTTCAGCTCGGCGAGCATCGCCTTCGCGGTCTCGATCCGGGCGCGGGAGGCGAGGGAGCGGCTCTTCGCCGCGCTCGCGGCCGCGCGCAGCGCCGCATCCTCGATGCGGAAGAGGAGGTCGCGCTCCTCCACGACGTCCCCCTCCTTCACCCTCATCTCAGCGATGCGGCCGAGGATCTGGCAGGCGACCCTGGTCTGGCGCTGGGCGACGACGTACCCCGTGGCCGTGAGCTCCGTGGAGGCCTGCGCCGGCGAGACGAGCATGACCTCGGTCGTGGAGACCTCGGTCTTGAAGACGGAGGGCGAGAACCTCCGCCAGGCGAGGAAGCCGCCCGCCCCGAGGGCGGCGACCGCGAAGAGCGTCACCAGGATGGAGGTCCACGACCGCCCCGGCGGCCTCTCGGAGCGGTCGATCTTCAGGGAAGCCAGGTCTGAGAGGAGCGGATCGGCCAAGGGAACCTCGCGTGGGGCGTTCCCGGGGCGCCCAAGCCCCCCGGCGACGCGGGGGGAGATCCTAACGTCGCCGCTGGGCGATCGCAACCCTATAGGCGCCTGGACTGCGGATCACAACGGACACTGGCTGGTATTGACGCACGATGGCCCGCCCCGTAGCATCGCGAACTCGCGGGAGCCCGGCCGACAGGATGACGGACACCACCACCACCGTCCTCGTCGTCGACGACGAGGCGACGATTCGCACGATGCTCCGACGGCGCCTCGAGCGTCGGGGATACGCCGTCGTCACGGCCGCCGGCGGCCGCGAGGCCGTGGAGCTGATCCGGGCCCGCCCGATCGACGTCGTCGTCCTCGACGCCAGGATGCCCGGAATGGACGGCCTCGAGGTCCTCTCCCTCGTCCGGAAGTCGCGACCCGCGAACGTTCTGCCGATCGTCATGGCCACTGCGAGGGCGGGACGGAAGGACGCCGTCGGCGCCCTTGGGGCCGGGGCGAACGACTTCGTCACGAAGCCCATCGACTTCGAAGTCCTGGTCGCCCGGATCGAGGTCCAGCTCCGCGCGCGCACGGCGCCTCGGGCCCGCGAGAAAGGGGAGCCGTCCTCGGCGGCCGAAGTCGTGGAGGGAGTCGTCCTCGACGGGACGTACCGGATCGGGGAGCTGCTCGGCAGCGGCCGCGTCAGCACCGTTCACCGCGCGACCGATCTGCGCATGGGGCGCGAGGTCGCGATCAAGGTGCTCAAGGACTCCGTGGCGAGGGGCCCCGACCTCCTCGAGCGCTTTCGGCACGAGGCGATGGCGACCTGCCGCGTGAAGCACCCGAACGCGATCACCGTGTTCGACTTCCGCGCGACGCAGGCCGGGGTCGCCTACATGGTCCTGGAGCTCCTGCACGGCGCCTCGCTCGATCGCCTCCTGACCTGCGAGGGGAGGCTCTCCCTGTCGCGCTGCGCCGAGATCCTCATCCCCGTCGCCGGTCTGCTTCGGGAGCTCCACGCGGCGGGGATGGTTCACTGCGACCTGAAGCCGAGCAACATCTTCCTCGAGTCGATCGCGGAACGCGAAACGGTCAAGGTTCTCGACTTCGGGATCGCCAGGCTCGTCGACGAGGAGGGGAACGGGCGGGGCGCGCTGTCCGTACTCGACCCGGTCCCCGGGACCCCCGCGTACATGGCGCCGGAGCGGATCCGGAAAGAGGCCTACGACCCCCGGTCCGACATCTACTCGCTCGGCGTCTGCCTGTACCGGATGCTGGAGGGGCGCCTTCCATTCCAAAGCGCCAGCGGCGACAACCGGGCCGTCGCGAGGATGCACATGCGCGACCTGCCGCCGCCGTTCCAGGCTTGCCGTGCCGAGGTCGGATCGGGGATCGAGGACCTCGTCATGGAGACCCTCGCGAAGTACCCGGCCCTCCGCCCCACGGCCGACGAGTTCGCCCGGAGGCTCGCGGAAACGGCGGCGCGGCCGGATCTCGCTCCTCCCCCTCCGCTGAGGATCGAGGAGCGCGAGGAGTGACTTCCTGGTTTTCCAGGGGATGACGCGAGGCCCCACACGATATCATGTCGACGTGACCTCGCGACGACTCCTCCTGCTGGCGATGAGCGGGGTTCGGGTCCGTGACCAGGAACTCCTGCGCCTCGGCATGACCCTCCCCGGGTTCGTGGAGCGCGGCCGCGTCATCGCCTCGCTTCCCAGCCTCGGCCTGCTCACGATCGCCGGCTGCACCCCTTCGCACTGGGAGGTCGTCTATCGCGAGGCGGATGAGGCGCCGGAGGTCGAAGGGCGATACGACCTCGTCGCTATCTCCTCCCTCTCGGCCCGCATCCTCGAGGCGTACGCGCTCGCCGACCGCTTGCGCGCCGCGGGAACCAAGGTGGTCCTCGGCGGGCTGCACGTCTCCGCCCTCCCTCGCGAGGCGATGGCCCACGCCGATGCGGTCGTCCAGGGAGAGGGAGAGGCCGTCTGGCCGACGCTGCTGCGCGACCTGGAGGAGGGGAGCCTCCGCCCGCTCTACTCCTCGTTCGACCCGTCGAACCGCGCTTTCCGCATCGAGGACGCCCCGATCCCGAGATACGACCTCCTCGACCCTTCCCGGTACAACCGTCTCCCGCTCCAGACGACGCGGGGGTGCCCGCTCGACTGCTCCTTCTGCGCGGCGTCGCGCCTCATCAGCCCCTACCGGCGGAAGCCGATCGAACGGATCCGCCGCGAGATGGAGGCGATCCTCGCGATCTGGCCTCGCCCGTTCATCGAGCTGGCGGACGACAACACGTTCGTGGACAAGCGCTGGGGCAAGGAGCTCTCGCGCCTCCTCGCGGCGTACCCGGTCCGTTGGTTCACGGAGACCGACCTCTCCGTGGCGGACGACGAGGAGCTGCTCGACCTCCTCGCGGACTCGGGTTGCGCGCAGCTCCTGATTGGCCTGGAGTCGGCCCGTCGCGAGTCCCTGCGGGGCGTGGACGGGCGTGACTGGAAGCACTCGCGCTGGGAGGAGTATGCGGAGAAGATCGGCCGCATCCAGTCGCGCGGGATCTCCGTGAACGGGTGCTTCGTCCTCGGCTTCGACGGCGACGACGCCGGGGTCTTCGAGCGGACGAGGGAGTTCGTGCGGGAGATCGGCCTCGCGGAGGTGCAGGTCACGATCCTGACGCCCTTCCCGGGCACGGCGCTCTACGACCAAATGGAGAGGGAGGGGCGCCTGCTTTCGCCGGTCTATTGGGATCGGTGCACGCTCTTCGACCTGACCTTCCGGCCCTCGGGCATGGGCGTCGACGAGCTGGAGCGGGGGTTCCGCAACCTGATGGTCGAGCTGTACGGCGCCGAGGAGGTGGCCCGGCGGAAGCGGCTCTTCCGCGGGTGCGTGCGGGCCGCGCGGAGGAGGTGAGCATGGGCGACCGGATGCCGAGGGTACGGACGATGCTGCGGGTCCTGACGTTCCGTGCGACGAGCGGCGAGCTCCTCGCGCTGGACTGGGGCCACCTGCGGCTGGGCCTGCTCGTCACGTGGCTCGCGGGAGTGGGGAGGTACTGGGACGATCCGCGGGCTCACGTCCTGCAGCACACGGGGCTGGGATCGGTCGTCTACGTGTTCGTCCTGTCCGCGTTCCTCTGGCTCCTCATCTGGCCGCTCAGGCCTGCCCAATGGTCCTACGGGCGACTCCTGACGTACGTGACGCTCACGGCAGCCCCGGCGCTCCTGTACGCGACTCCCGTGGAGATGTTCTTCGACCTCAACACCTCGCGCGGGATCAACTGCTGGTTCCTGTTCGTGGTGGCCTCCTGGAGGGTCGCACTGCTCGTCGTCTACCTCGGGCGGGTGGGGGAGCTGACGGGCGGGAAGGCCTTCGTCGCGACGGCGCTGCCGATCATGGGGATCGTGGCGTCGCTGGTGGGGTTGAACCTGGAGAACGCCGTCTTCGACATCATGGGGGGCCTGCGGGGGACCTCGCACGACGCGGCGTATGCGCTCCTCATCGTGACGACGTTCCTGTCGGTCTGGGGCGTGATCCCGATGCTGATCGCCTACGGCGTGCTGATCTCGCGGGCGTGGAAGAGGGCCGCGGCCTAGCATCGCGCCATGTCCGTGGGACCCTCGCCGCCTCGCTTCAGGGTGGATCGGGGCGTGACAGTGCGTAGAATGTCCGCGTGCCCGGTCGGTCACGACCGCGCGCGGGTCGACGACGTGGTTCTTGCACGGAGGTCCTCCGATGGGGCAGGGCAGGAGTTGGATCGCGGGGCTTCTGGTGACCGGAGTGCTCGCGGGGACCGCTTGGGGGCAGGGGGGCGGCCCCGGGGGGAATCAGGGGAAGCCCGAGGACAAGGTGAAGCAGGCCCTCGCGGCGTTCGTGAAGCAATACTCCGAGGGGGAGAAGAAGAAGGACGAGAACCTGCGCGTGAGCGCGTTCGAGCTCCTGAACGGGATGCTCTCCGATCAGCGCGCACTCGATACGGTCGCGAAGGTCCTGGGAGTGAAGTCCGAGACGGATTCGGTGAAGACCCGCGCCGCCCAGATGCTCGGGGAGAGCGCCAATCCGAAGGCGATCCCGGTCCTCGCCAAGGCGTTCGACGCGAACGAGAGGAACACGAACGTCGCGAGCGTGATCGCCCGGGAGCTCGGGAAGTTCAACGACAAGGCAGCCCTCAAGGAGCTCGACAGGATCATCCGGTCGAGGGTGGACCGGTTCGACGACCTGGAGGGGTGCAGCATCGCGTGCGCGGGGATCGTCGCGTCGGGGCGTCTGCGGTTCACCGAGACGATCGACATGCTGATCGGCCTCCTCGGCCCCATCTGGGCGAAAAGACCCCCGAAGGGCAGGCAGCTCACGGGAGACGATCAAGTGGCAGAGGACCAGCGGAACAGCATCGAGGAGGCCCTGGTGAACGCGCTGAAGGAGATCACGGGCCAGGAGCTATCCGCCTACGACGAGTGGAAGGCGTGGTGGGACGCGAACAAGAAGACCTGGCAGCCGCAGTAGGGGAGAGCTGCCCGCCGCCATCCGCCCCGGTCCGGCCCCGGAGAGCGGCTACTTCGTCGTGAACGACCAGGTCTTCTCGAACGGCACGTCCTTGATCTTGCACTTCACGGTGGCCGTGTACTTCGTGGCGCCGGCGAGCTCGTGGACGGGGACCATGGCCACGGTGTTGAGCTGGCGCTCGGGGTCCGCGGGGGCCTCGGGGGTCGACAGGTGGACCTCCACAGGCTTCCCCCTCCCGTCGACGAGGGTCGCTGTCGCCTCGGTGATCCTGTGCCCAGGGTCGTACTGCGTGAGCGTGACGGGGTGACCCGCGTCGCGCGGCGAGCCGGGCGGGAGGGGGTCGGGCGTCTCTCCCGCGAAGCCCGTCGGCACTCCGGTCTGGTCGGGCACGGGGAAGACGACGACGCGCTCGGCCTCGGATTGGGTCACGCCCGACTTGAGGTCGATCACGGTGACCTGCCTCTCGAGCAGACCGACGCCGATCCGCTCCAGCGCGGGACGGAGCACCGGGATCCTGTGGAACAGCCCGGACATCAGCCCGTCGACGGCGTTGGCGGAGGCGCCCCAGCAAATCTCGGAGACCTTCGCCGAGTCGTTCCCCTCGATGGAGTAGCCGGGGAAGATGTCGATCTCGGTGTGGAGGTCGGTCCCGGACTTGATCCTGTTCACGTGAAGGTAGTTCGCATGGCCCTGGGCGCCCCACGAGAGCCGCTCGTCGAGCGTGACGGCCGGGAGGCCGGCGAGCTGGCGATACCAGTTGATCCTCTCCGCGACCTGCTCGGGGGTGCAGGGGGCGGGAGGCGGCCCCTTCTTGCCGTTCTTGGGGGGGCCGTCGCCGGGCGGCGGCGCGGCGCCGCTGGCCAGCGCCTGCAGCTCGCCGGCGAGGTCGTCGAGGCCGGCCTCTCTGGCCTGCGCGGCGAGCTCGCCGTAGAGCTTCGAGTAGGCCTCTGAGAGCTTCCGCCTCGACTTCTCGCACTCGGCACGGTCCACGGCCTCGTCGGGGCGGTTCTTCCTGGTGCGGCGCGACCCGAGGTTGTCGCGGTCGCGGGTCCACTTCTCGCTTCCGCCGACGAGGGCGATCGCCTTGTCGTACTCCTCGCGCGCCTCCTTGAGGAGGCCCTTGTCGGCGCACCAGTCGGCGAGAGCGACGCGCTTCTCGGCCTGGTCGGCGTCGACGGAGCGCTTCTTTGCCTCGATTCGCTTCTTCGCGGCGTCCTTGTCGTCCGCGAGGAGCGCGAGGGAGGCGAGGACGAGGGCGATGACGGGGCCAAGGCGTCGCATGGGATCATCCTCTCGCGGCGTCGGGATAGAGCCACCCGTGGAACAGCCTGGTCACGTTGGGCATCAGGACATACGTCAGAAGGAGCGTGAGGCAGACGGTCACGAGGAGGGGGGCGAGGAGAGGCGGAAGTCGCCGCAGGACCGGCGCGAGCCCGTGGGTGATGGTCAGGATCGTCGGATACACGGCGAGGATGGTCAGGAGCGCCATCTTGGACCTGGGGGGGCGGAGGGGCTCGGGTCTCCCGGGCAGCGTGAACCAGTGCTCGAGGCCGCTCATCTCGGCGCGGCGCTCCGGGACCTCGGTGAGGAGGGCCCCTCGCTCGACCCACTCCCGGCGGGTGTCCGTCTTCAGCCAGAGATCGAGGTTCTCCTGGCGGTCGAAGTGGAGGACGACGGTGTACTCCCGGCCGCCCTGTGGGGGGCGGAGGATCGTGACGGACTGGTGGCCGGGGGCCTTCGCGGTGAGCTGGGCGATTTCGTGGAGCCAGACCTCGAAGGCCTGCTCGCAACCGGGCCTCACGACCTGGCTGATGATCGACTTCGCCGTGAGCGGCCTGGCGGGGTCCATCTGCTCTCCCATTCGACCATCCATCCGGGTCGGTGGCGTGCTGAAATCGTGCTCGTGCTCGTACTCGTGCTCGTACTCGTGCTCGTACTCGTGCTCGTACTCGTGCTCGTGCTCGTACTCGGCTCGATCGCATGCGATCAAGCCGAGCACGAGTACGAGCACGAGCACGATTTCAGCACGCCACCGCCACCGAGACATCTTCCCCCGTCGCGCTCAGTAGCGTCACCGGCCTAGTCGCTGATCTTCTTCTTCAGGTGGGGGGCCGTCTCGGGCTTGTCCGCATCCCAATACCGACTCTCGTCGCCGGTCGCGGTGACGTTCTCGTACACCCCCTTGTCGCGGCGCACGAGCTTCGTGAACCCCATGTCGCGGAGCTCGGTGTTCCCCTTTGGCGAGCAGATTGCGACGGGGACGATCACCTTCCGCACGGCCCGCTTGCACTCGGGGCAGGACTTGAGCGAAGCGTCCTTCATGTGCTGGAACACCTCGAACTCGCCCGCGTTCGGGCACTTCGAGTTCGAGCACTCATAGACGTACACCGGCATCGGACGAGCATGCCTCCATGGGCCACAGCACAGCCAAGGTATCGACGATCGCCGCGGGGATCAAGAGCGCCGACCTGGGAACTCGTGGAACGAGCGGGGGAGCTCGTCGTACGATGAGGGGACTCGTCCCGTGACCCAGGCAGGATGCGAGGCCGGCATGAACCTCCGCGACCAGTTCCTCCTCGACCCGGGAGTCGTCTTCCTGAACCACGGCTCGTTCGGCGCGTGCCCGCGACAGGTCCTGGACGCCCTCCAGGGCTGGCAGCGGGAGATGGAGCGGAACCCCGTCGAGTTCCTGGCCCGCCGTTCGGCGGACCTCCTGGCGGAGGCGAGGGGGAGCCTCGGGGCGTTCCTCGGCGCGAACCCCGAGCACCTGAGCTTCGTGCCCAATGCCACCCACGCCGTCAACACGGTCGCACGCTCGCTGCGATTCGCGGAAGGGGAGGAGGTCCTCACGACGGACCACGAGTACGGCGCCTGCGACAACACATGGGACTTCGTGGCGGCCCGGACGGGGGCGCGGGTCGTTCGGACCGAGATTCCGCTCCCGTTCCGCGCCTCCGAGTTCACCGACAGGGTCTGGAACGGCGTCACCGGCCGCACGCGGCTGATCTTCCTCAGCCACATCACGTCCACGACCGCGCTCCTCTTTCCCATCGCGGAGGTCTGTGCTCGGGCCAGGAAGGCGGGCATACTCACTCTCATCGACGGCGCCCATGCCCCCGGGCAGATCGACCTGGACCTCGACGCCCTGGGGGCGGACTTCTACACGGGCAACTGCCACAAGTGGATGTGCGCCCCGAAGGGCTCGGCCTTCCTTCATGCGCGCCCCGAGCACCATGCCCTCCTCGATGCGCCCGCCGTGAGCTGGGGCTACAGCGACGGGACCGGCGGGCACACGGGCTTCGAGGCCTTCACGGGGTCCACCCGCCTGGAGCGCCGCCTCCAATGGCAGGGGACGAGGGACCTGTCGGCCTTCCTGAGCGTACCCGCGGCCCTGGAGTTCCTGTCGGGAGTCCGCTGGCGGGAGCGTCGCGAGGGGGCGCACCGACTCGCGGTCCAGGCGATGGAGGCCTGCACCGACCGCTTCGGAGGGGAGCCCCTCGCGCGGCCCGAGGACATCGCCCAGATGGCGCCGCTCCAGGTCCCTCACGGCGACCCCGAGCTCTTGCGCAGGACCCTCTTCGAGCGCCACCGGATCGAGGTGCCCGTCACGACGCACAAGGGGAGGGTCTTCGTGCGGGTCTCCGCGGCGATCTACACGACCGCCGCGGACGTGGAGGCCCTCCTGCGGGCGCTCCAGGCGATCATCCCTTGAGCGTACGCCGGACCTCACGAGACGCCGAGGCGGACCTTCGTGAGGGCCTTCACGCCCGTCATCGGGCCCGATCCGACACTGAGAAGCGCGTCGTGGAATGTCAAGAGGTCGAACCGCGTCCCGTGATCGAAGCTCCAGCCGGGATCCGTGTGCAGCCGGATGCCGTTGACTAGGCGGCACAGGTTGCTTGTCCATCTCCGCTCCCTGCACCGTCCCAGGAGGGCGAGCGCTTCGCGCCATGGGGAATCCTAGCCGCTCGCCGCCGCCGACGGCAAGTCGGACCGCACGCCCTCCTGGCGTTGGGACCTGACGCCTCAGAGCCTCGGCCCGGTCCTAAGCCTGTTCCATCGGAACGGCTCCAGGCAACGGCGCCTTCAGCCGCGGCATCAGGAGCATCACGATGACGAACAGGGCGAGCGCACCGCTCGTGATGAGGATGCCCTGCAGTCGGGTGTGCATCGAGGCGAGCAGCGTCACGGCGTAGATCGCGGCGGCCGGCAGGACCACGCCGCCGATCCCCACGCCGAACCCCATCCGGGCCACCGAGAAGACGGCGAGCACGAGCAGCACCAGGCCGGCCGAGGCGAACACGGCGGCTCCGATCGGAATGAACTCCTGCGCGAAGTACATCAGCGGATAGGCCCCGGTGAACGTGCCGATGATCAGGAGCAGCGTCCAGCGGTCGCAGTTGGCGACGGGCCAGGCCCGTGCGAACAGGCCGATCAGGAGGCCGAGAAGGACCACGCTCAACGGGCCCAGCCAGGTCAACTCGCCCAGTCGGTCGATCGGCGCGATGCCCAGGACGTCCACGACGATGGGCCGGCCGAAGAGCAGCCGCTGGTACTGCCAGGTGTAGACCGTCTTGCCACCCTCGCGGGCGTAGCGGGTGGGCTGCAGCGACAGCTCCAGCATCCGCACGTCGGAACCGACGGCCGTGAGGTCCACGTGAAAGATGTCGAGGATGCCGCTGGGAGGGGTCTGGAGACCGTACAGGCCCTTCCCGACGGCCGAGTAGGCGATCGACATGGGGGTGGGTTCCGCGGGAAGCGGGCCGGTCCAGACGAGCCTGTCACCTCGGATCGAGACGAGCTCGCTGGGCACGCCGGCGACCAGGACAGCAACCTCACCCAGGGAGATGATCTGCGGCGGGAGGGGCAACTGGACCTCGCAGTCACCCGTCCCGGCGGGGTTGAAGGCCTGGAACCTGGCGGCCATGGCCGCGGTGTAGATGGACTCGGGGTCGGCGGTCCCGACGCTGAGCTGCGGCGTGAGCGAGACCGTGGCCTCAAAGCTCTTGATGATGGCCAGGGGCTGCCGAGCCTCCTGACCCTGCGGAGCGGCCGGAGGACTCGCGAGAGCGGCCGGCCCTGCCTTCGATGCCTCCTGGGCGGCGTTGCGCTCGCGCGCCCGCTTGCGCGCCGCACTCAGGATCGGAAGCAGAATGGCTGCGAGCACGCCAATGACGACGATGACCACGAGCAGCTCGATCAGCGTGAACCCACGGAGCCTGGTGCAGGGCTTCATGACGGCCTCCGTCCACTGGGAGCCTCCTCGGGGCGGATCGCCTCCGGAGCCGCCTCGCGACATGCGGGCAGACCTGCGCCGAAGGCGATCCCCGAGGGGTGGACGTACCGCACGACGCCTGAACGGGATACGCCCCGCCGCGCTCGCGGCGGTACAGGCGGGTGCCCGAGGGACGGAGGAGCCGGGCAACGGCGGACGTGAGGTCCCTGGAGATCAATCGCGAGGAGGCCGGTTCACTCGCACGACTCAGGACGGGTACGATAGGGATGAATGGAATGAATGAGGAAAGGCGCTACTCCCTCGCGGACCCATCCTGTCTCACTGAAGCTCCGCGATGGCCCCCGAGACTGGACCGCCTTCCATTGCTCAGCCGCTTGTCCACTCTCTTCAGGCATCTCGTCTACGTGTCGACTCCACCTCCTTCCGTTCCGAGAAGCGCGGTGCACCCACAAACCAGAGTATAGCCCGGCGTCAGAGGGGCGGCCGGGCATTCCTGGGGAGTTCTGCCCCTGCCACCGGGCGCAGCCGTGCGGGTGAGGGAGTTCAAGCAGGCAATGGGAAGCCGGTACCCTCGATCCGGAGTGAGCAGACGTGACGAAGCTCCGTGCATCCAACCGAAATCTCCCGACGAGGACCATGCACCAGCCGGAAGGCCCAGTGTTTCTGGACTTCCAACCCCAGGCTCATGGTACCCTTCGGCCCGGTCGCCGTTCGCCCCGTGACGGCTGCCGTCAGCGCGGGCCGCTGGTGCCCAGAGCGCTGCACTGACGATGAGGAGGACCGATGCGCAGGGTTGGAATCGTGGGCGCCGGCATCACCGAATGCCGCAGCCGTTGGGTCGAGGCCACCTACTGGGAGCTGTTCCAGATGGCCGCCCGGCGGACGCTCGATGACGCCAAGATGAAGACCGAGGAGATCGACTCGGTCGTCTTCGGCATCTACAACGACATCTTCGAGCACCAGGCGATACCGGAGAGCAGCCTGACCGGGATCATCGGCATGGCCAACAAGCCTGGCACGCGTGTGACAAGCGGCGGGGCGACGGGCTTCTACGCGATGCGCACGGCGTACATGGAGGTCGCGAGCGGCGTCTCCGAGACGGTGCTCTGCATCGGCGGCGAGAAGGCGACCGACTGCTTCGACCCGCGCTCGCAGTCGGCGACCCCGATGGTGATCGACACGATCGCGAAGAGCTGGGACCCCTTCTACGAGTATCCGCTCGGCGCGACGGCGAGCGACTCGTACATGCAGATGTGCATGGGGTACAACGACAGCTACCCGAACGACATCGGCGACTCGACCGTCCGCGCAAGGATCGTCGAGATGCTCTGTCGCCAGGGGAACCGCAACCCGTACGCGCAGCGCCGGGACGAGACGGTGACCGCCGAGCAGGTGATGGCCTCGCGCTGGATCATCGCCCCGTTCCTACGTCTGCTCGAGGCGTGCATGTACACCGAGGGGTGCGGCGGCCTCATCTTCGCGTCGGAGAAGAAGGCGACGGAGATCGCAGAGCGCACCGGGAAGCCGCCCATCTGGGTGAAGGGCGTGGGCGCGGCGAACGAGGCCTACGCGACCGGCCGCGGGAGCTACTACAAGCCGCTCGACCGCATCGTGAGCGACAGGCTCGCCGCGGAGCGCGCGTATGCCATGGCCGGGGTCAAGCCGTCCGACATCCAGATCGTCGAGCTGCACGACGCCTTCGTGGCGCAGCTCATGATCACGATGGGCGAGCTCGGCTTCGTCGAGGTCGGCAAGACGCGCAAGCTCATCGACGACGGCATCATGGCCGACATCCGCACGCTCAAGGACACCGAGCGTCCGAAGAAGGGGCAGGTGCTCATCAACCCGTCGGGCGGCCTCATCTTCGGAGGCCACTTCGTCGGCGGGTCGAACATGTTCTCGATGTGGTCGCTCCGCCGCGAGATGATCAACCGGCAGATGGAGCTGGGCCTCATCCACGGCACGGGCGCGATCAACGCCGTCTTCGGCGGCGCGATGGTGTTGGAGCTTGGTAAGGAGGGCGTAAAGTGAAAGAGCAGCCGATTCTCCCGCTCGATTTCAACATCCCCAGGGGGACGAGCGAGCTTCAGGGCAAGGACGGGCGGACGTACCTCCAGTTCGCCACGCACATGACGACGTTCTACAAGCAGACCTACGGAGAGCACTCGCGGTTCTTCCTGGCTCTGCGGGAGGGGAGGCTCATCGGTGCGCGCTGCCCCACCTGCCGCCAGGTGATGGTCCCGGCCGCGACATGGCACTGCCCGGCGTGCAACTTCTGCGAAATGCAGGAGGTGACCCTGCCGCACCGTGGCATCCTCGCCGCGACGGCGCCGATCACGATCTTCCCGTCGGCCTCGTTCATCGGCGACGCGCCCTTCTGCCGCGGCTACGTCGACGTCGCGCGGGACGCGCCCGCTGCGTCGTTCATGCCGAGCCGTCTGCGCACGACGACCGGCCTCCCGAGGCCGGGCATCTTCGTCAAGGGCGTCGAGCTCAAGCTCGTCTTCGAGAACGATCGCATCGGCTCGATCCGCGACGTGTTCTGGGTCCCGGCGAAGGAGCTCACGGCCAGGCAGCTCGCCAAGCAGCCGCTCCTCGCCTCGGACGTCAGCTTCGAGACGCCGAAGCCCCCCAAGCTGAAGGTCTCCAGGAAGTTCGTCGCCGTGCGCAACGCGGCGGTCGCCGCGATGAAGAGGCTCGCGGCCGGCGTGGAGAAGAGTCCGCGCGCACAGAAGGACATCGGCGAGCGCAAACACGCCATCGGCGTGAAGACGGGCGGCGGCGATTTCGCGCTGTATGTCTCTCGGCAGCGCATCCGCGTCGAAGACGCACTGCCGAAGAAACCCGACTTCGTCGTGATTGCGGAGGATCCGGCCGTCTTCTCCCGCTGGGTCGACGACGGATCGCTCACGGACGCGGCTGTCGAGGGCGCGCTGTGGCTGCCGGATCGCCAGGCGTTCGGCGTCTTGCCGGTCCTCGATCGCCTGCCGCGCTCCGTCCGCCGCGACGTTCGCTGAAGCCGGGCGGCGCGCGACCTCGCGACGCAGGTCGCGGCGGCGCTGCAGGCGCTACGGCGCGGCGAGATCCTCGAGGACCGACTCCGCGCGCGATTGCACCTCCGGGTCGGACGAGTCCCGCAGCGCGCGCAGGAGCGGCAGCGCGGTGAGCCCCAACGCGCGCAGTTCCGCCTCGGCCCGCGCACGAGCGGCCACGGCGTCGCTCGCGAGGAGCGCCTCCCAGCGGTTCGCCGTCGCCGCGGGCGCCGCCTCGCCCGGGTGCTCGCGCAGGAGCGCCTCCACGAACGCGGTTCGAGCGGAGGCGATCCGTTCCCAGAGGTCCACAAGCCGGACCCGCGCGCACTCGCACAGGTCGGGCGGGCACGGCCCCTCGACGAGCGCCAGGAGGGCCTTGCAGGCGTTCACCGACCGCAGGGACGCCTCGTCCGCGGTGCGCGGCCTGTTGTTCACCGGCTCGTCCGAGAAGGCGTACATCGCGAGGAGACAGTCGCGGCGCGCCTGCGGCGAGAGCGTGCGTTCGAGGGCGCGGCCCAAGCGCTCCCACGCGGCATCGAGAAGGCCCAGGTTCCAGAGGACCTGCGCGGCGGCGACCTCCGGAGGCATCGTGCTGTCCGCGAAATCCTCGTCGCGACGGAACTGCCGGGGGAGGGTCACTGGCTTCCCAAAGACCCGAGAGATCTCGAACCTGGAGGTCACTCCCCTCTCCTTCGCCGTCAGCCAGCCGCAGCGTTCGGCCCAGGTATCGACCAGTGCGAGTGCCTCCTCCGACCGGCCGGCCGAAGAGACGCACCTGAACGCCGTGTGCACCGCAGCCCAGTCCTTGTAGGTCGATACGCCCGCAGGCGTCAGAGCCAGGAAGCGGTGCCATTCCCTGCGCAGGGCATCGCCATCCAGGCGGCGCAGATGATCTCCCCAACCATACTCGGTCGCGAACCCACGCTCGGCCGCAACCACCGACGCCGCGATCCGCTTGTCGTCACTCGCCGGGACGCCCATGGCCCCATGCGCTACGAACCAGAGGGCCCACGCGGGCGGGTCGGGCGCGCAGGCGCGCTCGACCACCAGCGACGGGAGTCCCTTGTTCGAGACGAGGTTCATGACCGGATCGAAGAGGTATCCAGGCGGCATGCGCACCCGTTCTTGCCGCAGTCCCCGATTCCACATCGCCTCCAGCCCCTCCGCCGCGATGTCGGTGCGCCCCGCCTCGCCCGCGTCGACGACCGCAAGCGCCCAGAGACCGCACGCCTGCGCGTCGGACCAGCACGTCTCCCGCGCGAGCGCGGCAGAGGCCTCGGGGTCGCGGGGCCCCGGGTGGCGATGACGGTGCCGGCCCATGGCCTGGTAGCGAACGCGCGGGTCGGCGCTCTTCGCGAGCCGCGCGTCGAGCGCCTCCGAGGCGGCGCTCTCGCCGAAGTGGCAGGCCTCGAGCGAGAGGGCCTCGAGGTCGCGATCGTCGCGGCACAGGCGCTCCAGCGCCACGAGCACGCGGGCGCGAACGAACTCCGGACCCTTCAGCGAAGGGCCGAGGGCGGCCACGACGACGGCAGGCGGCTCGCCGGCGTGCATCGCCAGGCACTTCGCGATCGCGGCGTCCGCCTCCGCCTCGTCCTGCGCGGTCCCGATGGCGAGCCGCGCAGCCCGCGGCGACCGAGTCTCCGCGGCCGCGTAGGCCTCCTCCACCGTCGGGTCGGGCAGGAGGTCGCGCTGGTCGAGCGCGTTGGCGACGGTCTCCGCCCACCTCAGATCGAGGGGGTGGAGCGAGCCCTGGCGCCGCACTTCGACCAGGAATGCCTCGATCGGCACGGACTCGGTCTCCGCGAGTTCGCTCGCGACGGCGTAGCCGGACTTCGACTCCAGGAGTGTCCGGGCGGCCGGGGCGCCGTGCTCGCTCACCGCGGAGACGGCCAGGGCGAGGAGGTCCGAGTCCCAGCCCCCCACCTCGTCGAGCATCTTCACCAGTTCGGCGAGGTTGCCGGGGCGAGGGACCTCGCGCGGCCGTGCGCGCGCGATCAGCACCTTCATCGGTGTCGTCTGCATCGTCTCCCACACGCGCCGCGCCTCCTCGGCGGGGCCGACCGCCTCCTCGTCTTCGTCCCCGCCCTGACGCAGGATCTGGACAGCGAGCGCCCGCTCAAAGGGGCCCGCGTCGTCCCGCTCCAGGAACGCGCGGAGGGAATCTGGATCCCCCGCGCGCAGGGCGCGCTCCATCGCTGCCGCCGCGGGGTCCAGCGAGGACAGCTCGCGGAGGACGTCCTCTCCCTCCTCCGCCAGGTCGATCAGCAGGCCTCGGCACCGGTAGCCGGAGGCGTACGCCTCCTTCCGCAGGCGGTGGACCACGTCCCACTCGCGGCGCCGGTCATACAGCAGCGAAAGGACATAGGCCGCGCCTGGGAGGGCGCGGAACGCGGGGTCCGCATCGAGCGTGAAGCGCGCGCGCACGTAGACGTCCTGCGGCGCGGTGTCCGGCGGACGCGGCTGCGGGGACGCGCGGAGGACGGCGTCCTGACGGTTCGACAGGCGCGCCTGCGCGGCGAAGGCGCGGAGCCACGCGAGAGCGGTCTCTCGCTCGGGGTTCCAGATGCAGGCCTCGGCGCGCCGCCCGCCGAACGTGGGGTCCTCGATGTCGGCCGAGATGCGATCGAGCGCGCGCATGCCGTCGTCCGCGTGGCCGAGCTCGATGGCGAGCCCTGCGGCGGAGACGGCGTCCCACTCGCGTGGCGGCCGCCACTCGCGGAGACGGGCGAGGAAGGTCTCGACCAATGCGGGGTCGTCGGCCCATGCGGAGGAGCACCGGACGAGCTCCCCGATCAGCTCGTCCCCGCACGGCGAGGCAAAGGCCCGGCGAGCGGCCTCCCGGGCCTCCTCGCGGCGCCCACGGGCGGCGAGCATGGAGATGACCTCGGCCGCCGTGTTGCGCGCCGACGTCGCCTGCCCGCCGATGATCGCCTCGAGAAGCGCCTTGGAGGCGTCGACGGATTCGGCGAGGCGCTCCTGCTGCAGGCAGACGGCGCGAAGCTCGGCCGCGAGGGGCCAGAACGCGGGACCGGTGCGGGCGGCCTCATGCAGCTCGTCGAAGGCGAGGTCGCCCTGCTTCATCTCCAGGAGGAGCCTGGCGCGCAACCACGCCACGCCGGGGCCGCGGACCTCGCGCAGGGCGGCGTACGCCTCGTCGGGGCGCCACTGGTCGGTGATCCAGCCGATGGAAACCTGCGGCGTCCCACCCTCTCCGAGAGGCGACACGGCGGCGAGCGCCGCGAGGGCCTCCGCCAGGCCCGTGAGATCGCGGTGGTCCCCCAGTTGGCCGCAGGCCCAGGCGAGGAGCTGCGCGATCTCGGGATCCCGTCCCTTGCTCGGTTCCGCCGCGAGGGTCGTCAGGAGCGAAGCACCACGCTTCCTCCACCAGCCATAGGCGTCCTCGGAGGCGATCGTTTCGCACGAGGCGCACGCGACGAGCTCCTCGAAGGAGGAGGGGTTCGCCCGTGCGAGGGCCGACCGGGCGCCCTCGGGGTCGGCAGGGATCCAAAGGAGGCGCGCGAGCAGCGCCCAGGCGGTGGCGTCATCGAGCTTCTCCTGCTCGAAGCGCGCGCGTATGCGCCGTAGCGCGTCGCCCCACAACTGTGTCGGGGAGCCGAACGCCTCCGTGCGGAGGGGCCCGGCGGGGGGAACCGGCGGGAGGAGGCGCTCGGGGAGTCGCCAACGCAGGCAGGGACCTGCGGCGTCAGCCTCGGAGTCATCGGAGGCGAGGGCGGCGCGCTCCGTTCTGGCGCACGCGTCGGGATCGAGGCGGACAAGGGCGAAGTGAAGCGTAGCGAGCGCGTCGTGGACGCGTCCGGCCTCGAGGGGCCGCCCGGTTTCGAGATAGCGAAGCTGCCAGGCGATGAAGTGACCCTGGTCAACGTGCGCGAGCGTGGCGAGCGCCGGGCCGTTCGTCGGGTCTTCGGCGACGGCCTGCTCCAGCAGCGCGCGGGCGCCGTCGGGGTTTCCATGGTCGAGCCGGACCTGGGCGCGGCGGACGAGCTCGTCGGCGTCGGCGAGCGCGACGGAGGCGGCGAGACACACGCAGAGGGCGAGGCGTCCCATCGGCCACGAGCCTACCACGCGCCGCGACGCACGGGAATCCCGCCCCGCCCCCTCCCCGACGGCGGCGCAGGACCGGCGGCCTCGCGAGCGCCTCGACGCCAGACGATGGACGGTTCCTAGAGCTGGGCCGCGCGGGAGGCACGCCTGCGCAATCTCGCGGCTTGAGCTTCCGCCTCCCGGAGTGGACAATCGGCGCACCGCTTCAGCAAACAGGCTCCCCATGGACCGGGCCGAATCCCAGGACCCGACGATCCGCGACCCCGCCGAGCCCACGATCCCGTGCGACGCGCCGGTCCCGGGCACGGAGCGGGTGGACCGCCTCCTGTGCGCGCCGTGCGGCCGCGTCTACCCGCCCCTGGCCCGGGAGGCCGCGCGACAGGCGGCCTGCCCCCTGTGCGGGGGGGCGCTCCGGCCCGTCCTCGCGGGGGCGCACCTCGACGTCCCCTCCGCTCGTCCGCAGCCCGCCGACGGCCAGCGCTTCGGCCGCTACCTCCTCCGTCGCGAGCTCGGTCGCGGGGGGATGGGCGTCGTCCACGAGGCCTGGGACACCCAGCTCAACCGCACGGTCGCCCTCAAGATGCTCTCCTCCTCCGGAGGGCACCTCGACGAGAAGGCCGCCGCCCGGCTCCTGCGCGAGGCCCGCTCCGCGGCCCGCCTGCACCACCCCGGCATCGTCGCCATCCACGACGTCGGCGAGTGCGACGGGCGCGCCTATTACACCATGGACCTCCTCGACGGGAGGGCGCTGGAGGACCTCCTCCGCGGAGACGAGTCCTGGGCCTGCTTCCCGTTGCGCCGCCGGATCGAGGTCCTCGCCCAGGTCGCCCAGGCCCTCGGATACGCCCACGCCCAGGGCATCATTCATCGCGACGTGAAACCCTCCAACGTCATGGTCGACTCGCAGGGACGCGCGATGCTCCTGGACTTCGGCCTCGCCAAGGAGCTCTCGGCGACCGAGCTGGGCGAGGACCTGACCGTGAGCGGCGCCGTCATCGGTACGCCGCGCTACATGTCGCCCGAGCAGGCCGGCGGGGGCCTAGCGGGCCCGCGGAGCGACGTCTTCAGCTTCGGCGTCCTCCTCTACCGCGCCCTCACCGGAACGCTGCCGTTCGAAGGGGAGGGGATCGAGGCGATCTTCGCCATCCTCTCCACGGACCCCGCGCCCCCCTCCCGCGTGAACGCCCGCGTCCATCGCGACCTCGAGACGATCACGATGCGCTGCCTCGAGAAGGACCCGACGCGCCGCTTCGCGGACGGGGCGGAGCTCGCCGCGGACCTCGGGCGCTGGATCGACGGCGAGCCGATCCTCTCCCGCCCCACGCCGTGGATCGAGCGGGCCTGGCGCCGCGCCGTCAAGCGCCGCGCGGTCGTCGTCCCGTCGGTGCTCGCGGCGATCCTGGGGGCCGTCCTCTGGGTCGTCCTCCACGACCGCGGCGACATGGCGCGGATTGCGGGGGAGGCCGACGCCGGCCGCCGCGCCGCCGAGGGGCGGGAGCAAAGGCAGGCGGAGGCCCTCTCGCTGATCGAGCAGGCCCGCGCCGCGTACACGCAGGTCCAGTTGACGTTCTACGACCGCGACGCCGGCATGGAAGAGGTGCTCGATCGCGTCACGGCGGCGCAGGCGCTGATCGAGAAGGCGATCGGGCTCTGCCCGGACCTCGCGCCCGCGCACCACTTGATGGGGCTCGGCTGGGAGGTCCGAGGGTGGGACGACCGCGCCGAGGCGTCGTACCGCCGGGCCCTCTCGATCGACGCGCGCTTCGCTCCGTCGCACTACCGCCTCGGGCGGATGTTCTTCGAGCGGGCCTTCCTCGCGACCCTCACCGGACCGAGCGCCCAGCATGACTTGGGCGTCCCGCACGCGAGGGAGTGGGCGAAGTCGGCCGGGGAGGAGCTCCAGGCCGCCCTCGACGACGGCAGCGGCCTCGAGGACGACGTCCAGCGACGGGCCGCGCAGGCGATGGCGGCGTACGCGGCGAGGGACGAGAACCGCCTCGTCCGGATCGTGGACGAGGGCCTCTCCCTCTACGGGCGGGCCTCCGGTCGCGAGGACCTCCTGTGGCTGCGCGGGATCGCGCGCGTGTGGGGGGAGCACAGGGCCGGACCGGACGACTCGTTCGACCAGGCGATCGCGATCCGACCGAAGTTCGCCCTGGCGCTCTTCTGCCGCGCGCACATGCGCGGGGAGGGCGGGGACCGGGCCGGGGCGCTGGCCGACTACGACGAGGCGATCCGCGTCTCGCCGCGGTTTGCGACCGCGTACGCGAATCGGGCCGACCTGCGGCTGAGGAACGGCGATCAGACCGCGGCACTCGCGGATTTCGAGGCCGCGCTGACCATCGATCCCCTGCACGCCCCCGCGCTCGTGGGCCGCGCGCAGGTCCGGGCATCTCGGGGGGACCACGAGGGCGCCCTCGCGGACCTCGATTCGGCGATCGGGGCAAATCCCTCCTATGCGCCTGCGTACGTCAGCCGGGCGGAGCTCTGGTTGCAGAAGGGGGGCGCTCGGAACGCCCTCGCCGACGGCGATACGGCGCTCGGCCTCGATCCACGGAGCCTCGAGGCGTTCATCAACCGGGGGACCGCGAAGCTGGAGCTCAGGGACCTCGAGGGCGCGCTCGCGGACTTCCAGGCGGCGATCCGGATCGCCCCTCGGAGCCCCGCCGCGCTCTGCGGTCGCGCGGGGTGCCACTCGAGGAGAGGCGACGACGCGGCGGCTCTTGCGGACCTGGACCGCGCGGTCGAGTGCGATCCGTCGCACGCCGTCTCGCTCGCCAACCGGGGCATGGTGCGGGCGAGACTCGGAGACCTGGCGGGGGCGAGGGCGGACTTCGACGCCGCGATCGAACGGGACGCCTCGTTCTTCGACGCCTGGTTGAACCGCGGGGCGCACCGCGCGCGCCAGGGAGACCTCGGCGGGGCGCTCGCGGACATCGAGGAGGCCGTGCGCCTGCGACCCGACAGCGCCATGGCGCTCACGGCACGGGGAGGGCTGAAGGCGATCAGCGGGGACTCGAAGGGGGCGATCGCGGACTACGATCAGGCGATCCGGGCGAACCCAGCCTGGGTGGAGGCCTGGCGGAATAGGGCGATCGTGCGATCGCAGACCGGGGACATGAAGGGCGCGCTCGCGGACTGCGACGAGGCGGTGAAGCGGGAGCCCGACAACCTCGCGGCGCTGGGGACGCGCGGGGCGCTCCGCGCGGGCGCGGGGGACAACGAGGGCGCGATCGTCGACCTGAACGCCGTCCTTGCGAGGAACGCACGGGACCTGCGCTCGCTCCTCTCCCGCGGCAACGCGAAGTCGGCGCTGGGCGACTCCCGCGGGGCGCTGGCCGACTACGAGGCGGCCTGCGAAGTGGCGCCGGAGTCGCCGGAGGCGAACGCAAACTGCGGCCTGACGCACCTCGCGCTCGGCGAACGGGAGGCTGCGGGAAAGAGGCTTGAGAAGGCGTTGCAGGTCGCTCCCGCGGGATGGGCCTCCCGCGACCAGATCGAGAGGTCCCTCGCCGAGCTGCGCCGCCCGAAATAGGACGCCCCGGTTCCGCCAGACTCCCCTGCGAAGGCCCGGCATCTGGTATCCTGACGAGGATTCGCCCTCTGCGAGGGCACAGAACCGGGATCCCCGGGAACCCATGCGGCGATACGAGCATCCAAGCGACTCGGCCCTGCTTTCGATGGAGGAGTCCTCATGAAGATCCTGTCAACGCTCGCCATCCTCTTCATCCTCTCGGCGATGGGGTTCGCGGAGGAGCCGCGATTGGGGTGGGAGAGGGGCATGCTCGAACGCGTCGGAGCGGCGATCGGCGGCGAGACCACGGGTTGGCGGCTTGGCGAGTTCGACGTCGAGGGTGACGCCGCCGTGCTGGATCCGCTCGAAGGGCGTCGGGTGGCGATCTTCGGGGAGCACACCACAAAGGAGTGGGTGGAGCGCGGCCCGAAGCCGCTCTTGAAGGCCGTGGAGGTCGTCGGTCTCGAAAAGCCCGAACTCGACCTGACCCTCCGCGGGAAGGTGGAGGTCGAGGAGCAAACGAAGGCCCCCGTGTACGTGGCGATGCTCCTCATCGAGGACCGGAAGCCCGACGGGGCCTCGGCTGTGTACGTGGTGAGCGCCGTGAAGGAGGACGGCACCTACGAGCTCGTCGTTCCGGCCATCCTGGGGCGGAAGGGGTGGAGCTATCGGATCCACGCCTGGGTCGACGAGAACGGGAATGGTCTCTGCGACGAGGGTGACCGCCCCGGCCCGCCGGAACGGACCGCGGACGATCCTCATTCGATCTCCTTCGCCGACGGAGGCTGGGTCGGGAACGGACTCGGGCCGATCCGGTACAAGTCTCCCTCCACGATGGACTTCCGCATCGGAAAGTAGCCTCGCGCGCGAGGAGCGCCAGTGAGCTCGCGCAATCCCCGAGCTACTTCGGGATCGTGATGTGGAAGTCACCGACAGGGAAGGACGTCTTGACCTGACCGTCGGGCAGCACCACGACGCGCACCTTGTTCAACCCCTCCCCCTTCCTGGATCCGACCTGCTTCCCGAAGTCCTTCTCGAACATCCACGAGCCGTTCTTCTGCAGCGCCGCGCGGTCCGGGGCCTTCAGCGTGTCCACCGTGCGGGCCTTCCAGTCCTCGTCGGTCCACTTCCCCTTGTCGGGCTTGTTCGTGTGGACGTGTCCATCCTCGATGTGCTGCTTTCCCGTCCGCGGGTCCCCGTCCTTCAACTTGATCTTCTCCGGCTTATCGACCTTCTTCTGCTTCACGACCTTTCCCTGGTAGGCGCACTTCGCCATCATCGTGCGCATCGCGTCGAAGGCCGTCATCGCGTCCATGCCGCCCATGGCCGCGTCCTGGATGACGAGCGCGGCCAGGTCCTTCAGTTTCTCGGCCGTGCAGCCCATCGCCCGCTTCGTCGTGTTTCCGTACGCCTCAGCGGCGGCCCCCTTCTCCTGGTTCTCGCGCTGCAGCTCGCCGTACTCGGTCCCGTCATGAAGGCCGTTTGCGAGCGTCGCCCGGAGCTCGCCGCTCCGCGGGTCCAGCTCGAACCACGCGAATTCCCGTTGGGCGGCCTGCTCGGAGGGGAGGAGCGCCAACCGCTTCGCCTTCAGCGCCGCGCGTAGCCGAGCCGCGGCGTCGGGCGGCGCGGGCGGCAGGGCCTCCTCGGTCGCGACCACCGCCGGCGGCCCCTTGGACAGCGAGGCCTCGAGCGCGCTCGCCGCCCCGTACGAGGCGGGATCGGCCGGGTTGAGCGGATCTCGCGACAGCTCCTCCTCCACGACGGCCGAAATCAGCCCCGCCTCCAGGTTCCCGCGCCATGGTTCCGAGAGGTCCCCCTCGAGGACCCGGGGACGGTCCAGCGTCACGTCGATGTGGATGCGCAGCCGCTCGCTGCCCCCCTCGAACACGACGCAGACGATCCTCGGCTCCGCCGCGAAGCATCGCCCGGAGAGTCGCGCCTCCCGCAGCCCGTCTACCATGTGGAAGTAGGCGTCGGCGATCAGCCGCGCGCTCTCGTCAGCGGGCGGCTTCACGCAAGCCACCTTGCCCTCACGGATCACGATCGAGCGGCTTGTGTCGATCGAGTTGCGGAACATCCGCCACTGCAGGTGCGACTTGTTCAGCGCGCCGACCTCGACCGCGAAGCTCAGGAAGGTCCCGTCCAGCCGCTTCGTCGCTTCCTCGAGCCCCACGGCCGAGGCGGTCAGGCCGACGTCCTTCGCCGCGCGCGCGGCGTGCCCTCGGCGGTCCATCAGGTACCGGCGGGCCGCCTCGCCCCTCTTCCGCCCGAGGGAGGCCTGCACTTCGACCGCGACGGAGACCACTTCCCCGCCCTTCTTGTTCCCGCCGGCGCCCAATCCACCGAGCGGCCCGCCCGCCTCCCCCGAGGAGATCAGTTGGAACGTCCCCGACCCCTCAGTCTCCCCGGCGACGCGGAGGACGAGCGTGCGCGACTCCTCGCCCGAGACCGCCTCTCCGAGCCCACCAGCGCCCTCGACGGGGGGAAGGACCTCGGCGACCACCGGGAGGCAGGAGAGGTCCGCGGCGCGGAAGTCGCGGACGAAAACCTCCTCCTCGCGAACGCGCTTGCCGTCGAAGCGCTCCACGACTCCTCGAAAGGTGACGTGGTGCCACTCGTCCTCGCTGGGTTCGTCCACGACGTCCGTCGGTTCGCCGGGACAGGACCCGGTCTCCGGGTCGCCGAATGTCGGGTCGATGTCCCTCGTCGAGCCGTCTTTCGCCGTGCAGCGCACCCACGCGTGGGCCCGGATGTCCTCCGCAAGCTCTTTCACGACCGCGCCGGCTCGGCCCGGGGGCGCGTGCGCGGCCAGCGCCGCATCCACGGCCGTCTGGAGCCGATCGCAGCGGCCCGTGAGCCGCTCCACGAGTGCCGCGTCGCAGGCCCCGCGATGCTCCACGTGCGCGGCGTCCTCCATCAGGTAGGGAAGATCGAACGACACCGCCCCGAGGTCCAGGACCTCGAACGCCTCGCCCTGCGCGATCGCGGTCGCCTCGTCGGCCGGCAGACGGCCGAGGACGAGCCGAGCCTCGTGCCCCGCCCGCCTGAGGAGGTCCACCAGGAGGAGCGCCCTGTCGATTCCGTTGCCCGACCGCGCGCGGAAGCACCCCGCGGCGCCGCGCAGCGCGCCTGGGTACGGGTCGAAGCCAATCCCCTCCCGCACGAACTCCGCGCGCGAGTCGACGTCCTCGGGGTACGACTTCGAGAAGGCGTCGAGGTCGAACTCCGCGCGGTCGATGGTGTCCAGGTACGCCTGGACCGGTCCGCGCGCGCGTTCGAGCTCCGCGGCGAAGCGCTGCCCGATGTCCTCCTCCCCGAGAAGCGGGGGGAGGCCGAGGACCAGAAGGAGGACTGACAGTCGGCGAAGCGGCATGGCGGCTCCTCGTGTGGAACGGTCAGCGGGATGCTAACCGCACCTGGCGTAGGATTGCAACCGCTCCGCAGTCAGCCTGCCTCACGCCCCGCACTGGACCCGTCCGCACGCACCCTGCTACCATGGCCTCGCCATGTCCCCGCCGCTCCCGCCCGACATGCCGACCCTGCACCCCGATCCGGACTCCTCGGAGTCCCATCAGGGGCGTGCCTTCGGGCGGTACCGCCTCGTCGAAGAGCTGGGCCGCGGCGGGATGGGCATGGTCTGGAAGGCGTGGGACACCCGCCTCCGTCGCGTCGTAGCCCTCAAGCAGATCCTCGCCCAAGGCGAGAAGGACCGCGGCAGGGTGGAGCGGTTCCTCCGCGAGGCGAGGCTCGCCGGCAAGCTCTCCCACCCGGGCATCGTGCAGGTGCACGACACCGGCGAGCATGAGGGCCAACACTTCCTGACGTGCGACTACGTCGAGGGGCGACAGCTCTCGGAGCTCCTGAAGACGCCCGTGGCCGCCTCCAAGGCGGTCGCGTGGACCAGGGCGGTCGCCGAGGCGCTGGCGTACGCCCACGAGCAGGGAGTGATTCACCGGGACGTCAAGCCCCACAACATCCTGATCGACGGAGACGACAAGCCGCACGTGCTCGACTTCGGCCTGGCCAAGGAGGTCGACACGTTCGCGACGGGGGCGCTGACCGTGAGCGGGGACCTGCTCGGGACACCCGCCTACATGAGCCCCGAGCAGGCCACAGGCAGGCTGCACCTGCTGGGGCCGGCGACCGACCAGTTCTCCCTCGGGACGGTGCTGTACCAGCTCCTGACGGAGCGGATGCCGTTCGAAGGAGCCACCCTGCGAGACCTGCTCAACCACATCGCCGAGAGGGACCCCGTGCCGCCGACGAGCTTCCGAGCGGACATCCATCGCGACCTGGAGGCGATCTGCCTGAAGGCGCTGGAGAAGGACCCAGCCCGTCGATACCCGTCGATGCGGGAACTCGCGGCGGACCTGGGGAGGTACCTGGACGGGGAGACGATCGCCGCGAGACAGGTCGGGCCGCTCGGGCGGCTGATGCGAAGGGCGGCGCGCCATCGGCGCGTGGTCGCGCCGGTGGCCGGGCTGTCCGTCGTGGCCGTCGCGGCCCTCGTGTGGGCCGTCGTCGGGTGGGTGAAGCGGGAGAGCGACGTCGCGGCCATCCAGTCCACGGGGCGGCAGGAGGCGATCGCCCTGGCCGAAGCAGAGGCCGACGCGATGCGGATGATCGAGGCCGGGCGACCCGCGCTAGACGAGGCGTCGAGGTATCTCTACGACAAGGAGGCGAATCACGAAGAGCTGGTGCGCCGCCTGGAGAAGGGCAAGGCCTGGTTCGAGCATGCGGTGACCCGTGCCCCGCGCCTCGCCCTCGGCCACTACCTGCTGGGGAGGACCTGGAAGCTGCTCGCCTGGCCGGAGAGGGCGGAGGCCTGCTGGCGCGAGGCGATCCGGCTGGACGCGAGATTCGCCCCCGCGCACTTCCACCTGGGCCTTCTGAAGCTGGAGCAGGGCACCGCGGCGGCTACGCTCCTTTCGCCCATCGAGCGGGGGAAGCAGCGTGAAGTCCGTGCGAACGCCCTCCTGATCGAGGCACGGAAGTCTCTCGATGCCGCCGCGGGGCTCCCGGTCTCGGCGGGAGATGAAGAGAGCGGTGACCTGCTTGAGGCGGCGCTGGCCTTCGCCGGCAACGACGCCCTCCGCGCGCAGCGGGTCTGCGAAGAGGCGCTCGTGCGGCTCGGGGAGGCGCCCGGCAGCGAGTGGTTCCACTTCCTCCTGGCCCATGTCGGTGACTGGGGGGAGCACGACGAGCGGGTCGAACGGGTCCTCGCCATCCGCCCCAGACATCCACAGGCCCTTCTGTGCCGCGGCAGCCGCCGCCTGGACCAGGGGGACCTGGACGGGGCCATCGCGGACCTCAGCCACGCCATCGACATCCACCCCAGGCTCGTCGAGGCCCTCGTCAATCGCGGCCAGGCGCGGGAGAGTCGCGGGGAAATGGACGAGGCGATCTCCGACTTCGACCGTGCCATCGACATCGACTCCGGGCTGACGATGGCGTACGTCAATCGCGGATTCGCGCGTCGATCCAAGGGCGACATCGACGGCGCCATCGCGGACTACGACCGCGCCATCGACCTGGACCCCACGGTTCCCGAGGCCTTCGCGAACCGCGCCCTCGCGCGCGAGGCCAAGGGAGAGCTGGACGGCGCCCTGCAGGACTTCGAGCGGGCCCTCCAGGAGGCGGCCCCTGGCTGGGAGCATCGCGGTCAGGTCGAGGCCATGCTCGAGCGCCTTCGCCAGCGACGAGAGCGGTAGCGCCCAGTTCGCGCAGGATGTCGCGGCCGCGATCGCCCTCCCCACCGGGCTCCCGCTCGTCCCCCGGCGGCTCGCGGACACCGCGCCTACCCACGCTACCGCAGGCGGGTCCCCTCCATCGCTCCACGTCCCTGTCGCGAGCGGGGACTCGTCTTCCTGACACCGGCGATCGGGCGTTACGAGTCGAAACGGGGTTACGACGCCAGACTCGCGAGGACTTACAGTCTCAGGTGTTGCGGAATCCGGCGTCAGTGGCTGCCGCGCAAGGTCTTCTGCGAAGGAGCCATGCGCCGAATGCGAGATGGAAGGGGATTCTCCGTCTGCTCGCGCCCATGGCAGGAGAGTTGCGGCTGGCAGGAGAGAGAGTCGAACCCGCGGAGCAAGACGATGACGAAGCGACTGACGACGACGGCCATGGTGCTCGGGCTGGTGGCGTGCCTCGCCACACAGGGCTTCGCCCAGGACCGCCCATCGACGCAATGGCGGGCGGCCTCGGCCAGCAACTACACGGCAGGCCGAGCGGGGAGCTCCATCCGCTACGTGGTGCTTCACACGGTCGAGGGGAGCGCCCTTTCCGCCGTGAACTGGTACTCCAGCCCGGGCGCGCCTCGCAGCATGCACTACGTGATTGCCTTCGACGGCACGATCTCCCAGTGCGTGAGGGACCGGGACACCGCGCGGCATTCGAACAACGGCACCTACGATCGCCAGTCGATCGGGATCGAGCTCGAGGGCTGGATGAACCGGAACGCCTGGACCGACGCCCAGTACCGTGCGCTGGCGGCCCTCACCAGGTGGATCTGCGCGACCTATGGCGTGACAAGGGACCGCGACCACCTCCTCGGACACAGCCAGGTTCCGGGCGCGTCGTTCTCCGATCCGGGGCCGTTCTTCAACTGGTCCTACTTCATGCAGCTCGTCCGGGACGGCTCCCGCACGACGGGCGACGACTCCGTCCTGAGCCTCTCCCACTGGGGTCCGCCCGCGAGCGACTACCGTCGGGTCTCGTTCCGCGGAGTCACGGTGAATCGCCGCACGCGCGAGCTGCTCCTGCGAGCGGAGGCCATCATGCGCGCGCTCGGGGGGCCCTCCAGCTTCTCCTTGAGTCAGGGCAGCTACCATCCCGGGTACGGACCGAGCGCGGGCACGCACGACGGCGGCGGCGTCGTGGACATACGCTCCTCCGCGTACTCGAGCGCCACGACCGACAGGAGGCTCGTTCGGGCGCTGCGGATGGCGGGGTTTGCGGCCTGGAGACGCGGGGTCAACGACGGACTGCCCGTGCACATCCACGCCGTCGCCCTCGGCGACCGTGAGATGTCTCGGTCCGCGAGGTCCCAGGGGACCGAGTACTTCCAGGGTGGAGACGGGCTGAGAGGCAGCCGCACGGACATCCATCTCACGCCGGTCGGGCACAACATCGGCCGCCCGG